>JAZKHJ010000029.1:0-7167 GCA_040385485.1 Pseudomonadota bacterium | reverse complement strand
CTTCCTTGGACATGCCGTTGCCCAGGTCCTTGTCGATCCAGGGGATCAGCGAGCCACCCAGCGGCACGCCGAAGTTGGCGGTCTCGGCGCCGCTGAGCGAACGCTGTTTGGCGATCACCTTGCGGTCAATCTCCAGGATCGCGCTCTTGGGGTCGTCGAGCAGGGCCTTCACCTCGGCGTTGAGCGTGCCGTACTGCGTGAGCAGCTCGCGCATGTGCTGAGCACCACCACCCGATGCGGCCTGGTAGGTCTGTGTGCTCATCCACTCAACCAGACCCGCCTTGTACAGCGCGCCCACGCCCATGAGCATGCAGCTCACGGTGCAGTTGCCGCCGATCCAGTCTTTGCCGCCTTGGGCCAGCGCGTTCTGGATCACCGGCAGGTTGACCGGGTCCAGGATGATGACGGCGTTCTTGTCCATGCGCAGCGTGGACGCGGCATCGATCCAGTGGCCGTTCCAGCCAGCGGCGCGCAGCTTGGGATAGACCTCGCTGGTGTAGTCGCCACCTTGGGCGGTGATGACGATGTCGCAGCGCTTGAGGGCCGCGATGTCGTGCGCGTCCTGCAGCGTGGTTTCGTTCTTCGCCATGGCAGGGGCCTTGCCGCCCGCGTTGGAGGTGGAGAAAAACAGCGGTTCGATCAGGTCGAAGTCGCTCTCCGCGACCATGCGGTCCATCAGCACGGAACCGACCATGCCGCGCCAGCCAACGAGTCCTACGAGTTTCATGTCAACGCCCTTCAGTTAAAAAACCGTTTTGCCCCGGCTCGTCGTGCCGGGGAGGGGCGTGACGAACCGGAGCTGTATCAGCCCTTGGTAATGGTTTTGGTGATGGCGGCCACGACGGCATCACCCATGCCGCGGGTGCTCACCTTGGTCGTGCCTTCAGACCAGATGTCGGTCGTGCGCAGGCCGGACGCGAGCACGCTGCTGACCGCACGTTCAATGCGGTCGGCGGCTTCGGTCTGGTTGAAAGTGAATTTGAGCATCATGGCAGCGGACAGTATTGTAGCCAGAGGATTGGCCAGGTTCTTGCCGGCGATGTCCGGCGCGCTGCCGTGGCTGGGTTCGTACAGGCCCTGATTCTTCGTGTTCAGCGAAGCCGAGGGCAGCATGCCGATCGAACCGGTGAGCATGGAGGCCTCGTCGGAGAGGATGTCGCCGAACATGTTTCCGGTGACGACCACGTCGAACTTCTTGGGCGCGCGCACCAGTTGCATGGCCGCGTTGTCCACGTACATATGGTCAAGTTCCACGTCGGGGTACTGGGCATGGACGTCGGTGACCACGTCCTTCCAGAACTGGAAGGTTTCCAGCACGTTGGCCTTGTCGACGCTGGTGACCTTCTTGTTGCGCTTGCGCGCGGCCTGGAACGCCACGTGGGCGATGCGCTCGATCTCGGGCTTGCTGTAGCGCATGGTGTCGAAGGCTTCCTCCGTGCCGGGGAAGTGGCCGTCGGTGGCGATGCGCCGGCCGCGTGGCTGGCCGAAATAGATGTCGCCCGTCAGCTCGCGGATGATGAGGATGTCCAGGCCCGCGATGATCTCGGGCTTGAGGCTGGAGGCCCCCACCAGCTCGGGATAGCAGATCGCCGGGCGGAAGTTCGCGAACAGGCCCATGTGCTTGCGCAGGCCCAGGATGGCCTGCTCCGGGCGCAGCGGGCGGTCCAGCTTGTCGTACTTCCAGTCACCGACGGCGCCGAACAGCACGGCGTCCGCGTCCATCGCCAGTTTGAGCGTGGCGTCGGGCAGCGGGTGGCCATGCGCTTCATAGGCCGCGCCACCCACCAGGGCCGACTCCATTTCGATGGGCAACTCGAGTGCTTCGAGCACCCGCACGGCCTCGGCGACGATTTCGGTGCCGATGCCGTCACCCGGAAGAACTGCGATTTTCATGTTGGAAGTAGAAGAAGAGATTCAGAAACTCCGCGGAACCGGCTTTGCCGGGCCGCAGGTGTTGCCCCCTTGAGGGGGGATGCGGCTACACGAAGTGAGCAAGCAACGGGGGTGGGTCAGGCCACCGGCATCGTGTGCGCGAGCCAAGGCTTGGTCGCCAGACGCTCGGCTTCGAACGCCGCGATCTTGTCCTTGTAGCGCAAGGTCAGGCCGATGTCGTCCAGGCCGTTGATCAGGCAGAACTTGCGGAACGCCTGCACCTCGAACGGCAGCTCTTCGCCTTGCGGCTTGATCACCACCTGACGCTCCAGGTCGACGGTGAGTTCGTAGCCTGGGAAGGCCGCCACCTCGTCGAACAACTGCGCCACCTGGGCTTCGGGCAACTGGATGGGCAGCAGGCCGTTCTTGAAGCAGTTGTTGAAGAAGATGTCGGCGTAGCTCGGCGCAATGATGGCGCGGAAACCGTACTGGTCGATGGCCCAGGGCGCGTGCTCACGGCTTGAGCCGCAGCCGAAGTTCTTGCGCGCCAGCAGCACGGATGCGCCCGCGTAACGCGGCTGGTTGAGCACGAAGTCGGGGTTGGGCTTTCGGCTGGTCGGGTCTTGCCCCGGCTCGCCCTTGTCGAGGTAGCGCCACTCGTCAAACAGGTTCTGTCCGAAGCCGGTCTTGCGGATCGACTTCAGGAACTGCTTGGGAATGATCGCGTCGGTGTCGACGTTCTCGCGGTCCATCGGGGCCACGAGGCCCTTGTGGAGGGTGAATTTCTGCATGATGTGGTCCGCGGGCGTTACTTGGCGACGCCCTGAATCTTCTCGCCAGCCTTTTCAATGCCTTTGCCAGCGGCTGTGCCGGCTTCCTTGGCGTCCTGCTTGACGCCGGACCAGGTGTTGCACGCGGCCAGCGTCAGCGAGAGGGCGAAGGCAGTTGCGATCCATGCGATGCGTTTCATGTGGGTCTCCTGAAGGTGGTTGTCGGACGGGAAGGTCAAGCGATGGTGCGCACGTCCACGAAGTGGCCGTGCACCGCGGCCGCGGCGGCCATGGCGGGGGACACGAGGTGCGTGCGGCCGCCTGCACCCTGGCGGCCTTCGAAATTGCGGTTGCTGGTGGAGGCGCAGCGCTCGCCCGGCTCTAGCCGGTCGGCGTTCATGGCCAGGCACATCGAGCAGCCTGGCTCGCGCCATTCAAAGCCGGCGGCCTTGAAGATTTCGTGCAGGCCTTCGCGTTCGGCCTGAGCTTTCACCAGACCGGAGCCTGGCACCACCAGGGCGAGCTTCACGTTCTTCGCGACCTTCTGGCCGAGTTTCTTCACCACGGCAGCGGCTTCGCGCATGTCCTCGATGCGGCTGTTGGTGCATGAACCGATGAAGACCTTGTCGACAAAGATGTCGTCGAGCGCCTTGCCAGGTTGCAGGCCCATGTAGGTCAGGGCGCGCTCGATGGCGCCGCGCTTGTTGGGGTCCTTTTCGCGGTCGGGGTCGGGCACATTGCCGTCGATGCCCAGCACCATCTCGGGCGAGGTGCCCCAGGTCACTTGCGGCACGATCTTCGAGGCATCCAGCTCGACGACGGCATCAAACGTCGCGTCGACGTCGGACTGCAAGGTCTTCCAGTAGGCAACCGCCTGGTCCCATTCCACCCCGGTGGGCGAGAGCGGGCGGCCCTTCACGTATTCGATGGTCTTGTCGTCCACCGCCACCAGGCCGGCGCGCGCGCCGCCTTCAATGGCCATGTTGCAGACCGTCATGCGGCCCTCGACGCTGAGTGCCCGGATAGCCGAACCGCCGAACTCGATGGTGTAACCCGTGCCGCCCGCGGTGCCGATCTTGCCGATGATGGCCAGCACGATGTCCTTGGCGGTGCAACCCTTGGGGAGCTGGCCGTCCACTCGAACCAACATGTTCTTGGCTTTTTTGGCCAGCAGGGTCTGCGTGGCCAGCACGTGTTCGACTTCGCTGGTGCCGATGCCATGGGCAAGGGCGCCGAAGGCGCCGTGGGTGGAGGTGTGGCTGTCGCCGCAGACCACCGTCATGCCGGGCAGGGTGGCGCCGTTTTCCGGGCCGATCACGTGCACGATGCCTTGGCGCTTGGACATGAAGGGGAAGAACGCCGCTGCGCCGAACTCGGCGATGTTGCTGTCCAGCGTGGTGATCTGTTCTTTGCTGATCGGGTCGGTGATGCCGTCGTAGCCCAGTTCCCAGCCGGTGGTGGGCGTGTTGTGGTCGGCGGTGGCGACCACCGAGCTCACGCGCCAGACCTTGCGGCCGGCCTGACGAAGGCCCTCGAAGGCTTGTGGGCTGGTGACTTCGTGCACCAGATGGCGGTCGATGTAGAGCACGGACGTGCCGTCCTCTTCGGTGTGGACAACGTGTTCGTCCCAGATCTTGTCGTAGAGCGTGCGTGGCATGGCGTGGGGCCCTTTGTAGAAAGATGATTTTAGGCCGCTTGCCGTTGGGCGTCGGCCGTCAGGTGATCGACCAGCAGGCGCGCGGTGGCGGGCAGGCTGGAGAAGTCGCGGGCCACCAGCACCAGTTGGCGCTGGGCCCAGGGATCGGTCAGCGGCAGCGCCTGCAGGGCGTCGCCGGTGTGCAGCAGATCAAAGGCGCGCTCGGGCATCACGCCCACGCCCAGGCCGTTGGCGATCATGCGGCACATCGCATCCAGGCCGGTCACGCGGATGCGCACGCGCACGGCGGCGCCGGCCAGGGTGGCGGCCTGGTGCGTGGCGAGGTGAATCGAGCTGTTGGCATGCAGGCCGACATGGTCGAAAGGCAGAGAAGCCTCGAACGCCACCGGCCCGCCGCTGGCGAGCGCGTGCCCGCGTGGCACCACGAGCACCAGGCTGTCGCGCCGGTAGGGCAGGCTCTGCAGGCCACCCGCGCCCATGGCGCCATTGCACAGGCCCAGGTCGGTGGCGCCTTCCTGCACGGCGCGCAGAACCTCTGGGCTGAGGTGTTCCTCAAGATCGATCTTGACCTGCGGGTGGAGGCGCGCGAAGGCGCCCAGGTCCTCGGGCAGGAACTGCACGATGGCCGAGATGCTGGCATGCACTCGCACGTGGCCGCGCACGCCGTCGGCGTACTCGGACAGCTCGACCTGCATCTGTTCCAGCCCGTACAGCACGGCGCGCGCGTGGTGCAGCAACCCTTCACCGGCGGGCGTGAGGCGCACGCCCCGCGTGTGACGGTGCAGGAGCGTGGTGCCCAGCGTGCCCTCGAGGTCCGACAGGCGCTTGCTGATGGCTGACGCTGCGATGAACTCCCGTTCGGCTGCGCGGCCGATGCTGCCCAGCTCGCACACAGCCACGAAGAGCTGCAGCGAGGTGAGGTCGATCTGGCGGGCGAAGTTGCGTTCGGAGAGCATGGGGTTGGGGCTTCTCGTTTCGAGATGCTGAAGATGGATTTTCTTCTAGTTAGGAGTGATTTGACATCTCCAAGCACGATGCCCGGGTTGCCGCCCCGCGAAGGCGCGGTCGAAAAAAAAGCCCGCTCGGTGGCGGGCTTCTTCAGCAGACGGGTGCCTCTCAGCGGCTGGCCAGTGGCTTGATGTCGCGGCGCGGCGAGCCGGTGAACAGCTGGCGTGGACGGCCGATCTTGTACTCGGGGTCGCCGATCATTTCGTTGAGCTGGGCGATCCAGCCGACCGTGCGGGCCAGCGCGAAGATGCCGGTGAACAGATTCACCGGGATACCGATGGCGCGCTGCACGATGCCGGAGTAGAAATCCACGTTCGGGTAGAGCTTGCGCGAGACGAAGTACTCGTCTTCCAGTGCGATCTTCTCCAGCTCCTTGGCGAGCTTGAACAAAGGGTCGTTTTCCAGGCCCAGCTCCTGCAGCACCTCGTTGCAGGTTTCCTGCATGAGCTTGGCGCGCGGGTCGTAGTTCTTGTAGACGCGGTGACCAAAACCCATGAGCTTGACGCCGGAATTTTTGTCCTTGACCTTTTCCATGAACTCGCCGACCTTGGAGACGCCGCCGCTGCGCTGGATGTCTTCCAGCATGTTCAGGCAAGCCTCATTGGCGCCCCCGTGGGCGGGGCCCCACAGGCAGGCCACGCCGGCAGCGATGGCCGCAAACGGGTTGGTGCCCGACGAACCGCACAGGCGCACGGTGGAGGTGGAGGCGTTCTGCTCGTGGTCAGCGTGCAGGATGAAGATGCGGTCCAGCGCGCGTTCGAGCACCGGGTTCACCACGTACTCTTCGCAAGGCGTGCCGAACATCATGCGCAGGAAGTTGCCCGAATAGCTCAGGTCGTTCTTCGGATACATGTAGGGCTGACCGATGCCGTACTTGTACGACATGGCCACCAGCGTCGGCATCTTGGCAATCAGGCGGATCGCGGCGATTTCGCGGTGCTTCGGATTGTTGATGTCGGTGCTGTCATGGTAGAAGGCCGAGAGGCCGCCGACCAGACCCGTGAGCACGGCCATCGGGTGTGCGTCGCGTCGGAAACCGCGCAGAAAGAACTGCATCTGCTCGTTGACCATGGTGTGGTTGATGACGAGCTTGTGGAAGGCCTTGCGCTCTTCCTCGTTGGGCAGTTCGCCGTTGAGAAGCAAGTGGCAGGTGTCGAGGTAGTCGCACTGGGTGGCGAGTTGCTCGATGGGGTAACCGCGATACAGCAACTCGCCCTTGTCGCCATCGATGTAGGTGATGGCCGACTGGCAAGAGGCAGTGGACAAAAAGCCCGGGTCATAGGTGAACATGCCGGTTTGCGCGTACAGCTTGCGGATGTCCACGACATCCGGGCCGATGCTGCCGGCGTACACCGGCAGATCCACGCTGGGGCTGCCATTGGAGAACGACAGGGTGGCTTTGTTGTCAACGAGTTTCATTCGGGTTCCTTCTTGTGGGAATGGCTTAAGCGGATTGCGGGGTTGCACGAAGCATGCCCAGCACACGGGTGACGTCGTCACGGGCCAGATCGTCCTGGGGCACTTTGCGGCCAAGCAACAGATCGAGAAGATCGTTGTCGGACAGGTCCATCAGCAGTCCCAGGGCATCGGCTTGACGAACCGTCAAGCCAGATTCGTACCGAGCGAAGAAGCGCTCGATGAAAAGATCGTTCTCCAGCAGCCCGCGCCGGCAACGCCACCGGAGCTTGCTCAGGGCACGCTCGTCCAGCAGCGCGTCGAGCGCTGCTTCGGAGGTTTGGTCGGGATGGGTTGCGGCGTTCATGGCAGGCAGAGTCAACGCACTCAAATGGAGCGCATCACCATCATTTCCTTGATCTTGCCGATGGCCTTCGTGGGGTTCAGGCCCTTGGGGCAGACGTC
>JAZKHJ010000028.1:0-118739 GCA_040385485.1 Pseudomonadota bacterium | reverse complement strand
GGAACACTGTCCGCCATCAGCCTGGAATCGTGTCCGCCATCGCGTGGAATACGCAGACTACGGCAAGGGTGCGCCCACCCGCGTGCCCGGCAGCGACCGGTACCGCAAGCCGCGCCCTGTTCGTGGGCACTTTGCGGTATTCCCGGTCCAGCTTCCGGTGCGTGGTCTGGAAGTCCAGCTACCGCCTCAAGGAGGTCGCAGCACGCATCGCCGTCACACCCGAGTTGTCATAATCCAGCGGTCTTGCCTGGGGGTATTTGGGGTGGCCAAGGGTGGGAGACTGTGACTTGGCCATCGGGGCCAAGCTCGATAACTGCTTACTAGAAAGCAGGTCTGAACGTGCCTTGAAGAGAATTGAGGGAGTTCAGCAACCCGAAACTTGAAGATCGGAGCATTGAAGGACCGCCGTATCTGTTATTACCTACTCGAGGCGGTACCGGAACTACCAGTCCATCCGTTTCGCTAGATCTGACGCGCGCAGCGACGCGTAGCGCAGGTACATGTTGGAACTGCTCCACCCCATGATCTTGCATACCTCCGCCTCGCTCCAAAGCCATCCCCCATCTTTGCTCTTCATCGATACCCACCGGCAGGTGGCTTCATGTCGGAGGTCGTGCTCTCGAAAGTCATCCACCCCTGCGTACTTAAACAATGTTGCAAAGCGGTTTGAGAGATTTCCTGACGTCCTCGGCATGGAGTCCTCCTCTCCGTCCCAGAATGGAAACATCAGGCCGGTTCTTCCATCGCGCCAATCTCGCAAGCGAGCACGCAAACATGGTGGTACTGGCACTGACCTGCGTTTGGTGATGTGGCCTTCGACCTTACTTGAATCAAGGTGAAGAATGTGCTGAGCCGCGTCGTAGTGGTCGACGCGCAGCCGATAGGCCTCGCTCAAACGCAATCCAGTGTTGAGGATCAGATCAAAGAACAATCGAAATGCATCGTCGACGAGCAGGGGCCGTTCGCGATCAGGCCTTTTGACTCCTGATAGGGCAGCACGAACGTTTGATTCTTCGTCCGCTGACAGTCGACGGTCTCGGCTTTCATCAATCTTCGGTTTTTTTCCCGCAAGAACCAGTTGATCCGCTTCATTCTTTGTGTACTGGCTGTAAGAGCGAGGGAGCAGCCGCAGTGGGTTGACTGGAATTTGATGGACGCGATCCGACTGACGACGAATGTGCCAATCCAGCGCTCTTGCCAAGCTTCCCACATGCTTACGGATCGTTCCTGGCGAGAAGTTTTCTTCGACCTTCATCTTGTAAATCCAATGATCCGCCCAGGATGCAGTTACGTTCGAGTAGCGCACCAAATGCAGCTCACGGCTTAACTGAATGACCATTGGCCTATCACTTGGAGCCACACGGGCTTGGGACAGGTAATCGGTGAGAAGTTGCTTCAGCGTGGGATCAGTGGACTTAGAGTCGCACGCTGCAAGCTCTGCCGGAACGATCCCGCGGTCCAGCAGACCCTCGACCATCCGTGCATATTGTTTTGCAGAAGCCTCATCGTCAAAAGTTGCATAGACGTCCTTGGGCAGGAGGTCTCTCTTGAGGATGCGTACTTGCCATTTGTTGCCGCGTTTTTGTACAGAGGCCATGGGAGAGAGATCGGTAGAAATTTGAAGAACTTGAATGAACGGACAAACCAGTCCGTATTCGTGTGGCAACGCCCCTCTTTCCGATAGCAGAACCCCGCACTCCGGCGCATTTAGGCGCGTTTTGGCGAAGACCAGACGAAAAAAAGCTCGCATTCTGCGAGCTAAGTTGTTGATCTAGAAGTGTTTATTTGGAGGCGCGATCCGGAGTCGAACCGGACTAACCGGATTTGCAATCCGGGGCATAACCGCTTTGCTATCGCGCCATCAGGGTAGGTACCAAAGCACCGATCTGAAAAGGCTACAAAAAAGGGAAGCAGAGCTTCCCTTTTTGAATCTGGAGCGGGAAACGAGACTCGAACTCGCGACCTCAACCTTGGCAAGGTTGCGCTCTACCAACTGAGCTATTCCCGCATTTTTCAGCACTTGCTTCATGCTGTTCCGCTTGTCTGCCGGAAACCGAAATTCTAACCTAAAAATCGGGCCTCTTTCAAGCCCCCTCAATTTTTTTGATCAATGTTTCACCGCGTCCTGCCCGGGCGTAGGCGTGCGTGTGGAAGCCGCAGCAATCTGTGCAGCCACCTCTTCGTCTGTCAACGGCACAGGCTGACGTTCGAGCGCAATGGCCAACACTTTGTCGATCCATTTCACCGGCACGATCTCCAGACCCAGCTTGACGTTGTCCGGGATATCGGCCAGGTCCTTGACGTTCTCTTCAGGAA
Source organism: Pseudomonadota bacterium (assembly GCA_040385485.1). GTDB lineage: Bacteria > Pseudomonadota > Gammaproteobacteria > Burkholderiales > Burkholderiaceae_C > Hydrogenophaga. The sequence continues at coordinate 116,423 of JAZKHJ010000028.1, read as the reverse complement.
TGATCACCGTCTTGATGCCGCCACGCAGCGCAGCCAGCAGCTTCTCTTTCAAGCCGCCAATGGCCGTGACTTCGCCGCGCAGAGTGATCTCACCGGTCATCGCCACATCGGCCCGCACCGGGATGCCGGTGATCGACGACACGAGGGCCGTGGTCATGGCAGCGCCTGCGCTTGGGCCATCCTTGGGCGTGGCGCCATCAGGCACATGGATGTGGATGTCGCGCTTGTCGAACTGCTCGTCCTTGATACCCAGCATGCGGGCACGGCTGCGCACCACGGTGCGGGCCGCCTCCACGGACTCCTTCATCACGTCGCCCAGCGAACCAGTGCGGGTGATGATGCCCTTGCCCGGCATGATCGCGACTTCAATGGTGAGCAGATCGCCGCCCACCTCGGTCCACGCCAGACCGACCACCTGACCGACCTGGTTCGTGGCCTCGGCACGGCCGTAGCTGTACTTGCGCACACCCAGGAAGTCGTTGAGGTTCTCCGCATCCACCACCACGGTGGGCGTGTACTTCTTGAGCAGCAGCCCCTTGACCACCTTGCGGCAGATCTTGGAGAGCTCGCGTTCGAGCGAACGAACACCTGCCTCTCGGGTGTAGTAACGAACGATGTCACGCACCGCCTCCTCCTTCACCTCAAGCTCGCCCTCTTTCAGGCCGTTGTTCTTGAGCTGTTTGGGCAGCAGGTAGCGCATCGCGATGTTGGTCTTTTCCTCCTCGGTGTAGCCCGAGAGGCGGATCACTTCCATGCGGTCCAGCAGGGCCGGCGGAATGTTCATCGAGTTCGAGGTTGCCACGAACATCACGTCGGACAGGTCGAAATCGACCTCGACGTAGTGATCGCCGAAGGTGTGGTTCTGCTCAGGATCCAGCACCTCAAGCAGCGCGCTCGACGGGTCACCACGGAAGTCGGTGCCCAGTTTGTCGATCTCGTCGAGCAGGAACAAAGGGTTGCGGGTGCCGACCTTGGTCAGGCTCTGCAACACCTTGCCCGGCATCGCACCGATATAGGTGCGGCGGTGACCTCGAATTTCGGCCTCGTCGCGCATGCCTCCCAGGGCCATGCGAACGTACTTGCGCCCGGTAGCCTTGGCCACCGACTGCCCCAGCGAGGTCTTGCCCACGCCGGGAGGGCCGACCAGGCACAAGATGGGCGCCTTGACCTTTTCTACGCGTTGTTGCACAGCAAGATACTCAAGGATGCGGTCCTTGACCTTCTCAAGCCCGTAGTGATCTTCGTTGAGCACCGCCTCGGCGTGCGCCAGGTCGTGCTTGATCTTGGTCTTCTTGCTCCAGGGAAGTGCGACCAAGGCGTCGATGTAGTTGCGGACAACGGTGGCCTCCGCCGACATCGGCGACATCAGCTTGAGCTTTTTGAACTCGGCATCGGCCTTCTTGCGCGCCTCGGCGGGCATCTTGGCGGCCTTGATCTTCTTCTCGATCTCTTCGATGTCCGCGCCCTCTTCGCCTTCACCCAGTTCTTTCTGGATCGCCTTGACCTGCTCGTTCAAGTAGAAATCGCGCTGATTCTTCTCCATCTGGCGCTTGACGCGGCCACGGATCTTCTTGTCGACGTTGAGGATGTCGACCTCGCGCTCGAGCTGCTCGAACAGGTTTTCAAGGCGCTTGTTGACCGGATCGAGGTCGAGCACGACCTGCTTGGATTCGAGCTTGAGCGGCAGGTGCGCTGCGATCGTGTCGGCCAGGCGGCCCGGATCGTCAATGCTGGAGATCGAGGTGAGGATTTCCGACGGGATCTTCTTGTTGAGTTTGACGTACTGGTCAAACTGCTGCATCACCGCGCGGCGCAGGGCTTCCAGTTCGTTGGATTGCGTGTCGGCACGCTCAACCGCCGGATCGACCGGGCTCACGCTGGCAATGAAATGGCTCTCGCCATCGCGAATGGCCAACACCTTGGCGCGCTGCACACCCTCTACCAGCACCTTCACGGTACCGTCGGGCAGCTTGAGCATCTGCAGGATGGTGGCCACACAGCCCATCTCGAACATGTCGTCGGTCGATGGCTCATCTTTGGCCGCCGCTTTCTGCGCCACCAGCATGATGCGACGCTCGGACTCCATGGCCGACTCGAGTGCCTTGATGCTCTTGGGACGACCCACGAACAGTGGGATCACCATGTGCGGGAAGACCACCACGTCGCGCAACGGCAGCAAGGGCAACTCAACCGGGGAACTGGGGAGAGGGGTTTGTCCGGACATTTCAACCTCGACTAAAACGGGTAACTGGGGTTGGTGCGGGCGATATCAACCGGACGCATCGCTAAGGGGCGCTTCCTGAAGCGCCCGTCGCAGGCCCATTCAGGCCTGCTTGGCCGCCTCGCGGTACACCAGCAAAGGCGGCTTGTTTTCGTCGATGGTGGACTCGTCCACCACCACCTTCTCGACATTGTTCATGCTCGGCAGTTCGAACATGGTGTCGATCAACGCGTTTTCGAGGATCGATCGCAGGCCGCGCGCGCCTGTCTTGCGGGCCAGCGCCTTGCGGGCGATCGCCTTGAGCGCCGCGGGACGCACTTCCAGCTCGGCGCCTTCCATGGCCAGCAATCGCGAGAACTGTTTCACTACCGCGTTCTTGGGCTCGGTGAGGATTTCGACCAGCGCGTCCTCGCTGAGTTCCGACAAGGCGGCGATCACGGGCACACGGCCCACCAGCTCGGGAATCAAGCCGAACTTGATCAGGTCTTCGGGTTCAATTTCCTTGAAAGCTTCGGTCAGGCTGCGCTGCTTCTTGCTCTTGACCGTGGCGCCGAAGCCGATGCCCGAGGCCTCGGTGCGGTTCTCGATGATTTTCTCCAGGCCGGCAAACGCGCCGCCGCAGATGAACAGGATGTTGGTCGTGTCGACCTGAAGGAAATCCTGATTGGGGTGCTTGCGCCCGCCTTGGGGCGGCACCGAGGCCATGGTGCCCTCAATGAGCTTGAGCAAGGCCTGCTGTACGCCCTCGCCGGACACGTCGCGCGTGATGGACGGGTTGTCGGACTTGCGGGTGATCTTGTCGATCTCGTCGATGTAGACGATGCCCTGCTGCGCGCGCTCAACGTCGTAATTGCAACTCTGGAGCAGCTTGGCCACGATGTTTTCCACGTCTTCACCCACGTAGCCGGCTTCGGTCAGCGTGGTGGCGTCGGCCATGACGAACGGCACATTGAGCATGCGCGCCATGGTCTGGGCCAGCAGCGTCTTGCCGGAACCGGTTGGCCCGATCAGCAGAATGTTGCTCTTGGCCAGTTCCACATCGTCCTTGCGGGCGGTTTGCTTGTGGCGCAAGCGCTTGTAGTGGTTGTAGACCGCCACGGCCAAAGCGCGCTTGGCACCCTGCTGGCCAATCACGTAATTGTCGAGATTGGATTTCAGGTCGGACGGCGTTGGCACGTCTTCGCCCGAGGCCTTGACCGACTCAAGGCCGGGCAACTCGTCGCGAATGATGTCGTTGCACAGGTCGATGCATTCATCGCAAATGAACACCGAGGGGCCGGCGATGAGCTTCTTGACCTCGTGCTGGCTCTTACCGCAGAAGGAGCAGTAGAGCGCTTTTTCGCTGGAGGCGGCTTTTTTGTCGGCCATAGGGGAAGGTCAGGTGGAACAGTAAGAACAATGATAGATCAAGCCTTCCGGGCGCCAAACCCGGGAAAAGCGCCTTTATAGGCACTGTCTCCCGCTTTTCGCCACACGGTCGGAATCAGTTCGCGCTCGGACGTTTGTCGATCACTTTGTCGATCAAGCCGTACTCGGCCGATTCAGCGGCAGACATGTAGTAGTCGCGCTCGGTATCGCGTGCAATGCGCTCCAGAGGCTGGCCAGTGCGTTCGGCCAGGATCTTGTTGAGTTGCTCACGGGTCTTCAGGATCTCGCGGGCCTGGATTTCGATCTCGGTCGCCTGGCCGCGGCTGCCACCCGAAGGCTGGTGGATCATGATCTTGGAGTTGGGCAGCGAGAACCGCTTGCCCTTCGCGCCAGCCGCCAGAAGGAATGCCCCCATGCTGGCCGCAAAGCCGCAGCACAGTGTGGATACATCGGGTTTGATGAAGTTCATGGTGTCGAAAATCGCCATGCCTGCGCTCACCGAACCACCGGGAGAGTTGATGTAGAAGGAAATATCCTTGTCAGGATTTTCGCTTTCCAGAAACAACAACTGCGCCACCACCAGGTTGGCCGAATGGTCGTTGACTTCGCCCACCAGGAAGATCACGCGCTCTTTGAGCAGGCGCGAATAGATGTCGTACGCACGCTCGCCGCGACCTGAGGTTTCGATCACCATGGGCACCATGCCCAAGCCTTGAATATCCATTGCGCTCATGCGTTTCTCCATGTGTTGATGCATTGCCGTGTCACTACTGTAACCAACCCACTGTGGCCGTATGCACACAAGGGCGATGGCCTTTGAGGCGCCAAAAGGTCAGTGGACCGCACGTGGGGTTCAAATCGGCAAAAAAAAGGGCGGATCGCTCCGCCCTCTGCGATCAGGCCCGGCAGGCCGATCAGCTTTGAGCCATCAGTTCGTCGAAGCTGACCGCCTTTTCGGTGATCTGGGCCTTGGACAACACGAACTCGGTCACGTTGTTCTCGATCACGATGGCTTCGACTTCGGCCATGCGGCGGTTGTCGCCCTGGTACCAGCGCACGACGTCGGCCGGCTTCTCGTAGGAAGCGGACAGCTCGTCGATGTGGGCCTTGATCTGCTCGGGCTTGGCGTGCAGTTCGTTGGCGCGCACCAGCTCGGCCACCACCAGACCCAGGCGCACGCGGCGCTCGGCCTGCGGGCGGAAGAGCTCTTCGGGAATCGGCGCCTTCTCGGCGTCCTTCACACCGCGCTGCTTGAGGTCGGCGCGAGCGCCTTCCACCAAGCGGTCGAGTTCAGACTGCACCACCGATTTCGGCAGGTCCAGTTCGGACGTGGCGATCAGCGCGTCCATCACGGACTGCTTGTTGCGCGCCTGCAGGCGGAACTTGACTTCGCGCTCCAGGTTCTTCTTGATGTCGGCGCGAAGGCCGTCGACGGTGCCGTCGGCGATGCCGAGCGACTTGGCCAACGCCTCGTCCACCTCGGGCAGATGGGCGGCTTCAAGCTTGTTCACCGTGACCAGGAAGTCGGCGGTTTTGCCGGCCACGTCTTTGCCGTGGTAGTCCTCGGGGAAGGCCAGCGGGAAGGTCTTGCTCTCGCCTTGCTTCATGCCGCGCACGGCGTCTTCGAATTCCTTGAGCATCTGGCCATCGCCCACGATGAACTGGAAGGCTTCGGCTTTGCCGCCTTCAAACGGCTCGCCGTCGATCTTGCCGGCGAAATCGATGGTGGCGCGGTCGCCATCCTGGGCGGCCTGGTCCTGGGCGCGTTGCGCGAATGTGCGGCGCTGCTTGCGCAGGATGTCCAGGGTGCGGTCGATGGCGGCGGCGTCGACTTCGGCCGAGACCTTGTCCACCGTGGCGGTGGCCAGATCACCGATCTTGACTTCGGGATACACCTCGAACACCGCGTCAAAAGTCAGTTCGCCCTCGGGCGCGCCTTCCTTTTCGGTGATCTTGGGCTGGCCGGCGACGCGCAGTTGCGCTTCGTTGGCGGCGGTGGCGAAAGCCTCGCCAACCTTGTCGTTCATCACTTCATAGTGGACCGAATAACCGTAGCGCTGGGCGACCACGTTCATGGGCACTTTGCCCGGACGGAAACCGTCCATCTTCACATCACGAGCCAGGCGCTTGAGGCGGTTCGCCACCTCGTTCTGGATCACATTGGCCGGCAGCGAGAGCGTGATCTTGCGCTCGAGCTTTTCCAGGGTTTCAACGGTCACGGTCATGGTTCTCTCCAAAAGGGTGATGCCCAAAAATTGCGGTTCGGCCAGCCTGCCTGGACGAACCGGGGATGCATGTGTCTGTGGTGGTGCGCGGGGGGGGACTCGAACCCCCACACCATTGCTGGCGTCAGGACCTAAACCTGGTGCGTCTACCAATTTCGCCACCCGCGCGCCTGGTTGGGGTTTTCGGGCCCGGCGCAGATGGGTCTGCGCCACGCCTTGTCCTCCTCACGGCAACCCTCGATTGTAGCCCTTGCCAGCATGCAGCCCGAACGCCGCTCAGGCCCCCAGGCGATGGCGCAGCATGCGCACGGCGCTGCCCGGTGTGGTGAGCACCGGCAGGTCCACGGCCCTGTGCACCGCCATTTGCGCGCGTGCCATGCTGAACTGCGCCAATGCAATCACATCGCAGCCCTGGTCGGCGAGCCAGCGCGCGGCCTCGACGACCAGCGCGTCGTGCCCGGCGGTGTCACCGCGGTTGAGAGCCTCCAGCGCACCGGCTGCCAGGCGGGTGACCAAGGCGGTTCCCGACGGGAACTCGGGCGGCATCGACTCAAGCGTGGGACCGAAGGAGGCAATCAGGCCCACACGCCCGCCATGTGCGGTTGCGTCGACCACCATGGCTTCATTGGGCTTGAGCACCGGCATGTGGGGCCGGCGCGCTGCCGCTGCCTCGATGCAGGGACCAAAGGCGGAGCAGGTGAAAAGGATTCCATGGGCCCCCGCGCGCTCGGCATAGGCGGACAAGTCCTCGAACCGCTGGTGCATGGCGGCGTCCAGCCCCGCTCCGCTGCGCGCCAGATCGGCCGACAGACTGTCGTCGAGCAGGTTCATGCGGATCGCTTCGGGCCAACGGCGCTCCAGTTCCTCGTTGATGGGCGCCACCGAGTGCGCCAGGGCATGAATCAGGGCAATGCGCATGTCAGATCGCATTCCGAAGGCGCGCCGCAGGCAATCGCCGGCCCTGGTTCCACCAAACCAGCAGGGTCAACAGCAGGGCCGGCAGGTAAAACCAGTGTGGCGTGGGCCGATCGGTGGGGACTTGCACGCCCGTGACATCCCAACCTTGCTCGAAGCCCGACTTGGCCGCACGCGTGCCGAACTTGACCTGCCCGATCTGGACCGCATCACCCAGAGGAACGAGTTGCAAGCCGGCTTCGGTCAGGCGCTTGCGTCCGTCCTCGCCCTTCTCGCCCAGCTGCACCGCCACGGTCTTCACCACATCGTCTCCCTCGATGGTCATGCCCTGGATGATCATCACGACGCGGTCGTCGGCGGCGGTGTCTCGCGCCACGTCGTAGATCTGTGTCGCCGGCACCTGGCGGTACTCGGGTGTGATGCGATCCATGAAGAAGTCGGGGCGGAACAGCAGCACCACCGCCACCGCCAGCAGCGCGGTTTCCCACCAGCGGCTTTTCACGCGGAACCAGTTCATGGTCACAGCCGCGAAGATCAGCGTGGCCAGCGTGCAGGCCAACAGCAAGCGGATGAGTTCGCCCCAGCCGTGCACGTTGATCAGCAGCAGCTGCGGATTGAAGATCCAGATGAAGGGCAGGATCACGGTGCGCAGCGCATATACCGCGCCCTGAACGCCGGTCTCGATGGCGTCCTCACCCGAGATGGCTGCCGCCGCGAACGTCGCCAATCCCACGGGGGGTGTGATGTCGCCCATGATCCCGTAATAGAAGACGAACAAGTGCACCGCAATGAGGGGAATGATCATCCCCGACTGCGCGCCCAACTCCACCACCACCGGCGCCATCAGCGTGGCCACCAGCACATAGTTGGCCGTGGTGGGAACACCGAGCCCCAGCACCAGACAGACGAAGGCGATGAAGAGCAGCATCACCATCACGTTGCCCTGTGCCACAAACTCCACGAACTCCGTCATGCGCAGGCCCAGGCCGGTGAGCGTGATGGCCCCCACGATCACGCCCGCCGTGGCGGTGGCCACGCCAATACCGATCATGTTGCGCGAGCCATCGTTGAAGCCCCCCACCACCGAGTCCCAGCCTTGCAGCCACGTGCCGACGCCACTGCTGCGACGGAACATCGCAATCAGCGGGCGCTGGGTGAGCATGAGCACGATCAAGGTCGTGACCGCCCAGAAGGCCGACAGCGCCGGCGACATTTCTTCAACCATCAAGCACCAGATCAGCATGGCGATCGGCATCAGGTAGTGCAAGCCCGCGCGCACCGTGGGCCAGGTCTGCAACGGCTTGGGATCATCTATGTCGATGTCGTCGGACAAGTCCGGGCAGCTCGCTGCCTGGTACACCGAAAACAGGTAAAGCGCGAGAACCACGGCGGACACGGCGTAAGGCGCCACAGGCCCCATGACGGCCTTGATGCCCTGGAGCAGGTAATACACCGCACCGACGACCGCGATGCTGCCGGCAATGCCAAGGGCATTGCGCAACACGCGCACGCGCCAGGGCCGGTGGACAGCCTGCACGATGGCCTGCATGCCCATCTTGAGTGCCTCCAGATGCACGATGTACAGCAACCCGATGTAGGACAGTGTGGCCGGCAGGAAGGCGTGCTTGACGACGTCGGCATACGGGATGCCCACGTACTCGACCATCAGGAAGGCGGCCGCGCCCATCACCGGCGGCATGATCTGGCCATTGACCGACGCCATGGTCTCGATCGCGCCGGCCTTCACGCCGCCATAGCCGGCCTTCTTCATGAGCGGAATGGTGAATATGCCGCCGGAGACCACGTTGGACACCGACGAGCCGGAAATCATGCCGTTGAGCGCCGAAGACACCACGGCCACCTTGGCCGGGCCACCGCGCAGGTGGCCCAGTGCCGCGAAGCTGACCTGCATCATGTAGTTGCCACCGCCCGCGCGGTCCAGCAACGCGCCGAACAGCACGTAGACGAAGATGGTGCCCGCCGAGACGCCCAGCGCGATGCCGTAGACACCCTCGGTGGTGAGCCACATGTGGGAGATCAGGCGGTTGACCGACGCGCCCTTGTGCGACAGCACCTCGGGCAGGTACGGTCCGAGCAGGCAGTAGGCCAGGAAGACAACCGCCAGCGCCGCCATGGGCCAGCCCACCGCGCGGCGCGTGGCCTCCAGCAGCAGCAGAACACCGGCAGACCCGACCACGATGTCCATGGTGTTGGGCTGGCCGGGCCGGGTGGCCAGCTCTGCGTAGAACAGCATGATGTAGGCGCCGCAGAAGGCGGCCACCAGCGCCAGCACCCAGTCCACCACCGGCACCCGGTTGCGCGGAGAACCCTTGAACGCAGGCCAGGCCAGAAAGGCCAGGAACAGGGCAAAGCCCAGGTGGATCGCGCGCGCCTCGGTGTCGTTGAGGATGCCGAAGCCCAGCGCGAACGGCAGGGGCGATGCGTACCAGTACTGGAACAGTGCCCAGAGCATGGCCACGGCGAACACCACGCCGGCTGTGACACCCGAGGGTTTTCGTCCACCCGTGTCACTGTCGGCCACAAGTTGCTGCAAGGCTTCCGGCGCTTTTTCGAGGTCTGTTGTCATGGCATCAGGTCCGCTGGGGAAGGCTAAAAAAATGGCGAAGATCACTTCGCCATGGAGATCACGTCAGGCCCGCCTGCAGGCCCGCGCAGATCACTTCATCCAGCCTTTTTCCTTGTAGTACTTCACCGCACCTTCGTGCAGCGGCGCACTCAAGCCGTCCTTGATCATGTTCTCGGGGTTGAGGTTGGCCAGCGCAGGGTGCAGCTTCTTGAACTCATCGAAGTTCTCAAACACCGACTTGACCACCGCATACACGGTGTCGGTCGGCGTCTTGCTGGAGGCCACCACGGTGGCGATCACGCCATAGGTATTGGTCGGCTGCGGATTGTTCGGGTACAGGCCGCCGGGCAGCGTGACCTTGGCGTAGTAGGGCTTGTCGGCCACGAGCTTGTCGATCGCAGGGCCGGTGATGGACACCAGCTTGGCGCCGCAGGAGGTGGTCGGGTCCTGGATGTTGGCGCTCGGGTGGCCCACTGCGTAATAGAAACCGTCGATCTTGCCGTCACACAGCGCCGGGCCGTGTTCGTCGGCCTTGAGTTCGGAGGCCAGCGAGAAGTCGCCCATTTTCCAGCCCATCGCGCTCATGAGCTCTTCCATCGAAGAGCGTGTGCCCGAACCCGGGTTGCCCACGTTGAAGCGCTTGCCCTTGAAGTCCTCGAACTTGGTGATGTTGGCTTCCTTGCGTGCCACCACCGTGAAGGGCTCGGGGTGGACGGCGAAAACGGCTCTCAGGTCGCCGTAGGCTCCAGCGTCCTTGAACTGGCCCACGCCTTTGAGGGAGTTGAACTGCACGTCCGACTGGGTGAAGCCCAGATCGAGCTCACCGGCCTTGATGGTGTTGACGTTGAACACCGAGCCGCCCGTGGATTCCACCGAGCAGCGGATGCCGTGCTTGGCGCGATCCTTGTTCACCAGACGGCAGATGGCTCCACCCGCTGCGTAGTACACGCCGGTGACACCGCCGGTGCCGATGGTCATGAATTTCTGTTGCGCCTGGGCCGGTGCCATGGGAACCATGAGGGCCGTCGCAGCGGCCAGTGTGCTCAGACTGAGGGAGATGTTTTTCATGCGGATGGCTCCTGGAGGTTTCTACGTGGTTGAACAAACTTGGTGCGGACACGAAGGTGTTTGTCGAAAAAGCAAGCTTCGTGCAGACCCGCCCTCGCGGCGACGGGGTTTACCCCAGATGGGCATGCAAATGCGTCATGTATCAAGGCCGGCATCAGGCGGCCACCGCCTTGTCGATCGCACCGGCCAGCCGGTCCACGATCTGCTCCAGCTCTTGCGGCGTGCTGATGAAGGGCGGCGCCAGCAACACGTGATCGCCACAGCGTCCGTCCACCGTGCCACCCATGGGATAGACCATCAGGCCAGCGGCCATGGCTTCGCTCTTGATGCGGGCGTGCAGCTTGCGCGCGGGGTCGAACCACTGCTTGTTGCCGCGGTTGGCCACGAGCTCAATGCCCCAGAACAGGCCACGTCCGCGGATGTCGCCCACGTGAGGATGGTCGTCAAATGTCTGGTGCAGCAGAGCCTGCAGTTGCTGCCCGCGCTCGCGCACCTGCGCCAGCAAACCATCGCGCTGAATCACGCGCTGCACGGCGAGCGCGGCAGCACAGGCGATGGCATGTCCCAGGTAGGTGTGGCCATGCTGAAACAAACCACTGCCCTGGCGAAACGCGTCCACCACCCTGCCCTGCGCCAGCACGGCACCGATGGGCTGATAACCACCGCCCAAGCCCTTGGCGATGGCCATCAGATCGGGCACCACGCCTTCCTGCTCGCAGGCGTGCAAGCTGCCGGTGCGCCCCATGCCGCACATCACCTCGTCCAGGATCAGCAGGATGCCGTGGCGGTCGCACAGTTCACGCACGCCCTTGAAGTAACCCGGCACCGGCGTGAGCACGCCCGCCGTGGCGCCGCCCACGGTCTCGGCCACGAAGGCCATGACGTTCTCGCCGCCGAGGCGGTCGATGGCATCGGACAGCTCGGCCACCAGGCGCTGGCCATACTGCTCGGCGGTTTCGTCGTCGCGCCGGTGGCGGTATTCGTAACACGGTGCCACATGGGTCACGTCGATCAACAGCGGCTTGAACTGCTCGCGCCGCCAGGCGTTGCCGCCGACGGCGAGCGCGCCCAGGGTGTTGCCGTGGTAACTCTGATGCCGGGCGATGAAGTGCCGACGCTGCGGTTGACCGATCTCCACGAAGTACTGGCGCGCCATCTTCAGCGCAGCCTCCATCGCCTCCGAGCCGCCGCTCACGAAATACACATGGCTCATGCCGGGCGGCGCTGTCTCCATCAAGAGGTCGGCCAGTTTCTCGGCGACCTCGGTGGTGAAGAAGCTGGTGTGCGCATACGCGAGCTGGTCGATCTGCGCGTGCATGGCTGCGATCACGTCCGGGTGGCCGTGGCCCAGACAGGACACCGCCGCACCACCCGAGGCGTCCAGGTAAGTCCGGCCACCCGCGTCTGTGAGCGTGATGCCCTGGCCACTGACCGCAGTGGGCAACTGGTGACTGAGCTGGCGATGGAAAACGCGGGTTCCGGGCAGGCTGGCAGTGGGCATGGATGAGGCGGGCGGTGTTGAACGGTGGGTCAGTGTAGGCAGCCCCGCGCCCTTGGGAAAATGCCTTTTTGGTGCCGATCCATGCCGCGCGTTTATGGCCTCGCCACCCACCGCCGGCCCATGACTTTGTGGCATGGGCGGTGTCGTTGTTGGCATTTTTCAGAAGCGCTTCACCTGCCTACAGTCGTGCGCCATGGACAACCGCCCCACACATTCCCTGCATGTCTGCGTCTTGGGCGCGGGCATCGTCGGCCTGGCCACGGCATGGCAACTGCACCGCGACGGACACACGGTGACCGTGGTCGACAGTGCACGGGCCGGCACCGGCGCGAGCGAGGCCAACGGCGCGCAACTGAGCTACGCCTATGTACAGCCACTGGCCGACCCGAGCATCTGGCGCCAGCTGCCCAAACTGCTGCTGGCCAGCGACTCCCCGCTGAAACTCCGCCCCCAGATGGACCCGCAGCAATGGGCCTGGGGCCTGCGCTTTCTCGCCGCCTGCCGCGCCAGCGTGTCGCACGACACCACAGCCGCGCTGCTCACGCTGGCGGCCGAAAGCCGCGCCGGCTTCGAACGCCTGGTGGCCCAGGAAAACATCGATTGCGATTTTTCAACCACCGGCAAACTCGTGCTCTATCCCGATGAATCCGCTTTTGCCGCCGCGCGGCGCCAGATGGACCTGCAGCGATCCCTGGGCAGCGTGCAACACGCGCTCTCGCCGGCGGACGCGGTGGCCGTCGAGCCCGCCCTGGCCGGCTATGCGCCCCGTTTTTCGGGCGCCATCCACACGCCCGGCGAATGCGCGGCCGACTGCTTCAAGGTGTGCCAGGAGCTGCAGCGACTGTTGCAGGCGCGCGGCGTGCGGTTTGTGTTCGACATCCCGGTCACGCGGCTGGTGCGCAAGGCCGATCGCGTCTGCTCGGCCGAAACACCCCACGGCCCCCTGGAGGCCGACGCGTTCGTCCTGGCGTTGGGTTCCGCCTCACCCCGGCTCGCCCGCCCCCTTGGACTGGACGTGCCCGTGTACCCGCTCAAGGGCTACAGCATCACCTTGCCAGCCTGCGCCGCAGCGCCTCGGGTGAACGTGACCGATGTGTCGCGCAAGGTGGTGTTTGCCCGCATCGGAGAGCGCCTGCGCGTGGCCGGGATGGCCGAGCTGGTCGGGCATGACCGGAGCATCGACCCCGCACGCATCCAGTCCCTGCTGGCCAGCGTGCGCGATGTGTTTCCGCAGTTGGAAGCGCCCGCCGAGCTGAACCCCTGGACCGGCCTGCGCCCTGCCACACCGACCGGCCTGCCGGTGCTCGGTCGGCTGCGCGGATCACCATCCAACCTGTTCTTCAACACTGGCCACGGCGCGCTGGGCTTCACGCTGGCCTTCGGCAGCGCCGAGCGCGTGGCGCGCGAGCTGGCCGCGTCGTTCAGGCCAGTTGCTGCAGGGCCTGTTGCATGCAGCGCGTGAACGCGCGCGAGGTGAGCGAATTGGGCCTGGCCGTGGGCCGCAGCATGTGCACCGAGGTGGCGATGGCGGGCTCCAGCGTGAGCACGTCGACCCGCTGCGGATCGGCCGACGCGGCCGTGCACCCCTCCACCATGGCCACGCCCACCCCGTGATGGGCCAGCGCCAGGGCCACGTGGTAGGTCTGCACGGTGATCACTTCGTTGAGACCGGTGCCCGCCTCGCGCACGGTGTGGGCCAGCAACATGCCCAGGGGATCCTGCCCGTCGAGCGCGATCACCGGCAGCTTGGCGAGCTGGGCCAGCGTGATCGTGCCGGCCTTGACCTGTCTGGCGCTCAGCAAGCCTTTGGGCACCACGCATTCCACGCGCCGCTCGGCCAGCCGCTCCTGCGCCAGCGCCGGATGTGTGACCGCACTGAAGACGTAGCCCACATCGGCTTCCTGCAGCACCAGCGAGGACACGATCTCGGGTGAATGCAGGGCTTCGTGGTGAACCACGACCGAAGGGTGCTTTTCGCGAAACAGGCGCATCGCGCGCGGGAACACCTCATAGCTCAACGCCAGCACGGTGAGCACCCTCAATTCCCCTTTGCCGCGCCCGGCCTTGAGGCTGGCCGAGAGGCGCTGCACCTCGTCGAGCTGCGCAAACAGGCGTTCGATGTGCGGGTAGAGGGTCTGCGCTTCCACCGTGGGTTTGAGTCGTCCACCGACCCGCTGGAAGAGCTGGAAGCCGAGTTGCAGCTCGGCATGCTGCAAGGTGCGGCTCACCGCCGGCTGCGTCACGTTGATCATGCGGGCGGCAGCGCTCACGCTGCCGGTTTGCATGACCGCGTTGAAAACTTCGATGTGTCTTAGTCGCATGGAGCCATTGTTGACCAAGGTGGATGCCCTTCTATCCGGCGGCCCCGGTCATCGGCGACCACGTGATCACTCAGTCTGTGAGTGAGTCAACGTCACTTCGGCTCGCGGGCGCGGTGCATCGCCTACAAAGCGTCAGGCTCCCTCTTCACCCGAAACCAAGCCGCATACATCGCAGGCAAAGCCAGCAAGGTCAACACCGTCGCAACGACAAGGCCCCCCATGATCGCCACCGCCATTGGGCCCCAGAACACACTGCGCGACAACGGAATCATCGCCAGCACAGCCGCAGCGGCGGTCAGCACGATCGGCCGCATGCGCCGCACAGCGGATTCGACCACCGCGTCCCACGCCGGCACGCCACGCGCGCGGTCCTGCTCGATCTGGTCGATCAGGATCACCGAGTTGCGCTGGATCATGCCCATGAGCGCAATCACGCCCAGCAACGCCACGAAGCCGAACGGCCGGTTGAGCAACAGCAGAGCGCCCGCCACACCCGCCAGGCCCATGGGGCCGGTGAGGAACACCAGCACCGAGCGGCTGAAACTCTGCAACTGCAGCATGAGCAGTGTGAAGACGATGAACAGCATCAGCGGAATGCCCACCACGATCGACGACGAACCCTTGCTGCTCTCGGCCACGGCGCCCGCCACCTCGATGCGATAGTCGGAGAGCCCGCGCGCCGCCCAGCCGTCGCTGATCTGCTTGAGCACCGGCTGCAGCTCGGCCGTGACGGTGGCACCCTGCAGACCTTCCACCACATCACCCTGCACCGTGATCGCGTAGTCGCGGTTCTCCCGCCAGAGCACACCGGCCTCCCAGTCGAACACCGGCTTGGCAATCTGCAACAACGGAATGCTTTGCCCGCTGCTCGTGGGCAGGTAGGTGTTGGCCAGATCGCTGATCGCATCGCGCTCGCTCAAGGGCTGGCGCAGCACGATGTCGATCAGCTTGTCACCGTCGCGGTACTGGCCCACGGTGCTGCCGGTGAGCAGGGTGCGCGCGGCCTGGGCGATCGACTGGCTGGACACACCCAGCGCACGCGCCTTGGCCTGGTCCACCTCCAGCCGCAAGCGCTTGACCGACTCGTTCCAGTTGTCGTTCACGCCGCGCATGTTGCTGTTGGCACGCATCGCCACCTTCACCTCGTCGGCCAGCGTGCGCAACTGCGTGGGGTCGGTGCCGACCACGCGGAACTGCACCGGATACGGCACGGGAGGGCCGTTGGGCAGCAGCTTCACACGGCCACGCAACTCGGGGAACTCGGTCGCCAGCAAGGCCGGCAGCGCCTTGCGCAGGCGCTCGCGGGTCTTCAGGTCTTTGGGCAACACGATCATCTGCGACACGTTGGTCTGCGGAAAGATCTGGTCCAGCGGCAGATAGAAGCGCGGCACGCCCGAGCCGATCCAGGTGCTCACGCTGGTCACGCCCTCTTCTGCCGTCATGCGCGCTTCCAGCCGCTTCGTCACCTCGTCCATGGCCTTGATGCTGCTGCCCTCGGGCAGCCACACGTCCACCAGAATCTCGGGCCGGCTCGAATCCGGGAAGAACTGCTGCTGCACCTGGCCCATGCCGACGATGCCCAGCACGAAGGTGAGCACGGTGGCACCGATGGTGATCCAGCGGTGTTGCACGCACCAGTCCACCAGCGCGCGGAAACGCACATAGAACGGACCGTCGAACACTTCGTGCACCTCACCCACGTGGGGTTTGACCTTGAGCAGGCGCACGCCCAGGTAGGGCACAAAGAACACCGCCACAACCCAGGAGAGCAACAGCGCGATGACAGTCACCGCGAAGATCGCGAAGGTGTATTCACCGGTGGTGGAGTTGGCCAGGCCGATCGGCAGGAAACCGGCGGCCGTGATCAGCGTGCCGGTGAGCATGGGCATGGCCGTGGCCTCCCAGGTGAAGGTGGCCGCGCGCACCATGCTGTAGCCCTCTTCGAGCTTGCGCACCATCATCTCCACCGCAATGATCGCGTCGTCCACCAGCAGGCCCAGCGCAATGATCAGCGAGCCCAGCGAAATCTTGTGCAAGCCGATCTTGAAGTAGTTCATGGCCAGGAAGGTCATGGCCAGCACCAGCGGAATCGTGATGAAGACCACCAGGCCGGGGCGCATGTCCAGCGTGTAGCCGCGCAGGCCCCTGCTGCCCGCGCGCCGGTGCAGTCCGAGCGCCAGAAAGCTCACCACCAGCACGATCACCACCGCCTCGATCAGCACCGTCACGAACTCGTTCACGCTCCTGGTCACCGCGCTGGGCTGGTCCTGTACCTGCGCCAGCACCATGCCCGCGGGCAGCGTGGCCTCAATGCCGGCCACCGTGGTCTTGAGTGCCTTGCCCAGTGCAATGATGTCGCCACCCTTGGCCATGGAAATGCCCAGGCCGATGCTGTCCTTGCCGTTGTGGCGCACCAGCACCTGAGGGGGATCCACATAGCCCAGGCGGATGTCGGCGATGTCGCCCAGGCGGATCTGCGTGCCGTTGGCCGCGCGGATCGGCATGGCCCCGAGCTGCTCCACCGAATTGAAAGCGCCCCCCACACGCACCTGCACCACGTCCTGCGGCGCCTGCACCGCGCCGGCCGAGGCCACCGCGTTCTGCTGCCCCAGCGCGTCGAACACCTGCTGCAGGTTCAGCCCCAGCACCGCCAGCCGCTTCTGCGAAATCTCGATGAACAGCTTCTCGTCCTGCGCGCCGAAGAGTTCAACCTTGCTCACGTCGGGCACACGCAGCAGTTGCTGGCGCACGCTGTCGGCCACCTGTTTCTTGTCGGCATACGAGAAACCGTCGCCCTGCAGCGCGTAGATCACGCCGAAGACGTCGCCGAACTCGTCGTTGAAAAATGGCCCGACCACCCCTTGCGGCAGGGTGGCCTGCATGTCGCCGATCTTCTTGCGCGCCGTGTACCAGATCTGCGGCACCTCCTTGGCCGGTGACGAGTCCTTCAGCTGAAAGATCACCAGCGTTTCGCCTGGCTTGGAGTAGCTGCGGATCTTGTCCGCGTAGGGCACCTCCTGCAGCGTCTTTTCGATGCGGTCGGCCACCTGTTCGGCCACCTGCTCGGCGGTGGCGCCAGGCCAGTAGGCCCGCACCACCATGGCGCGAAAGGTGAATGGGGGGTCTTCGTCCTGGCCGAGCTGAAAGTACGCCGCAACCCCCAGCAGCATGAGCACGATCATCAGGTAGCGTGTGAAGGCCTGATGGTCCAGCGCCCACTGCGAGAGGTTGAAGCGGGAGACCCAGGAGGCGGCCTGGTCGGCAGAGGAGTAATCGGACGAACTCATGCCGGCCTCACCTCGTGGCCGCGGCAACGAAGCGCGTGACCGTCTGCCCCGGCGACAACACATGCACGCCAGCGGCCACCACCTCGTCGCCCGGCTTGAGCCCCGAGGCAATCACCATCTCGTTGCCGTCGGCGCCGGCCACCACCACCGGGCGCGGCTGCACCGTGCTGGTGGCGGCGTCAAACACCCAGACCGCGCTGCCACTGCGGTCTCCGGCGTCCGAGCGCATCAGCGCCGAGGTCGGCAGCTTGATCACGGCGGTGGGCCCACCGGGGGGCGGAACCATGGTCACATAGGCCGTGGCGCCCAGCGGCGCGGCCGCACCCTCGGGCAAGGCCAGCTTCACCTGGTACGTGCGCGTGATCGGGTCGGCACTGGCCGCCACTTCGCGCACCACGGCGTCCATCGGCGTGGCCGCGCCCGCTGGTCCGTTGGGAGCACCAGCCCACAGGCGCACCTGCGCAGCCTGGCCCACACGCAGCAGCGCCAAGCGGTCTTCGGGCACCGCGAACACCACGTCGCGCGCGCCATCACGCGCCAGGCGCACCACCGGCGCGCCGGCCGCCACCACCTGCCCCACTTCCGCCTCGACCGCCACCACCACGCCAGCGCCGTCGGCCAGCAAGCGGGCATAGCCGGCCTGATTGCCTTGCACCGCCCCCTGGGCACGCGCCTGGCGCAACGAGGCATCGGCCGACTGCAGCGTGGCCTGGCGGCGCTCGATCTCGGCGCCACTCACGAAGCCCTGGGCCAGCAATTCCTGAAAACGCTTGAGATCGGCTGCGGCCAGATCGCGCTGCGTCTGCGCCGCGCTCACCTGTGCCTGCGCGGCCTGGCTCGACAACGCAAGGTCCTGCGCATCCAGCTGTGCCAGCAACTGCCCCACCTTCACCCGCTGCCCCACCTCGGCCGGGCGCTGCACCAGCTTGCCTCCCACCCTGAAACCCAGGCGCGACTCGGTGCGCGCACGCACCTCGCCGGCGTACTCGGTCTGGGCCCCCAGAGCACTCGCACCCACGGTCATCAGCTTGACCGAACGGATCGGCTCGACAGGCGCTGGCGCGGGAGAACAGGCCACCAAGGCGAGCGTGGCGGTCACGATCAGGACAAAATTCGGCGTTTTCATGGAGATCTGGGCGAGGTGAAAATGGAATGCACGCGGCGCATTCGGGCGCCGCGCAAGGCCGTATATTACTGACTGACCGGTTAGTAATCAAAATTATCGATCAAATCCGTCCTCATTTCCCATGACGCAACCTCCCCCGTCGACTCAACCCCCGCCTCCTGACGGCCGCGCCCACGCTGCGGCGCAGGCCGCCGCGCTGGGCGCGCTGGGTGGCGGCGTCGAGCACTACGAAAATTTCCCGGTGGCCTCCTGGCTCTGTCCGCCAAAGCTCAGGCCCACGGTCGTGGCCATCTACCGGTTCGCCCGCACCGCGGACGACATTGCCGACGAAGGTTCGGCCAGCGCCGCAGAACGGCTGGCCGATCTGGCCGCGTACCGCAACGAACTGGCGCTGTGCATCGTCAAGGCCGCTGGCGGCGCGGCCGCGCCCTGGCCGCAGCGCTGGCCAGCCGTGTTCGAACCGCTGGGCCTGGCCGTGGCCCGCCACGCGCTGCCGAGCGATCTGCTGCACGACCTGCTGAGCGCCTTCGAGCAGGACGTGCGCTACACCGAACAACAACACCGCTACGCCAGCACCGAGGAGTTGCTGGGCTATTGCCGCCTCTCGGCCAACCCGGTGGGGCGCCTGCTGCTGCACCTGTATGGCGTGCACGATGCGCGATCGCTGCAGCAGAGCGACCAGATCTGCAGCGCGCTGCAACTCATCAATTTCTGGCAGGACATCAGCCGCGATCGGCCCAATGGGCGCTGCTACCTGCCGGCCGACACCTTGCAGCGCCATGGACTGCAGGTGAGCGATTTCGAGAGCGCGCAGCTGGAGGTCACGCCCGACAGACGCGCCGTGGTGGCCGAGCTCTGCGCCTACGCGCGCGCCCTCATGCAGCTCGGCGCACCACTGGCGCGCCGCGTACCCGGGCGCGCCGGCTGGGAACTGCGTCTGGTGGTGCAAGGCGGCTTGCGCATCCTGGAGCTCATCGAAGAGCAGGACCACCGCAGCTGGCAAACCCGCGTGAAGCTGCAGCGCGCCGATCTGCCCCGCCTGGTCTGGCGATCACTCTGGATGTGAACGCCGCGCCATCGTGCAACGGTCTCATGGCAGGAACACGTGAAACGTCGCGCCCTGATCCGGGCGTGAGTCGGCCCAGATGCGGCCGCCATGGCATTCCAGAATCCGGCGCACCAAAGCCAGCCCTATGCCCGCGCCATCGAATCGGGCATCGCGGTGAAGACGCTCGAACATGCCGAACAGCCGATCGGCATGCTCCAGGTCAAAGCCGACCCCGTTGTCGCGAACGTGGAACTCCACCCCATCGGGCCGCGCCGTCCAACCCACGTGGATCTCGATGACCTCGCGGTGCGCAGAGTACTTCACGGCGTTTTCCAGCAGGTTGGTCCAGACCTCGCGCAGCAGCACCGGGTCGCCTTGTACCGTGGGCAGCCCGGGCTGGATGTGCCAGCGCAGCGTCTTGGAGTGACTGTCGAACGCAACGGACGCCACCACGTCGTTGACCAGGGCGGACATGTCCACGGCCTTCAGCGTCATGCCCTGTCGCCCAAGGCGCGCGAAGGACAACATGCCGTCGATCAGGCTCTTCATCTGCACCGAAGCGTGGACGATCCTCTCGCAGTACTGCACGCTGCTCGACACCTCGCCCGCGATCACGGCTTCCTTGAGGAGTTCGGCAAAGCTGGCGATGTGGCGCAAGGGCGTGCGCAGATCGTGCGACAGCGCATAGGAAAACTCTTCCAGTGAGCTGTACGCTTCCTGCAACTCGCGCGTGCGCAGTTTCACCTGCTGGTCCAGGTCATCGTTGCGGATGCGCCGCTGTTCGATCAGGTTCTTGTAGAGCGTGATGTCCTGCACCGTGAGCGCGAGTGGCTGGCCCCCATCCGCCAAGCCGGCCTGTGGCAGGCCTCGGCAGCGCACCCATCGGTGGGTGCCCGAATCCGCAATCACGCGGAACTCCACATCGAGTTCCTCGCCGGTGCGCAGCGCCTCGGCCTGCGCGGCCCGAACGGCATCGCGGTCCAGTGGATGGGCGCAGGCCATGAAGTCCTGCGCATCGCGCGCCACATCGTCGCGCTCGCGCCCCAGGATGCGGTAGATCTCCGAGGTCCACCGCGAATGGCCCGTTGTCTCGTCGTACTCAATGCGACCCAGGCGCGCAAGCCGTTGCGCCTGCTCCAGGCGGAGCTGCAGCGCAGCCGTGAGCAGCTCGCGCTGCTTGCGCTCGGTGATGTCGGACTGGATGGAAACGTAGCTGGTCAGGCGGCCGGTGGCATCAAAAATGGGCTGAATGTTGAGCGACACCCAATAGGCCTCGCCCGAGCGCTTGTGGTTCACCAGCTCGAAGTCCCGCACAGGCTCGGGCTGGCGCAGCATGGCACCCAGGCGCGAGAGCGCCAGGGCGCTGGTCTGAGGCCCGTGCAGCAGTTCGGCCGGATGGCGGCCCACGCATTCCTCCAGTGTCCAGCCGGTGACGCGGGTATAGGCCGCGTTGACCCAGGTGATGCGGCGCTTCTCGTCGGTCACCACCACCATGTTGGAGGTGTTGTCGACGATCATTTCCAGCATCTGCAGACGCTGCCTCATTTCATGGGCATCTGGCGTCGAATGGGTCGGCATGGCCGGCTCCTCGTTTCGAGGCTCACGCAAAGATGTTCACCGAGTTCTTCATGCTCTGTGACTGGTGCTTCAGCGCGTTGGCCGCTGCGGCGCTCTCCTCCACCAGCGCGGCATTCTGCTGCGTCATTTCGTCGAGCCGGCCCACGGTCGTGTTGAGTTGTTCGAGTTCGGCCGTCTGGTGCACCGAGGCCACATTGACGGAGGCAATCAACCGGGTGAGGTCGCTCACCTGGACAACGATCTCGTTCATGCGAGCGCTGGAGGCCTCGACCTGGGACACGCCTTCGCGGATGCTGGTCAGACTGCTGTCGATCAGTTCGCGTATCTCCTTGGCCGCGTCGGCGCTGCGCTGCGCCAGTGTGCGCACTTCGGTGGAGACCACCGCAAAGCCCCGCCCCTGCTCCCCCGCGCGGGCCGCCTCCACGGCGGCATTGAGTGCCAGGATGTTGGTCTGAAAGGCAATGCCGTCAACGATCTCGACGAACTCGGCGATGCGGTGGCTCGATCGCGTGATCTGCTCCATGGTGCGTGCCATGCTCTGCATGGCCTCGCCTCCACTGCCCGCCGCTTCACTGGCCGCGCTGGCCAGCGATGCAGCCCGGCTGGCAGCGCTGGTGTTCTGCCGCATCGTGCCCACCAGCTGCTGCATGGACGCTGCCGTCTGCTGCAAGTTGGCCGCGGTTTGCTCGGTGCGCGCGCTCAGGTCATCGTTTCCGGTAGCGATCTCGCCACTGGCCACCGACACGCCCGAGGCCTGCGAAGACACGTCGTCAAGCAAGGAGCGCAGATTCAGCGCCGACTGGTTCACCGTGAGAAGCAGCATGCCGATCTCGTCGACGCGGTTCAGGCTGGCGAGTCCACCTGTCTGTCCGCTGGCCACGCGCTGAGCCTGCTGAAGCACCTGCCCGAGAGGCATGACAATTTGCCGCTGCAACCACCACGACGACAACAGCAACAGCGCCGCTTGCGCGCCAAGCAGGGCTGTGGTCTGTGGCGCAGCCACATCCAGCACGACCAGAATCCCGAGCAGTCCCAGCGCAGGCACCAGCAATGCCAGGCGGATGCGAGCGCCCGTGCCCAGGCGCTGGTTCCAGGAGAGCCAGCTCAGTGGGCCGCTGCGCACCACCAACCCGCGAAAGAACCGCAACCCGCTGGCCTGACCCTCGCGAAACCGCCGGTAGAGCTCCTCGGCACTCTGCACTTCGGCGCGTGCCGGCTTGGTGCGCACCGAGAGGTAGCCTGTGAGCACGCCGTTGCGCCTCACCGGAGCGGCATTCGCCCGCACCCAGTAGTGATCCCCGTTCTTGCGCCGGTTCTTCACCAACGCAGACCAAGGCATGCCTTGGCGCAAGGTGTCCCACATGTCGGCAAAGGCCTCGGATGGCATGTCGGGGTGGCGCACAAGATTGTGAGGCTGACCCATCAATTCCTCTGCGGTGAAACCGCTCACCGTCATGAATGCGTCGTTGGCATGGACGATGTGGCTCTGCGTGTCCGTGGTCGACAGCAGCGTGCTGCGGTCGTCGAACACGTATTCCTGCTGGGTCACGGGCTGGTTGTCTCGCATGGGCAACGTTCGATCTTGTTGGTGAAACTTTTCCCATTTCGGCACACAAGCGGATTGAGCGAAATCAAAAGTCGCAGAAAAAATGCCCGTATCCACAACCGATGTGACGCATCACGCATTTGTGCCGCAAAGTGGCGCAGCTCCGGGCTGCTGACGCCTGCCTAATGGGATGATTCCTTGATCCAACGCGATTTCGTCGGCAGCCAGGCCTTGATTCCCGTCGGCACGGCCCCACACAGGATCAACACCGCCACGAGATCGGTGACATCCACATGAATCCGCCAAACACCGAAACCCCCCTGGGTTCCAGATCATCAACGGCCCATGCCACTCGTGCGCGCTGCCCACAGTGCGCCACGCTGCCCATGTGCCTCATGGGCTGTCTGCCCGCGGCCTCACGCGACCTGCTGACGCCCTGCGTCACAGAGTCTCCCTTTGGCAAGGGCGACGTGCTGATGCCAGAAGGTCAGGTGGCACAACAGATCTCCATCATCAAGATCGGCACGGCAATGGGCAGTCGCCAAGGTGAGGACGGCCATGCCCACCCGGTGGCCTTGCTCGGGCGCGGCAAGACGCTGGGCGAATATGCCCTCTATGGTCACCGCGAGCAGATCAGCGCCATCGCCCTCTCCGCCGGTCGCATCTGCCGCCTCGACGTTCCGGATTTCTATCGACTCGGCGTGGTGGACCGGCGTTTCCACGCCTGTGTGCAGGCACGCATCGTGCGATCTCTGGGGCAGCTGGCCGACTGGTCACGCGTGATGCGCATCAAAGGCCTTCAACAGAAGCTGCTCGCCGCATTGCGCCTGTACGCAACCGAACAACGCAGCCGCGTGATCCGTTTGCCCAGCCACGTTGCGTTGGCAGCCCTTCTGTCGACCACACGCGAGACCATTGCGCGCTCGTTGCGACAGTTGGAGGCGGCGGGTCACATCCTGCGCCACGACCGCTGGCGTTGCGAAATCGTGAGCCCCGACGCTCGTGCAAGCGACAACAGCGAGTACGTTTGAAGCCGCGCGAAGCAATTCACCTGGACGCTTGCGCAGAGACGTTCACCCGCGCACCGACCACACATACCGTTGTGCTCAACGAACTGCGAGCTTCAGAGGCATCTCGAATGTGAGGTTGCCCCAGTGGCTGTCCCAGTCCTGGCCCTGTCCATCGGTGGTGGGCACCATGTGCACCACGCTGACCATCCAGATGCCACCCCAAGGCAAGGTGGTGGAACTCCGGCCCGCGGCATCGGTGCGCGTGCGCAACACGTTGAGCTGCGAACCGCGCAGGTTCCAGACCTTCACCAGCGCGCCTTGCAGCGGCGCGCCCCTGAACAGGACCTCCACGGCGAGTGCATCTCCGGGATTCAGCGCCTGTGGATTCGCCAGCGGCACGATCTCCAGCATCTGACCTGTGCGGACACCAGAAACCGCGTCGGTCTTGCCCCCCACGCTCAGCAAGGTCTTCACATGGCGGCGGTAGCGCTCGCGCCCGGGCTGCGCGCCCTGTCCGCGGGCATTGCGTTGCGCGATCACGCGCTCCAGGCCTTCCTCGCGCAGATAGGCGTTGAAGGTGTCGGCCGAGAGTTCGATGGTGAATGGCTGCGTGTCCAGTGCAATGAGTTGTGTGCCTGCGTGCTCGAACGCCAGCGCCACGCTGCCCTGATCGAGGCTGTCGGGCAATTGAGGGGTGAGCTGGAGTTCCCCGCTCTGGCTGTACCAGCGCAGTGATTCCGCCATGGGGCGTCCGAACCCCACCGGATCACCCCGGAAGTTTTCACCCACCCACAGCGAGAGTTCCACCGCGCCACGCACGGGTGGCGAGAAGCGGTCCGGGGTCATCCAGAATTCGTGCGCCTGCGCGGCAGAGGTCAGCCACAAAGCGCCCAGCAAAAACCATTTGTTCATCTGAAAACGGGTCGACACATCCGATGCGCCGACCCGCCTCTTTTCGTTGAATGACGTGCTCAGACCGTGTCGTCCACCGGCAGCGGTGTGTTGTCCACCGGCTCCGGTTCGCTGGTCTCGCTGGTCTGGGCGATCAGCTGGTTCATGTAGTCCAGCAGGGACTGCACGGTGGTGCCCATGAAGGGTGAGGCGGCCTGGGGCGGGGCAGGTGCGGGGTCGTCACCACCGCCCCCGCCACAACCGGCGAGGGCGGTGGTGGTGACTGCCACCACCAGCAGGGATTTCGCGAGATGTTGTCTCATGGTGTTTCCTTGGTGTGGGTGGACGACATCACAGGTTCGTGGAGCCGGGGTTGGGCGTGTTCAGGTACGGGAAGCCGGGCAGGAACGGCACCACCGCCTGGTCCACCGCATCGTGGATCTTGGCCGAATCGGCACCCAGTGGCACGCTCGAAGGCTTGCATGCCGAGGTGAGCGAAGGCACGCCCGGCACGTTGTTGAGGCCCAGTGCGTTGCCGTCGCCGTTGATCACACACAAACCACCGAGCACAGCCACCAGAGCGATGTCGACCACGTCGTCTTTTGGACGGCGGCCGTTGGGGAAACCGGCGTTGTCGTTGACCTTGGCTGGGTCGGCGTTGAGCGCGTTGCCGGCCACGCCCAGGCGGTTCTGGCTGGAGAACTGGACCGGCGGCACCGCGGTGTTCAGACGCAGCATCTCGGACGGCTTGGGGTTGACGGCGGGCTTGTTCACCCCCGTGATGCCGGTGAGGAACGTGGTGGCCAGATCGGTGCGCGGCAGGTTGGTGGGCGCCAGCGCGGCACTATTGCCAGCGAGCACGAGACCCAGCAACGCAGGCAGCGTGGGGTTGGTCACATAGGTCAGAAACTGGCCGTCGTCCTTGGGCTGCGAAGCGTTGAACTTGTCCTTGTCGCCCAGACCGATCACCACTTCATTGACCAGCGGATTGCCCAGGCGGGAAACCTGCGTCCAGGCACCACCGGCCTTTTCGCTCGCCTGATGGCCCGATGAGGGATTGCCATTGAGCAGACGCGCCTGGCGCAGGCTCGCGGTGGTCCAGCCACCGATGACGGGTTCGCCGCCAGCGGTCAGGCAATTCTTGTGCACTTCCAGCGCAATCGAGGTCACGTTCTGCTTCTGGATGTAGTGGGTGCCACCGCCGCCTTCTGCATCCTTGGCCGCTGGGTTCAGCAGCAGACTCGATGGTGCGTTGACCAGATCGAAGATGCGGCCGAGATTCACCGCAAAGCCCTCCTGGCGCTGGCCCACAAACACCTTGGCTGGCGCGCTGCAGCCGGGGATGGTCACGGTCTGGATGTGCTTGTCGGCGTATGTCTTGTAGGCCGCGGCGTTGCCCAGGGTTTTCTCTCCGATGTAGTCCACCGGTTTGGGCAGATCGCTCGCGATGGTCTGTGCCGAGCCCTTGCGGCGGCCGTCGCGCACCACGGTCAGGCTGTAGCTTTCGTTGAGGTTGAGGTTGGGGTCGTTGACGTTGGACACGCCACCGGCCTGGATCAACGGGATCTGCACGCTCTGGCTGCCGATCGGCAGCGCAACGTTGTTGAGCTTGTTCTTGAAACGGAACTGGAACGTGATGTCCTCTTCCGCGTCGCCGTCGTTGTCCACATGGATCTCATACAGCGCGTTGGGGTCCATCGAGAAGTAGTTGGGGCCGCCGTAGGGACCTTGCAGCGGCTGGTAGTTCGCAATCAGCGTGACGTAGTCGGAGCGCCCGCCCGTGCCGTCGGCGGCAACGCCCTCGTAACTGCGGAACATGTAGAAATCGGTCCCGTCCACCTTGGGCGTGGTGGTGATGAAGGGTGCTTCACGGTGGCTGGACGCGATGGCCGCGCCGGCGACGACCATCAACAAACATCCTCTGGCAATGGATGTGGGTTTCAGTTTCATGGGGTGCTCCTGGTTGGGTGGTGCAGACAACTGCATACCCAATACGTACCCGGGAGCGTGATGGATTCAACGAAATAAATCCCGAGTAGCACCAAAGGACAAACACGCCCCGGCGGCCGACGACTACCCCAACAGGGCCGCCAACCCGCCCTCGGCCTCAAACCGCTGGTTGCGGTAGGTCAGCCTCGTGGGGCCGGGCCACACGCGCTGCGCGATGCTGTGCGCGGGGTCGCCCGGGTAGCAGATCACGCGCACGCCGTCCTGATCGAACGGCTCGGGCTCGATCAACGCGGGTAAGCGGCTTCGGGCGGCGTCCATCACCTGCGGGGCGGTGCTCAGGTGACTGAGCTGCCCCAGGCTCATGATCTGGGGCGGCGCCAGATCGATCTCGCCCGCCCAGTAACGCTCCAGCCCCAGACGCGGCGCCAGCCACACGGCTTCGGTGGCCTCGAAGGTGCAGTGCTCAGCCTCCTGGCCGTGCGGCGCTGTTGCCACGAAGAAGCGTGTGTCAAAGCGCTTGTTGGTCACCGAGGGCATGCGTGGCGTGACCCAGCGCGACCACGGCAACACACTGGCGGTGGACACCGGGCAGCCGAGTTGATGCAGGGCGGCGGCAAAGCCGGTGCCCGCGGCAGTGAGTTCGCGCACGCGCGGGACCAGATCCGCGCGATGCACCTGACCCAGCAACAGACCGCATTCTTCGAACGTCTCGCGCAGCGCCGCCACATGCAGGCCCAGCGCCGTCTCGACGTCCAGACCCGGCTCGTTCAAGCCCAGCGCGCAATCGATCCCCGAACGGTCCACCGCCGCGGCATCCACCTGGCGATCGGCGGCATCGAGCTTTCCACCGGGAAACACGTGCACGCCGCCGAGCACGCCCGAGTTGCCGTGCCGGCGCACCAGCAGCACCTCCAGCCCCTGGGGTCCGTCGCGCACCACCATGACGGTGGCAGAAGGCACGGGCGGCGTGTGGACGGTGTCTGAATTGATCGTGAGGGCCATGGACGGATTGTCGGCGAGGGTTCGTCCATCGGATGTCGCCATGAGGGCGCGATTCGCACGGCCAGCTTCTGCGGGTTATCCCACTGTAAGAAAGTGTTCTTTTTGAAGTGAGGCTGAATCCGATCGCGAACTTGCCCCGTATTCAGTGTGTCCCGCTCGAAAAGCCAGGCTCTCTGGCTCCTCCCAACCCCTTCAAGGATTTCACATGAAAAACGTTCGCACCACCGTCATCGCCCTCGCCCTGACCGCCGTCTGCGCCGGTTCGGTTTTCGCCGCCGACATGACACCCAAAACCCGCGACCAGGTTCGCGCCGAACTGATGCAGGCCCAGCGCGACGGCTCCCTGACTGCCGACGGGCAGACCGGCGCCACCTTCCGCCAGGTGTTCCCGGGCAGCTACATGACGCCTGCCGCCACCAGCACCACCTCGCGTGACCAGGTGCGTGTCGAACTGAAGGAAGCCCAGCGCAACGGCACCCTGGTGGCCGACGGCCAGACCGGCGCCACCTTCCGCGACCAGTCTCCCCAGCGCTACCCCATGAACACCATGCAGGTCATGGGCGCCAACAACGGTACGACCGTGGGCATGGGTCAGAGCAACAGCACGATGAAGTCGAACTGATCGACCGAGTCTCATGAACCCCCGGGGCTGCGTGTCGGCCCCGGGGGTTTTGTGCATTTTGGCGGTGTGGTTAAAAACGGAATCGCAAGGCTGAGGCGGGACAAGCCGCCGGGAGTGTCAATCCAGACTCAAGAAGCCCGGGCAGGTGTCGATACGCTGGTATCAACCCAACACCCTGGACCCATGGACGCACTCAACACCCCCACCCCCGCGGACGTTTCTCCCAGCGCGCCCACGCGCCGCCACGCCCCGGTGCTGGCGGGTGCCGGTGAGTTCCTGAGCTTTCGCCTGGGCGCTGAGGAATACGGCATCGACATCCTGCGCGTGCAGGAAATCCGCTCGTACGAAGAGCCCACCCGCATCGCCAACGCACCCGAGTCCATCAAAGGCGTGGTCAACCTGCGCGGGGTGATCGTGCCGGTGGTGGACATGCGCATCAAGCTGGGTTGCGCCAAGGTGGACTACAACGCCTTGACCGTCGTGATCGTGCTCAGCGTGCACAACCGCGTGGTGGGCCTGGTGGTGGACTCGGTGAGTGATGTGATCCGGCTCAGCCAGGAACACATCAAGGCCGCGCCACAGATCAACACCTCCCTGGACGCCGGCTTCATCACCGGTATCGCCAGCGTGGGCGAGCGCATGCTCATCCTGGCCGACATCGAAGCCCTGCTCGGCAGCTCCGACCTGGGCCTGGTCACTCCCACCGACACCCTTCAGTAAACCGCCATGAATTTCTTTCGCAACCTCACCGTTGGCGCCCGTCTGTGGGCAGGTGTCATCGCCATCATCGTGGCCCTGTTCGTGGTCGTGGGCACCGCCGGATCGCGTTCGACCCAGCTCAACAAGACGTCTGAACAAGCGCTCGCCAAGCTGGCTGAGAAAACCACGATCGCCAGCGAGTGGGCCGCGCTGACAGAACTGGCCGTCACCCGCACCCAGGCCGCCGTGGTCAGCAGCGACCCCGCCGTGGCCGAGATGTACAAGGATCTGGTGCCCGCCGCCATCGCCACCATCAACGAACTTCAAAAGAAGCTGCAGACGATGGAGTTGAACGATGCAGAAAAAGCGCAACTGGAGAAGATCGCCGAACTGCGCAAGAGCGTTCTGGCCTCGCACGCCAAGGCCAACGAGCTCAAGAAGGCCGGTGATGCCGCCGGTGCCGCCGACGAGATCCGGGCGCGCTTCAACCCTGCCGTAACGCCCTATGTGGGCGGCTTGCGCGACTTCACGCGCATGCAATCCGATATCCGTGCCAAAGCGCAACAGAGTTTCGACGAGCAACGCGCCACCAGCCTGAAGATCGCGACCTTCCAGGTGGTGGCCCTGATCGCCGCCATCGTGGCCGGCGCCTTCTTCCTGATCCGCAACATCCGCAACCCGCTGCGCGAGGCGATGGTATTTGCCGAACAGATCGCCAGCGGTGACCTCACGGCCACCATCCACAACGACCGCAAGGACGAGTTCGGCGCCATGATCGCGTCGCTCGTCACCATGCGCGAGCGTCTGGTGAACGTGGTCGCGGACGTGAAGCGCGGCACCGACAACATCACCGTGGCCGCCAAGGAAATCGCCACCGGCAACCACGACCTCTCGGCGCGCACCGAGCAGACCGCCTCCAACCTGCAACAGACCGCTGCCAGCATGGAGCAGATGTCCGGCGCGATCCGCCAGTCGGCCGACTCGGCGCGCGTGGCCAACCAGCTCGCAGATGTGGCCGGCCAAAGCGCCCAGAAGGGTGGCGACGTGGTCAGCCAGGTGATCTCCACCATGGAAGAGATCAACCAGTCCTCACGCAAGATCAACGACATCATCGGCGTGATCGACGGCATCGCCTTCCAGACCAACATCCTGGCACTCAACGCCGCGGTGGAAGCCGCGCGCGCCGGCGAGCAAGGCCGCGGTTTCGCGGTGGTGGCCGCCGAGGTGCGCAACCTGGCGCAGCGCAGCGCGCAGGCAGCCAAGGAAATCAAGGTCTTGATCGGCACCAGCGTGGACAAGGTCACCGCCGGCACCGAGCTGGTGAACCAGGCCGGCAAGACCATGGGCGAGATCGTCGACAACGTGGTGCGTGTGCGCGACATGATCGGCGAGATCGCCAGCGCCTCGGGCGAGCAGGCCGACGGCGTGAACCAGATCAACACGTCCGTGGCCAACCTGGACCAGCTGACCCAGCAGAACGCCGCCTTGGTCGAAGAAAGCGCCGCCGCCGCCTCCAGCATGAACGAGCAGGCCGACCGCCTGGCCGAGGTGGTGCGCGTGTTCCGCGTGGATGCGCAGGCCGCCTCGCACAGCACGATCGCCCAGATTCGATCGACCGACCTGCACAAGCCTGGCAACACCCCCGTGCGCAGCACCCCCGTGGCCAAGCCGGCAATGGCCAAGCCCGTGTCGACCGCCCCGAAAGCCGCATCCGCTGCGCCCGTGAAGCCAGCGCCCAAGCCGGTGGCCAAAGTCACCGAGAAGGTTGGCGCGTCGGACGAGTGGGAATCCTTCTAAAGACCTGCTTGCAAAGCCTGCGGGTTGCCGTCGCAAAATAGCGCGATGACCCAATACTGGCTGATGAAATCCGAGCCGGACGAGTGCTCGATCGACGACGCACTCGCCGCACCCGGCGCCACGGTGCCCTGGACCGGCGTGCGCAACTACCAGGCGCGCAACTTCATGCGCGACGGCATGCGCGTCGGCGACGGCGTGCTGTTCTACCACTCGAGTTGCCCGCAGCCCGGCATCGCCGGCATTGCACAGGTCGCCTCCAGCACCCGCCCCGACCCCACGCAGTTCGACCCCAAGTCGCCCTACTTCGACGCCAAGTCCAAGCCCGAAGCACCGCGCTGGCTGCTGCTGGATGTGAAGGCGCTGCGCAAGACACGCCTGCTCGGCCTGCCCGAGTTGCGTGCAAACCCGGCTTTGGCAGAGATGACGCTGCTGCAGCGCGGCAGCCGGTTGTCGATCACGCCGGTGAGCGCCGAGCACTGGCAGTTGATCACCGGGACGCTGCTGAAAGCCTGACCTCGTTCAATGCGCCAGCCGGGCAGGAAACAAAGTGTCCAGGATGTCGTCCGGCAAGGTCAGTGCGGTGAGACGATCACGCGCTGCAGCTTGCCGCTGCGGCCACACCGTGCCTTCACCCCACTGCGGCACTGGATGTGCACGCCTTGGGCACCCTGCTCCCACAGGAAGTCCCCCAACTGCTGGCGAGCCGCGTCGAGCGTGTGTTGCGCCTGTCTGCCGTGCATGCCTGTGGTGAGCAGCAACTCGCCTGGCCCGTTCTGCACGAGCTGAAAGTCGAACAGGCCCGCATCCTCCAGCACGGTGCTCACCGCCAGCGGCACCACGTCCACGCGGGCGCGTCCCCGTCCGCCGCGCAGTTGCAGTGTGTCGTCGTCTCGGCCGCACACGGTGATGACGGGCAGGTGCGAACCGCAGACGCAGGGGGTGGACTGCAAGCTCACGCGATCCCCCAGGTCGTAGCGGATCAGCGGCTGGACATGGTTGGCCAGGTTGGTCAGCAAGGTGGTGCTGCCGGCGTGCCCGTCCGGCACGGGACGGCCTTGCGCGTCCACGGCTTCCAGGATCGCCCAGTCGCTGTTGAGGTGCAACACCCCATGGCGGCATTCGAAAGCCAGCGACAGAAATTCCGAAGCGCCGTAGCTCTGGCTGACGGGACACGAGAAGCTGTCTTGAACGAATGCGCGCTGGACCGACGACATCCCTTCACCGCCAGTCCATATCTCGCGCAGGTCCACCTGCAAGCGGCCCGCGAGGTGTTCCTGCGCCAACAGCACGGCCGCGCTGGGGTAGGTCGCCAGCACGGTCGGCTGGAACGCCTCCAGTTCGGCGCCCAGCGCCTCCAGGGGTTGCAGAAACGACAGGCCACGGAGTCGGGGCGAGAGCCCCGGTTGCAGTTGCCGCAGGCGCTCGACCGACACGTTGCTCGCGAAGTGCCCACCGGTGGCCCCGACAAAGGCGATGCGCTCGGTCAGTCCCCAGGGGTCCAGCCAGCGCTGCAGAGGACGCAGCACCGGGCGGCGCAGCGCCTCAAGTGCGTCGTACACACCCATGGCCTGCGCATCCTGCACAAAGATGGCAGGCTCGCCGGAACTCCCCGAGCTCTCCCAGACGATGTACCGGTCGAGACAGGCTCGGGCGATGTTCCCGGGGTCGGCGACGAAACGGCGCAGGTGGTCGAGGGAGAGGGCCGGGTCCGCGACCCAGTCGGAGAAATGTCGCATCAGCTCCGACTTGCGCGCGATGGGCAGTTCTTCCAGCCGTGTGTGCGCCGGATCGCGCCCGGCCAACAGGCGACGGTAGCGTGGGGAGCCACGGGCAGCCGCTTCGAACAAGGCAGCCAGGCGCCGCGCGCGCAGCGCAGCAAGCACCTCGGGCGAGGCGATTGAAGCCATGCCCACCTCTGCGGCGACCAGACCGGTGTGCCAGGGATCGAACGGCGTCGACATCGGGGGAGACTCTCCTTTCAGTGACCCATGACGAGAAGATCGGCATCCAGATCCGCAGGCATGGACAGTCCTTCCAGGATGGGAACTGAGGTGAGTCAACTTACGCCGCACAACGCCCAGGCGCATTGCGCTGGATCAAGTCGCTCCATCCCTCAATGAAAATCCCGGCTCACCGTCGACAGCCCGCGCAGCAACGGCGTGAGGTCCTCCAGGTGGCCGGCGATCAGGTTTTTCGCTTCGCCGTCGCGCTGCCACACGCCATGCACCGCCAGCAGGCGTGATTGCGTGAGCACCGTGCGCTGGCGCTCGCGCAGGTGTTTCCACACGATCACCTGCACCACGCCGGTCTCGTCTTCCAGGCTCACGAACACCACGCCCGAGGCGGTCTCGGGTTGCTGGCGCAGGGTGACGATGCCGCAGTGGCGCACCAGCCTTCCGTTGGGGGCCTTGTTCAGTTCTTCGGCGCTCATGAGCCGTCGTTTCGCAAGCTCGGGCCGCAGCAGCGCCAGCGGATGGCGGCGCAAGGTGAGGCCCAGGCTGCCGTAATCCCACACGATGGCCTCGCCCTCACTGGCCTCGGGCAAATGCAGCGGGGCTTCGTCGATCGGGGCGTCCTTCATCAGTTCGGGCGCGGTCCTGAGTGCGGCGGCGTCCCACACCTGCTGGCGGCGGTGGCCGCTCAAGCCCATGAGGGCGTCGGCGGCGGCGAGCAGTTTCATCTGGGGTTGGTCGAGGTTGGCGCGTCGGGCGAGGTCTTGGGTGCTGCGGAAGGTCTGTTGCGCGCGCGTGGTCATGATGCGTTCTGCGGCGTCCTTGTTGATGCCACTGATCAGGCGCAGGCCCAGGCGGACGGCGGGCGGGGCTTCGACAGGCTCAGCCCGAACGGATGTGGGCTCAGGCCGAGCAACAGACAACCGTTCGAGCGTGCAGTCCCAGTCGCTGTGCACCACATCCACCGGCCGCACCTCGACACCATGGCGCTTGGCGTCCTGCACCAGTTGGCTGGGTGTGTAGAAACCCAGCGGCTGGCTGTTGAGCATGGCCACCAGGAACTCGGCCGGGTGGTGGCGCTTGATCCAGCAGCTCACGTAGACCAGCAGCGCAAAACTCGCGGCGTGGCTTTCGGGAAAGCCGTAGCTGGAGAAGCCCTTGATCTGCTCGTACACGCCTTGCGCAAACCCGGGCTCGTAGCCGCGCGCGGTCATGCCGTCGACCAGGCGGCGTTCGTATTGCTGCAGGTTGCCGCCGCGTTTCCAGGCGGCCATGGCGCGGCGCAGGGCGTCGGCCTCGCCGGGCGTGAAGCCCGCCGCCAACACAGCGATCTGCATGCACTGCTCCTGAAAGATGGGAATGCCCAGCGTGCGGCCCAGCGCTTCGCGCAGATCAGCGCCGTCGCGCGGGCCGGGGTAGCTCACCGGTACCTTGCCTTGCCTGCGGTCCAGATACGGATGCACCGCGCCGCCCTGGATCGGGCCGGGACGCACCAGCGCGACCTCGATCACCAGGTCGTAGTAACAACGCGGTTTCAGGCGCGGCAGCATGCTCATCTGCGCGCGGCTCTCGATCTGGAACACGCCCACGGTATCGGCGGCGCAGATCATGTCGTAGGTGGGTTCGTCGCCTTCGGGAATGTCCTGCAGGGTGAGGGGGCGGCCCCGTTTCGCGCTGATGAGTGTCAGCGCCTTGCGAATGGCGGTGAGCATGCCCAGGGCCAGCACGTCGACCTTGAGCAGACCCAGCGCGTCGAGGTCGTCCTTGTCCCACTCGATCACGGTGCGGTCCTGCATGCTTGCGTTCTCAATGGGCACCAGGCGCGAAAGCGGCAACTGCGTGAGAACGAAGCCGCCGGTGTGCTGCGAAAGATGGCGCGGAAAGCCCATGAGCTGCGCGGTGAGTTGCAGCAGCTGGCGCACCGCCAGGTCGTCGGGGTCGAGCCCGGCCTCCAGCAGCCGCCCGGTCTCGATCGCGCGCCCGTCCCACCAGCGCGTGCTCTTGGCCAGCACCTCGAGCGCGCCGTCGGCAAAACCCAGGGCCTTGCCCACGTCGCGCAACGCGCTGCGCGGGCGGTAGCTGATCACGGTGGCGGTGAGCGCGGCGCGTTCGCGGCCGTACTTGTTGTAGAGGTACTGAATGACCTCCTCGCGCCGCTCGTGTTCAAAGTCGACGTCGATGTCGGGTGGCTCGTTGCGCTCGCGCGAGATGAAGCGCTCGAACAGCAGGCTCGTGCGCTCGGGGTCCACGGCGGTGATGCCCAGGCAGTAACACACCACGCTGTTGGCCGCCGAACCCCGGCCCTGGCACAGGATGTCTTTGGAGCGTGCGAACGTCACGATGTCGTTGACGGTCAAAAAGTAGTGCTCGTACCCCATGTCGGCGATCAGTTCGAGCTCGTGTTCGATCTGCTTCGCGAACCGCTTGGGCGTGCCCTGCGGCCAGCGCCAGGCCGCGCCCTCCCGGGTCAGTTGCCGCAGCCAGGACGACGGCGTCTGCCCCTCGGGCACCACCTCGCTGGGGTACTGGTAGCGCAGCTCGTCGAGCGAAAACGCGCAGCGCGCCGCCACCGCCAGCGTCTCGGTCAGCAGCTCGGGCGGATAACACCGGCCCAGCGTCAGGCGCGAACGCAGGTGCTGCTCGGCATTGGGCTCCAGCGCCAGCCCGCAGGCGCTCAGCGGCTGGCCGATGCGCGTGGCGGTGAGCACGTCCTGCAGCGGTTTGCGCGAGCGCACATGCATGTGCACGTCGCCCACGGCCACCAGCGGCACGGCGGTGAGCGTGCTGCTCTGGCGCAGCTTGTGCAGCAGCATCTCGTCGTCGAGCCGGCGCAGCTGCGTCACGCCCAGCCAGCAGCGTCCGATGAAATGCTGCAGCAGCCAGCGCGCCACGGTGTCCATCTGGTCCTGGTCACACGCGCGTTCGGGCACGGCGACCACCACACAGTCGGCCAGCGCCTCGGCGCGGATGGCGGCCAGCGTCAGGCGGTACGTGCCCTTGGGTGACGTGCGGCGCAGGCGCGTGATGAACTCGCACAGGTTGCCGTAACCATTGAGGTTGCAGGCCAGCACGATGAGGGTGAACGGCGCGTCGCATTGCACCTGGAACTGGCTGCCCACCAGCAACTTGAGCTGGTGTTTTTTGACGGCCACGTGGGCCCGCACCACCCCGGCCAGGGAACACTCGTCCACCAGCGCCAGCGCGCTGTAGCCCAGGGCCTTGGCCCGCTCCACCAGCTCTTCGGCGTGGCTGGCGCCGCGCAAAAAGGTGAAGTTGGAGATGCAGCGCAGCTCGGCGTAGTCGGGCAGGACGGCAGCGTTCATGTCAGGCGAAGTGCCCGTGCAGGTACCACGCCGGCGCTTCATCCAGCCGGGTCTGGAAGATCCACAACACCCCCGCCTTCGCTGAGAGCGCCACCCAGTAATCACGCACCACGTTGCGCGTGGTGCCGGCCGTGTCCACCCGGTCCCACCAGCCGCCCTCCACCCGCTGCGGGCCAGCGAGCAGTTGCAGTTCACCCTGGTAGATCGGCCGGTTGCCGCGCACCAGCAGCTTCAGCGGCTCGGGCAGCACGAAGCTGGGTTGCGGCAGGCCGGTGTCGGGCGCCGGCTTGCGCGGCAGCGGCTCGGGCGCGCTCTGCCAGCGACACATCCATTCCTGGCGGTGGTCGGGCTGTACCACCGGGCGCAGCACGCGCCCCGGCCCCAGGCGCGCGGCCAGCCGCTCCAGCACCAGATGCAGCGTCTCGCCCTGGCGCACCGTGTCGGGCAGCAGCGAGGCGCTCACCTCGTGCAACGGGTGCACCTCGGTGGCCAGCAGGTGCAGGTCTCCCACGGGGGCGAGCAGTTGCACATGGGCCAGGTGCTCGGCCAACAGGCGGCAGAGGTGTTCGGTGTCGCGCGTGGGCTCGGCCGTGCGCACCGTGATCTCGCCGCCCTCGCCCGCGTCGCGCGCGCGCATGGCGTCGTGCGCCCAGCGCAGCGTGAAGGCCGTGACACCCGCGCGCCGCGCCGCCAGCCAGCCGCTCATGACCAGCAGCAGGCGCCGCGCGCCCCACAGCAGCGCCGGCGCCTGCTCCACCCGCGCCATGAGCTCCAGCCGCTCGTCAAACCGCTCGGGCAGCGCCACCCACACATGGGCCTCGGGCTCGGCGCCGTAGGCCTGGTCCAGCGCCTGCAAGAGCTGCTTGTCGAACCGCCGACCAATGCCGCCGCGCGGCAGCGCCCGCACGTCACCCAGCGTGCGGCAGCCGATGTGCGCCAGCGTGAGGCGGTGCGGGTGCACCGCGCTCAGCACCTGCATGGGCAAGGCATCGAGCAGCACCGGCAGCGGTTGCTTGAAACCGTTTTCCAGCCCTGCACGCGCCAGCGCCAGCGCGGCCAGGCTGTTGGGCGCCCAGGCCACCTGGGTCACCCCGACTTCCGCGCTTTCGGCCACCACACGGTCGCGCAGCGCGCGCCGGCCACCAAACAGGCGCTCGCTCGCCGCCACCTCCATGAGCACCGCGCCGTCGGCCAGCGCCACGCGGGGCGTGAACTGCAACGCCCAAGTGGCCACCGCGCGCCGCGCCGCCTCAGTGGACGGGGTGGTGGGGACGGTCGGAAGCAGGAGTGCTGACCACAACATGGTCGGCCTCTCGGGACAGATCGGAGGGCAACAGGCGGCTGGGGAAACGCAGCCGCGGCGTGAGGATGGCGCGCAGGCCCCCGGGCACCGAGCCCAGGCGCAGCGTGCCTTCAAGCGGCGGGCCCTTGCGTTTGAAAATGTCGAGGTGCAGTTCCCAATCAAGCCCCACACGGGCCTGCAGCCGCAATGGCGCGGCCGACGATTCGCGCGCCGCCGCGCTGGGCCGGCAGAGAAACACCGGGCCTTCGCAGCTGGCGGCCAGCACCTGCAGGCGGCGCACCTGCTCGGCCCGCGCCTGCGGCAGCCACACCACCAGCGCACCGCAGGCGTTGGCCTTGATCAGTTGCTCGGCCGACCACAGGCGCTCCGCGGCCGTGTCGGCCCGCACCCACACCAGGTGGCGCTCGTCGATGCCCTCGAAGCGCAGGCCCGGCAGGTGCGGCGCCTTGGGCGGGCCCACCACCACCACCGCGCGGCCGGCGGCACACACCTGGCGCAGCGCGGGCCCGAGCAGGCGCCACTCCAGCATGCCGCTCTGCGACGCGAGGATTTCAATGACGCCGTGGCACGGCCAGCCGCCCCCGGGCAGTTGCGCGTCCAGCGCCTCGAAGCCACTGGCCAGCACGGCCGAGACCGGGCCGCCGAGTTGATCGCCGCGCCAGATGGCCGCGGCCACGGCCATGGGCAATTCACCGGGCACTCGCACCGGGATTGCCGGGCGTGGCGGCTTGGGCGGAGGTGAAAACATCAGCGCGGAAGACGGATCGTCCTCCTGCCAGTCGAGGGCGGGATGCATGGCGGGGGTGCTCGGGTGGGGTTGGGAAGGCCGATAAATACTGTATGTGCGTACAGTATCTTAAAGGTCGAACCCTGTCCACTGGTGGAACAAACCGCACCCAACAGCGCCCCTTTTTTGGCGCCCGCCCTGCCTCAGTCGATCACGACCTTCGCTTCCTTCACCAGCTTGCCGAATTTTTCGGTCTCGTTGGCAATCTGCTGAGCCATCTGCGCGCTGGTGTCGCCAATCGGCTCGGCACCGATCTCCGCCATGCGGCTACGGAACTCGGGCGACTGGATCACCTTGACCATCTCGGCGTTGAGGCGGGTCACGATGTCCTGTGGCGTGGCCGCTGGCGCCAGCACGCCGAACCAGGTGCCGATGTTGAAGCCCTTGAGGCCAGCCTCCTCCAGCGTGGGCACGTCGGGCAGGGCCGCCGAGCGTTTGGCCGTGGTCACCGCGAGCGCGCGCAGCTTGCCTGCCTTGATGTGCGGCAGCACCGGCGTGATGGTGTCGAAGCTCATCATGATCTGTCCGCCCAGCAGGTCGGTGGACAAGGGGCCACTGCCTTTGTACGGAATGTGGATCACGTCGGTGCCGGTCTGGTTCTGGAACTGGGTGCCGATCAGGTGCTGCGCCGTGCCGTTGCCGTTGGAGCCGTAAGCCAGCTTGCCAGGGCTTGCCTTGAGCAAGGCCACGAGTTCGTTCACGTTCTTCGCCGGGGTGCTGGCGTTGACCACCAGCACGTTGGGCACCAGGGCCACGGTGGTGATGGGGGCCAGGTCTTTGGCGAAGTCGTACGGCAGCTTCTTGTAGACGCTGGACGCAATGGTGTGGTGCACCGCGCCCATCAGCAGCGTGTGGCCGTCGGGTCTGGCCTTGGCCACGAAGTCGGCGCCGATGGTCGCACCTGCGCCGGGCTTGCTCTCCACAACCACCGGCTGACCCAGGCTTTGCGACAGCTTGTCGGCCAGCGCACGGGCCAGCACGTCGGTGGTGCCACCGGCCGCAAAAGGCACGATCAGGCTGATCGACCGGGTGGGCCAGCTTTGCGCCATGGCGCTGGTGCCGGCAACGGCGAGGCCCAGTGCGAGGGCCTGCACGACACGGCGACGGCTGAGGGGATGATTGGCTTGCATGCTTGTCTCCAAAAACGGCGCGGTCTGCGCTCTGAGGAACCGGACTCTGCGATCCGGTGGGGGTCGCCGAATCACTGGAACAGTGCATCCGGCATGAACTTCACGTCAGGCGGCGAGGCGTTGTTGATCGCTCACGCAGACGAGATCGCACACCGCCTGTGTCACCTGCGCTGTGGTGGCCCGACCACCGAGGTCGCCGGTGTGCAGCGCGGGGTTGGCGGTGACCTGTTCGATGGCGCTCATCAGGCGCTGGGCCGCGTCCATCTCGCCCAGGTGTTCGAGCAACATGACACAGCTCCAGAAGGTTCCGATGGGATTGGCCAGACCCTTGCCCATGATGTCGAACGCCGAGCCGTGGATGGGTTCGAACATGCTGGGGTAGCGGCGCTCCGGGTCGATGTTGCCGGTGGGCGCAATGCCCAGGCTGCCCGCCAGCGCAGCGGCCAGATCCGAGAGGATGTCGGCGTGCAGGTTGGTGGCCACCAGCGTGTCCAGCGTGGCCGGGCGGTTCACCATGCGCGCGGTGGCCGCGTCCACGATCTCCTTGTCCCACTTCACGTCCGGGAATTCCCGGGAAATCTCCAGCGCGATCTCGTCCCACATCACCATGGCGTGGCGCTGGGCATTGCTCTTGGTGATCACGGTCAACAACTTTCGGGGCCGCGATTGCGCCAGCTTGAAGGCAAAGCGCATGACGCGCTCCACACCCACGCGGGTCATCATGGTCACGTCGGTGGCGGCTTCGATGGGGTGGCCCTGGTGGACCCGGCCGCCCACGCCGGAGTACTCGCCTTCGGAGTTCTCGCGCACGATGATCCAGTTCAGGTCTTCGGGCTTGCAACGCTTGAGTGGTGCGTCGATGCCGGGCAGGATGCGCGTGGGGCGCACGTTGGCGTACTGGTCGAAGCCCTGGCAGATCTTCAGGCGCAGGCCCCACAGCGTGATGTGGTCGGGGATGTCCGGATCGCCCGCCGAGCCGAACAAGATGGCGTCCTTGTGGCGCAGCGCGTCCAGGCCATCGGCCGGCATCATCACGCCGTGTTCGCGGTAGTAATCACCGCCCCAGTCGAAGTCCTCGAATGCAAATCGGAAGCTGCTGCCGGATGCGGCGATGGCCTCCAGCACCTGCTGGCCGGCAGGCACAACTTCCTTGCCGATGCCGTCTCCGGGAATCGTTGCGATGGCGTAGGTTTTCATGGCTTGTCTCCTCATGGGATGTTGGTTCGATGGAGCGAATGTAGGTCTTGCACTGCGTGTCCATTCACCGCTAAAGTGAATCCATTGTTTACTTGAATTCAACAATTGAGACACCCATGAGCAACGCCATTCAACCCGCCGATCTGGGCTTTTTCTCCGTGCTGGCCGGTGCCGGCAGCCTGAGCGCAGCAGCCCGCGAACTCGGCATCACCACGCCCGCGGTGAGCAAACATCTGGCGCAGATGGAGGCGCGTCTGGGCGTGGTTCTGGTCAACCGCACCACCCGGCGCATGGGCATGACGCCCGAGGGCGAGCTCTACCTGGAACACGCGCGCCGCATCCTCGGTGAGATCGACGGCATGCAGGAACTGCTGGGTGTTTCCAAGGGCATGCCAAAAGGCCTGCTGCGCGTGAATGCAACGCTGGGCTTCGGACGCAGCCACGTGGCGCCGCTGATTTCACGCTTCGTGCGCAAGCATCCGCAGATGGAGGTGCAGTTGCAACTCTCGGTCAACCCGCCCTCACTGAGCGACGACTCGTTCGACGTCTGCATCCGCTTCGGCGCGCCGCCCGACGCGCGCGTGATCGCCCGCCACGTCGCGCCCAACCGGCGACTGCTCTGCGCGTCTCCCGCCTACCTGGCCAGACACGGCACACCCAGGGTGCCCAACGATCTGGTCAAACACAACTGCATCGGCATCCGCCAGGGCGAAGAGGCCTACGGGCTGTGGCGCCTGGCCAGCGGACGCGGCAAGAATGTCACCACCGAAGCCATCAAGACCCGCGGCAACCTCACCACCAACGATGGCGAGATCGCGGTCAACTGGGCGCTCGATGGCCATGGCATCCTCATGCGGGCCGAGTGGGACATCGAGCGCTTTCTCGCCAATGGACGGCTGGTGCAGGTGCTGCCGCAGTACTTCACACCCGACGCCGACATCTACGCCGTGTATCCCCAGCGCCACCAGCTCGCGGTGCGTGTTCGGGCGTTTGTGGATTTCGTCTCGCTGTCGTTCAAGAAGCAAACGGGCGCGGCATAAATCACGGTCGTCGCCGGAAAAATGCGTTCCGGGGTTCGTATGCGCGGTACCGAACATACAGGCGGCGGCCTGTTCCTTACTGTCGGACGAAACCCAAGGCCCACCGGATTTTCGAGCGTTCACCACGCCGCCAACAGAAGGAATTTGATGAAGCGCTTGATCTTTGCCATGCTGCTGGCGCTTGTGGGGCCGTTGGGCTTTGTCGGCTCAGCCAACGCGAATGGCGACCATGTCGCCACGTTCAAGAATGTGTCCGGGGACATCGGCATCGCTCGCAATGGCTCCACGCTGGACGCCGTGTCGGGCTCGACGCTGTTTGTCTCGGACCGCATCGTCTCCGGCAGTGGTTCCTCCGCGGGCGTCGTGTTCAAGGACGGAACAACGCTGACAGTCGGGCCGTCCACCGACATTCAGGTTCGCGACTATGCCTTCGAACCGAAGCAGGCGAAATACGAGTTCTTTGTCTACCTCGCCAGGGGGGCCGCGATCTATTCGTCGGGAATGATCGCGAAGCTGGCGCCGGAAGCGGTCAAGGTGGGCACGCCCACTGCCACCATCGGCGTTCGCGGGACGCGATTCATCATCGAGGCGGACTAGCCCCGGCCATGAGGACACCAGAAAGCCGGTGCGCCCGGTCCGCAGCGCCGCTCCTGCTCGCCATCGCACTACTCGCAGGCTGCGCAACCCAGCCGCCCACCAGCACGAGAACGACCGTCGTTCTGATGCCCGATGAGGACAGCACGGTGGGCGCCGTCTCGATTTCGACGGCCTCAGGCTCGCAGCGGCTCGACAAAGCTTTCAGCTACACGTCCGTCAATGGGGGCAACGCGGCACCCTCCAGAGCCAGGACGGTCGGTCGCAACACGATAGAGATGGCTTATGGCGCTCTGCTCGAGGCACAACCACCCAAGCCCACGACCTTCATTCTGCAGTTCCTGTTGGACAAGACCGAGCTGACCGAGGAGTCGAAGGCCATGCTGCCCGCCATTTTGGGCGCGGTGCGCGAGCGCAAGCCCACCAGCATCACGGTGTTCGGGCACGCCGATGCCACCGGTTCGAAGGAATGGAACCTGAAGTTGTCGGCTGATCGAGCCGAGACCGCCGCCAACCTTCTCAGAACGAACGATCCCTCGCTCAAGGACATCGAGGTGCAATTCTTCGGTGACGCCAAGCCTCTGACGCCATCCGGCCCGCGTGCTTCCGAACCGCGCAACCGGCGTGTCGAAATCCTGATTTTTTGAACGCGGGCCGCCTGGAACAGGCCCACCAAGACCCGGCGCGCGGACCCGACTGTTTGGATACGACAATCGGCCGGATGCTGCTCACGACACTCCCCCCAGCGCTCGGGCTCCACGCGGCCCGCCTGGACCGTGCCTGCGCAACGACGGCGGAGGACCTTTGAGCTCCACCGGTTCCAGCGTTTCCCCCACACCCGCCTCTGCCCCGAAACCCGCGGGATCGCCCTGGGGTGCCTCCCGTGGGAGGTCGGGGGGCGAACGCCTGACGCCCGAGCGCAGGCGCATGTCCCTCGCTCTGCTGTTCTCCCTGCTGTTCCATGCATTGCTGCTGGGCCTGACCTTTGGTGGCCAGGGCATCGGGCTGCCGGGCTTCGGCTTTCCCTGGCAGGACCGGCGAATCGAGGTGCCCGATCTGCGCGTGCTCCTGACTGCTGCGAAGGGCACGGCGGCGCAGCCTGCGCAGGTGCCGGCCGTGGAGCCAT
This sequence comes from Pseudomonadota bacterium, assembly GCA_040385485.1. Classification (GTDB taxonomy): domain Bacteria; phylum Pseudomonadota; class Gammaproteobacteria; order Burkholderiales; family Burkholderiaceae_C; genus Hydrogenophaga. The sequence continues at coordinate 73,209 of JAZKHJ010000028.1, read as the reverse complement.
TGCCCCCCGTGCAGGCGACGCGCTCCGTGGCGGGGCGGTCTGCGCCAAAGCCTTCGGCACCGACTGCTGAGCCGGCACGGGAACCGGCAGAAAGCGTGCAGCCGATCCAGCCTGAGCCCGTCATCGCTGCCGCGCCGAACAACCCCGCGCCGGAGGCCACGCCGCCTCCGATTCAAGAGGCTGGCGAACCCGCGGTCGCGCCTGTCGCCCCGCAGGCACAAGAGCCCCCCGCCGAGGTGGCCCTGCTCAACCGCGCCGAGCCACAGGCGCAACCGCAGGAAGCGGCGCGCCTGGAACTTGAGCGTCTGGAGGCTGCGCGGCAAGAGGCAGCCAGTCTGGAAGCAACACAGAAAGAGGCTGCGCGCGCAGAGGCCTCCAAGCGGGAAGAAGCGCAACAGGAGACGGCCCGACAGGAACTGGCGCGCGTCGAGGCCACGCGGCTGGAGGCCGAACGCCAGGCCGCCGCTCGACAGGAAGCGGCGCAGGTCGACAGCGCACGGCTGGAGGTCGAGCGCCAGGGCGCGGCTCGCCAGAAGGCTGCGCAGCTGGCAGCGTCACAGCGAGAAGAAGCCGAGCGCCAGGAGGCAGCGCGGCAGGAGGCAGCGCGCCAAGAGGCCGCGCGCGCGCAAGCCGCCCGGCAGAAAGCCGAGCAAGCCGACGCCGAGCGTGTGGAGGCCGAACGACAATCCCGAGCCCAACAAGAGGCCTCGCAACAAGAGACCGCCCGCCAGGAGGCCGCGCGCGTCGAAGCTGCACGCCTGGATGCCGAACGCCAGGAGGCTGCACGGCAGGCGGCGACTCAGCAGGAAGCCACTCGCCAGCAAGCGGCGCAGGCCGAAGCCGCGCGGCGGCTGGAAGCTGAACGCCAGGAAGCAGCGCGTCTGACGGCTGCAAGGCAACAAGCAATCGAGCAAGAAGCCGCTCGCCAGGAGGCGGCACGCGTCGAAGCAGCTCGGTTGGAAGCCGAGCAACAGGCAGCGGCACAACGCGCGGCCGCGCAACAGGAAGCCGCACGCCAGGATGCAGCTCGCCAGCAAGCCGCCCAGGCCGAAGCCGTACGCCAGGAAGCCGCACGCCAGGCCGCCGCCCAACAGGCCGCCGCGCAGAAGGCGGCGGGCCAGCAAGAGGCGGCCCGTCAGCAAGCGGCTCAGGGAGAAGCCGCACGCCTGCAAGCCGAGCGGCAGGAGGCGGAGGCGAAACGCGAAGAGCGGCTTCGGGCCATCGGGCGGCAGTTGAACGAGGAAGCCGACCGGCGCGAGGCGGCCGAAGCGGCCGCACGCCGCTCGCCCTCGGCAAGCACCTTGCGCCGGGCGCGGCTCTTCGGGCGCACCGACCCCAACACCGAACTCATCCTCTATGCGGAGGCCTGGGCCCGCAAGATCCAGATGAACATGACCATCGACATGGTTCGCGAAGCGGCGAAGCAGCCACACACCCAGCCCGTGGTGACGGTGGCGATCCGCAGCGACGGCACGGTGGAGTCGGTGACCTTTGTGCGCTCCAGCGGCGTGGCGGCCATCGACGAGGCCATTCCGCGCATCGTGCACAGCCAGGCGAACTACCCGGCGTTTCCGCCGGGCCTGGCGAGCGAGTACGACGTGATCGAAATCCGCCGCACCTGGCATTTCGACATGGCGGTGCGGCTGTACTGAGCCTGCGGTCAACGCCCTATTTTTAAGCACACCCCGCAGAGCCAGGCGGGCAGCGGGCTGCGGCGGTTGTCCACCTTGTTATCCACAGCGTAGGGCACAGTCTCTGTGCGTAAAGTCACGCGTTCACGGCAGCGACAGCATGTGCCCCACGCGCGCGTCGCCTCGCCCGCCCAGCACCAGCGCGTGGGCGGCCTGCACGGCGGTGGGGCCTTTGTGGTGCTCCACCACCACCCAGGGCGCCCCGGGCTGGCTCACCTGGGCCATGAAGGCGTGCCATGCCTTGCCCATGCGTTCGTTGAAACCGGCGGTGCCCCAGTCGCCGTGGCGCTTCTTGGCCTGGGCGGGCGCGAAGAACAGCACCGGGCGCGGTCCGGCCAGATCGCGCCCCCCGGCGAGCTGGTCCACGTGGGTGCCACCGATGGAGCAGCTGTAGGCCAGCGCGGTGAAACGGCCGTGGATGGCCTTGCGCAGCGCGCCGTTGCCCGCAAAGTCCACGTACACGCAGGGTGTGTCCTGCGGCAGTTGCTCGAGCTGGTCGTAGGTGAGCACACGGCTGTACACGCCCAGGCTTTCGCAAAACGCCACGTTGCCCGGCGAGGTGAGGCCCACCACCTCCACCTCGGGCCGCTTCGCCAACTGGGCGGCCGTGGCATACGCCGTCTTGCTGCTGGCCGAGGAAAGCAGCATCACGCCGCGCTGGCCGCCTTGGTTCGTTCCAAAGAAGTCGTTGTCGGCCAGGAAATCGTCGATCAGCCAGGCGGTGAGGAAGAGCGGGCGCAGCAAGGCCTGCAGCGGCTCGGTGGCGGAATCGTGCAACGGGTCCACCGCGCAGCGCAGGTAGTTGTTGTAGACCGGGTGCAGCGTGGCGCGGTGCTGTGCACCGTCAAAGAAACCTTCGGGCGAAAGGCGCACGGGCTTGAGCACCGCGTGCGAAGCCATGGGCCAGTAGCCGTACAGGCGTTCGCCCACGCTCACGCCGGCGCACTGCGTTTCTTCCACCACACCAAAGCCCCACACCGGCACCAGGCCCCATGCGGCGTCATCGCCAGCAGCGGGGGCGACCGGGAAGAACTGCCAGTAGTTCATCGCGTCGCCGAACGCGGCGTAGGTGATGTTGTTGGAGGTGTAGGCAAAGTGCTCGATGCGCACGCGGATCTCGCCGTCGGCCAGGGGCGCGTCAGGCAGTTGCACGGTGCGGGTGGTGGCGAGCTGGTCCTTGCGGACCTGGAACTGCTGTGTGGTCATGGTGCGGGCGTGCGGGTAGTGACGGCAACGCCATGGTGCACCGATCTGCCGCCCGCCGTTGTCACGCACGTTCGCGGGCCTGCCTCGATCACACAGGCGCGCACATTCAGCGGACACAGCCGCACGAAGGCCCACACACGGATGTGCGAGCCCTCGCACCTGGGTTCAACGGAACACGAGGAACAGGATGATGATGAGCAATAAAGCGCCGCCGCCGATGTACATGTGATTCTCCCGAGCGTTGCCGGCCCTCGGTGAGGGGCGTCGGCATGTGCCTGCAGGATCATCTGACCACTGCCAAAGGCGGTGGTCTGTTCGCCAGCGAACCTACTCCCGCCAGCGCATTCAGGTCAGCCGGCGTCAAGCGTCGTCGGCAGCGGAGCGCACCGGCCCGGCTTTGGTGACACGGCGACGGTTCAACAGCACCTGCGCCACCAGCGCCATGCTGCCCAGGCCCAGCATCAGCCAGCCCAGGTTCACCGCGCCGTCGTGCGGCACCAGGCCCACCGCATAGCCACCCACCGCGCCCATGAGTTGCTGCGCCAGACCCGCCACCGCGGCGGCCGAGCCGGCCAGCGCCGGCACCAGCCCCACCGTGCCGGTGAGCGCCGGGGGCACCAGGAAACCGTTGCCCAGGCCCATCAACATGAGCGGCAGCGCAAAGGCCAGCGGGGTGTCCACGTTGGCCAGGGCCAGCACCAGCATGAGCGCGACGCCACCCACCGTGCACAGCTGGCCCAGCATCATCATGGCGTGGTCACCGGTGCGGTGCACCAGGTGCGTGGTGAGGTAGTTGCCCACGATGTAGGACAGCGGCACGACCATGATGTAGTAGCCGATGCCCGCCGGCCCCACGCCATAACTGCCCAGCACGATGGGCGCGCCCGCCAGGAAGGCGTAGAAGTTGGCGGTGGTCAGGGCCAGGATGAACACGAACAGCAGGAACGAAGGCTCGCGCGCCAGGCGCGCGTACGACGACAGCATGGCGCCCAGCCAGTGCGGCTGCACGGTGGTGGACGGCTGGTGATCGGGCAGCCCCTTCCAGGCTGCCACAAACAGCACCACCGCGAGCACGGCGATGAGCACGAAGTTGGCCTGCCAGCCCAGGCGCACATGGATCTGCCCGCCCAGGATGGTGGCGGTGGGCGGGATCAGGCCCATGGCCATGCCCACGTAGGCCATCACACGCGTGCGCTCGGGGCCGGTGAAGAGGTCCTGCACCATGGCCCGGCCGACCACCATGCCTGCCGCGCAGCCCGCGCCTTGCAGCACGCGCGCCGCAGTCAGCCAGGCCAGGCTGGGAGAGAACGCCGCCAGCACCGAGCCCAGACCGGCGAGCGTCAGGCCGAACATCAGCACCTTCTTTCGTCCCCACCGGTCGGACCACGGGCCGTAGAGCAGTTGCAGTCCGCCATAGGCCACCACGTAGCCGCTGAAGGTGAGCTGCACACTCGCCTGGTCCGATCCGAACATGGCACCCCACTCCTGCATGGACGGCAGGCAGATGGTCATGGCGAGCAGGCCGAAGGCGAGCTGCGCGATCAGGTTGGCGATCAACGGGCCGTGGGAGGGGGTGGGGGTGGGGGATGCAGACATGAGGGAGGCGGGAGTCTAAGCCAATGGCGATGACTTGACCGGTGTCAAGGACACAGGGCAGCCCGGGTGATTGAATGGGAAGCTGGAATTTTTTTGCCCGACCCACCCGATGAACGCCGCCCCGCTGGATGCCGAACCCGTCTTCATCGCCGAGGGCCTGACCAAGGTCTATGGCGAGGGCGAGACCGCCGTGCACGCGCTGCGCGGGGTGGATCTGTCCATCGTGCGCGGCGAGTTCGTGGTGCTGCTGGGGGCCTCGGGCAGTGGCAAGTCGACCCTGCTCAACATCCTGGGCGGGCTGGACAGCGCGAGCGCCGGCACGGCGCGCTGGGTGCATGAAGGTGAATCGCACGAGCTCACCGGCGCCAGCGACGCCGAGCTCACACGCTACCGCCGCGAGCACGTGGGCTTCGTGTTCCAGTTCTACAACCTCATCCCCAGCCTGACCGCGCTGGAAAACGTGGCGCTGGTGACCGACCTGGCCGACGACCCGATGCCCCCCGAGGAAGCGCTGGCGCTGGTGGGCCTGAGCGAACGCAGGAACCACTTCGTCTCGCAGCTCTCCGGCGGCGAGCAGCAGCGCGTGGCCATTGCGCGGGCCATCGCCAAGCGGCCCGCCGTCCTGCTGTGCGACGAGCCCACCGGCGCGCTGGACTACGCCACCGGCGTGATGGTGCTGCAGGCCATCGAACACGTGAACCGCACGCTGGGCACGACCACGGTGGTGATCACGCACAACGCGCCGATCGCCGACATGGCCGACCGCGTGCTGCGCCTGGCCGATGGGAGCATCAAGGACGTGCGGGTCAACACACACAAGGTGGCCGCCTCCACCCTGCGCTGGTGAGCCCACCATGAAAGCCCTGGACACCAAGCTCTGGCGCGATCTGAAGCGCCTGCGCGCCCAGGTGAGCACCATCGCGGTGGTGGTGGCCATCGGCGTGGCCGGCTTCGTGGGCATGTTCTCGGTGCACGAGTCGCTGCAGGGATCGCGCGACAGCTTCTACCGCGACAACCGCCTCGCCGACGTGTTTGCCAATGTCAAGCGCGCGCCCGTGCACCTGGGCACGCGGCTCGCCGCCATCCCCGGCGTGGCCGAGGTCAAGCTCGACGTGGTGATGGATGCGCAGATCGCCTTGCCCGACGCCGATGCACCCGTGACGGGGCGCTTCATCGGGCTCGATCTGGCCCGCGTGCACGCGCAGCGCCAGGGCCTCAATGCGCTCACGCTGCGCAGCGGCCGCTGGCCCGAGCGCGGCAGTGCGCTGGAGGCGGTGGTGAGCGACCGGTTCGCCGTGGCGCGAGACCTCAAGCCCGGCGACCGGGTCAACGCCATCCTCAATGGCCGGCTGGAGCAGGTGCACCTGGTGGGCACCGCCATTTCGCCCGAGTACGTGTTTGCCTCGCGCGGCGGGGCGCCCGACGACGAGACCTTCGGCATCTGGTGGATCGACAGCGAGCGCATGGCGCACGCCTTCGACCTGCAGGGCGCGTTCAACCAGGCCACGCTGCGGCTGGACGCGGGCGCTTCACAACCTGCCGTGATCGAGCAGACCGACCGCCTGCTCGACGCCTACGGCGCTCTGGGCGCGGTGGGTCGCGACAAACAGCTCTCGGCCAAGATCGTGGCCGACGAGCTCTCGCAACTCAAGGTGATGGGCACGGTGCTGCCCTCGATCTTCCTGGCCGTGGCCATGTTCATCCTCAACGTGGTGATCAGCCGCCAGGTGGCCACCCAGCGCAGCCAGATCGCCGCGCTCAAGGCGCTGGGCTACAGCGACGGGGCCATCGCCTGGCACTACATCAAGCTCTCCATGGTGATTGCCGGCCTGGGCGTGGCGGCCGGGCTGGGCCTGAGCGTGGTCATCGGGCAGCTGATGCTCGGGCTGTACGACGAGGTGTTCCGCTTCAACCACCTCGCCTACGTCACCACGCCATGGCTGGTGGTGGTCGCCACGGCGCTGGCCTTTGCCGCCGCCGCGGCCGGCACCTGGGCCGCCATCCACGCGGTGGTGAAGCTTCGGCCCGCACAGGCCATGCAGCCCCCTGCCCCGCCCCACTACCGCCAGACGCTGATCGAACGGCTGGGCCTGGGCCGGCGCGTGAGCACCGGCGCGCTCATGGTCATCCGCAACTTCGAGCGCCGCCCGCTGCGCGCGGCTTTCACCGTGACCGGCATCGCGCTCTCGGTCGCGCTGCAGATCTCGGGTGCTTTCTGGCTGGACGCCATCGCCCACATCGTCGACGTGCAGTTCCGCCAGGTGCAGCAAGGCGACGTGCTGGTGAACTTCCACCGCCCGGTGCCACTGTCGGTGGCGCAGGACCTGCAGCGCCTGCCCGGCGTGATGAGTGCCGAGCCCTACCGCAGCGAGCCGGTGCGCGTGCACCTGCGCGGGAAGACCGACGATGCGTCGCTGATGGGCTTGATCAACGATGCGCAACTCCTGCGCGCGGTGGACGATGCGCGCGGCCACGTGGCCCTGCCCGCCAGCGGGCTGGTGATGTCGTCGCTGCTGGCCAATGCCGTGGGCGCGCGCGTGGGTGACCGCGTCGAGGTGGACTTCCGCCTCTGGAGCCAGACCCGCACTACCGTGGAGGTGGTCGACATCGTGCACACCATGATGGGCAAACAGGCCTTCATGAACCTGGACGCTATGAACGGACTGGCGCGCGACGGTGCCGGCGTGGCCGAGGCAGCGCTGCGGGTGGACCCGCTGGCCATGGTTGAGTTCTGGGCCGCGGTCAAGCGCGCGCCGGTGATCAACGCGGTGTTCGACAAGGCTGGCTCCATGGCCAGCTTCAACGAGACCACCTCGCGCAACATGGGCGTGTTCAGCGGCATCCTCACGCTGTTTGCCGTGGCGATGGCGGTGGGCATCGTCTACAACGCGGCGCGCATCACCCTGTCTGAACGGGCCTGGGAGCTCGCCAGCCTGCGCGTGCTGGGCATGACGCGGGCCGAGGTCTCGGTGCTGCTGCTCGGTGAACTCGGGGCCGAGCTGCTGCTGGCCCTGCCTCTGGGCGCGGTGGCGGGCTGGGCGCTGGCGTCCCTGATGATGCGGCTCATGTCCTCGGACAACATCGATTTCCCGGTGGTGATCGAACCCGCCACCTACGCCTGGGCCGCGCTGATCGTGCTGGCCGCCGGCATCGTCAGCGCCCTGATGGTGCGTCGCCAGATCGACCGGCTCGACCTGGTCGCTGTTTTGAAAGTCCGCGAATGAACAAGACCAACCACAACAACCGATGGCGTCGCTGGGCGCCCTGGGCGCTCGGAGCCCTGGTGGCCACCGCCCTCGCCTTCTGGGCCTTCCAGCCGCGCCCCTTGTTGGTGGAGGTGGCGCCGGTGACCACCGGCCGTTTCGAGCAGGCCATCGAAGAAGAGGGCCAGCTGCGCCTGAAGCACCGCTACCTGATTTCTGCACCCACGCTGGCCGAGCTGGCGCGGCCCACGCTCAAGGTGGGCGACGCCGTGCGCGCCGGTGACGTGGTGGCCACGCTCACGCCGGTGGCGCCGCAGATGATCGACGCGCGCACCCGGCTGGTGCTGCAGCAGCGCGTGGGCAGTGCCGACGCGGCGCGCCGCGCGTCGAGCGCGCAACTGCAGCGCCTGGACACCGCGCTGGCCCAGGCCAGCCTGGAGGCCGAGCGGGCGCAGAAGCTCGCGCGCGACAACTTCATCGCGCCCTCCGCGCTCGACCAGACCGTGCTGGCGCGGCGCTCCGCGCAGCAGGCTCTGGACGCCGGACGCGCCGAGCTGCGCGCGTCCGAGTTCGCGCTGGCCGAAGCACAGGCGGCGCTGGCGCGGTCGGAGCCTGGCGCGGGTGTTCGCCCAGAAGGTCTGTGGACGCTCAAGAGCCCGGTGAATGGTCAGGTCATCAAGCTGCACCTGGACAGCGCCGCCCCGGTGACCGCGGGCCAGCACCTGCTGGAGATCGGCGACACCGCAGCGGTGGAGGCGGTGATCGACGTGCTCTCCAGCGAGGTGCAGCAGATCGGGCCGGGCGCACCCGCCCGCCTCACGCTCACCACGGGTGCGCCGGCGCTGCCCGGCCATGTGGTGCGCATCGAACCGGTGGCCTTCACCAAGGTGTCGGCCCTGGGCATCGAGGAGCAGCGGGTGAACGTGATCGTGGACCTGGACACCACGGTCGCCCAGCCCCAGCGCCTGGGCGATGGCTTCCGGGTCGATGCGCGCATCACCGTGTCTTCGCAGGAAGGCGCCCTGCTCGTGCCCAGCGCAGCCCTGGTGCGCGACGGCACGGCCTGGCGGGTGTTCGTGTTCGAGGGGCAGCGCGCCGTGGCCCGCGCGGTGACGCTGCGCGAGCGCAACGCCGACGTGGCCTGGGTGGGTGAGGGTGTGCGCGAGGGCGAGCGCGTGCTGCTCTACCCGGGCAGCACCATCACCGATGGCCAGGCCGTGAAGATCAGGTGACCGGCGCGGGGTTGAACAGCACCAGGGCGTTGTGCAGCTTCCAGTGTTCGGCCCAGGTCTTCTTGCGACCGCTGGCCACGTCGAGCATGAGGCGGAACATTTCCCAGCCCACGTCCTCGATGCTGGCAGATCCGTCGGCAATGGTGCCGGCGTTGATGTCCATCAGGTCGTGCCAGCGCCGCGCCAGGTCGCTGCGCGTGGCCACCTTGATCACCGGCACCGCAGCCAGTCCGTAAGGCGTGCCGCGCCCGGTGGTGAACACATGCAGGTTCATGCCGGCGGCCAGCTGCAGCGTGCCGCAGATGAAATCGCTCGCGGGCGTGGCGGCGTAGGTCAGGCCCTTGTGCTTGAGCTTCTCTCCGGGCGCGAGCACGTTGGAAATCGGCGCGCTGCCCGACTTCACGATCGAACCCATGGCCTTCTCCACGATGTTGGACAGGCCGCCTTTTTTGTTGCCCGGCGTGGTGTTGGCGCTGCGGTCCACGCTGCCGCGCTGCAGGTAAGCGTCATACCAGGCCATCTCGCGCACCATGGCCTGCGCCACTTCGGGCGTGGTGGCGCGCGCGGTGAGCTGGGCAATGCCGTCGCGCACCTCGGTGGTCTCGGAGAACATCACGCTCGCACCCGCGCGCACGAGCAGGTCGGTGCAGAAGCCCACGGCCGGGTTGGCGGTGACGCCGGAAAACGCATCGCTGCCGCCGCACTGCACGCCCACCACGAGTTCACTGGCGGGCACGGTCACGCGCCGCCGCGCGTTCAGGCGCTCCAGGTGTTCCTCGGCTTGGCGCACGATGGAATCCACCATGCTCATGAAGCCCACGTGCGCGTCGTCCTGCAGGCAGACCACATCCAGCCGGGTCTCGGCGCTGGTGCCCACGTCGGCCACGTTGCGCTCGTCCACCAGCGGGATGGAGCCCGGCGGCAGCAGGCGCTCGGGCTGCAGCTTCTCGCAGCCCAGGCTCACCACCATCACCTCGCCGCCGAAGTTCGGGTTCAGGCTGATGTGACGCAGCGTGCGGATCGGAATCACCGCGTCGGGCGCGTCGATCGCCACGCCGCAGCCGTAGCCGTGCTCCAGCGCCACCACGTCGTCCACGTTCGGAAAGCGCGGCAACAGCTCGGCCTTGATGCGCTGCACGGCAAAGTCGGTGACGCCGGCCACGCACTGCACGGTCTGGGTGATGGCCAGGATGTTGCGGGTGCCGACCGAGCCGTCGGCGTTGCGGTAACCCTCGAAGGTGTAACCCTCCAGGGCGGGCTGCGGCTCGGGTTTGACGGTGGCCATGGGCAGGTTGTCCAGGCCGCGGGCATCGGGCATCTGGAGCAGGCGCTCGTGCACCCAGCTGCCGGCGGCGATGTCGGAAAGCGCAAGGCCGATGGGCACGCCGTAGCGCAGCACGACCGCGCCTTTGGGCAGGTCCACCAGCGCCACCTTGTGGCCTTGCGGCACCTTGTCGCGCAGCACCAGGCCGCCGGGCAGTTCGGTGCCCATGGGCAGGCCGCCGTCGTTGGCCACGATGGCCACGTTGTCGCTGGCGTGCATGCGGATCGTCAGCGGTGCGGCCGCACGTGTCGCGAGGGGTGTTTGGAGGGCTTGTGTCATCCCTGTCTCCTAAGATTGCGGGGTTCGGCGAGCGTCGGTGGCCATTTCGGCATACGATCGCCATCTGTTTGGTACCGGTACCATTTCAAGCCTCGATTAAGCCTCAAATGAAAGAAACCGACAACTCCCGGCGCGCTCGGCGCGGCAGCGGCGCCATCACCCTGCGCGACGTGGCCAAGCTCGCCGGGGTGGCGCCCATCACCGCTTCGCGCGTGCTCAACACGCCGGAACAGGTGTCGGCAGAGGTGCGGCAGAAGGTGCTGGATGCCGTGCAGCGCACAGGCTATGTGCCCAACCGCATGGCCGGCGGCCTGGCTTCGTCGCGCAGCCGGCTGATTGCCGCGGTGGTGCCGAGCACGGTGATGTCGGTCTTCATGCCGACCATCGAGGCGCTCAACGACACCCTGTTCGACGCCGGCTACCAGCTCATGCTGGGACAGTCGAGCTATTCGGCGGCGCGCGAGGAATCGCTGCTGGAAGCCATCATCGGCCGGCGGCCCGACGGGATCTTCCTCACCGGCATCCTGCGCCCGGGTCTGGGTCGCACGCGGCTGATGGCCTCGGGCATTCCGGTGGTGGAGACCTGGGACCTCACGCCCACGCCGATCGACATGCTGGTGGGTTTCTCGCACGCCGACATCGGCCGCGAGGTGGCGCGCTTTCTCATGGCCAAGGGTCGGCGCCGCCTGGCGCTGATCCGAGCCGAAGATGAGCGCGCCGACCGCCGCGCCACCGCCTTCGCCGACACGGTGGCGCGCGCGGGCCTCGCGCCGGTGGCGGTGGTCAACGTGGGCGCTTCGCGTTCGTTGCAGAGCGGGCGCGAGGCGCTGGGCCAGCTGCTGGCGCAGGCACCCGATGTGGACGCCGTGTTCTGCAGCTCGGACCTGCTGGCCCTCGGAGTGTTGACCGAGGCGCGCGTGCGCGGCATTTCCATTCCCGATCGGATGGCCATCATGGGCTTTGGCGACGTGCCGTTTGCCGCCGACATGGCGCCCGCGCTGAGCACCGTGCACATCAACGGCGTGGAGATCGGCCGCCTGGCAGCGCGCAGCCTGATCGACCGGGCCGAGGGGCGCGAGGTGGCGCAGCGGGTGGTGGATGTGGGGTTCTCCATCGGGGAGCGCGAGACTTCCTGAGTTTGGTGTTCGCCGGCTGATCCGGTCATCGGCGACCACGCGGCACGAACCAACGAAACCACCCGACAAACGACCGTTGACGCAAACCAATGGTACCGGTACCATGCGATCCGACCATCATTGGTACCGGTACCAATTCGCGGCGACGACACCACCCGATTCCACACCTGAAGGAGACATGCAATGAAGAAACTGCTTTGCGCGCTCGGCGCATCCATGGTCATGACCACGGCCATGGCCTGGCCCGACAAGACCGTCACCCTCGTGGTGCCGTTCCCACCCGGCGGCTCGACCGACCTGATCGCCCGCACGCTGCAAGGCAAGCTGCAGGAAAAACTCGGCGGCACCTTCGTGGTGGAAAACAAGGCAGGCGCCACCGGCACCATCGGCGCCACGCAAGTCACCCGCGCCGCGCCCGACGGCCACACCCTGTTCGTCTCCTCGCTCGGGCCCTTCGTGATCGCGCCGCACCTCATCAAGGTGCCCTATGACGCCACCAAGGACTTCGACTACATCACCGTGGCCGTGCAGGCGCCCAACGTGCTGGTTGTCCCCGCCGCCTCGCCCCACAAGACCATGGCCGACGTGATCGCCTTCCAGAAGGCCAACCCCGGCAAGATGACCTTTGCCTCGTCGGGCGCCGGCAGCAGCGACCACCTCACCGCCGAACTGTTCTGGGTGCAGACCGGCACCAGCGGCGTGCACGTGCCCTACAAAGGCGGCGGCCCGGTGATGACCGATCTGCTGGGCAACCAGGTGGATTCGTCGTTCATGAACATCAACACCGCCATGCCGCAGATCACCGCCGGCAAACTGCGCGCCCTGTCCATCACCAGCGCCACGCGCTCGCCGCTGCTGCCCAACGTGCCCACACTGCAGGAGCTCGGCATCAAGGACGCCAACGTGTACTCGTGGCAAGCCGTGGCCGCGCCCAAAGGCCTGCCCGCCGACATCAAGGCGAAGCTGCACAAGGCCATTGCTGAAACGCTCAACGACCCGACCGTCAAGCCCAAGCTGCTCGACCTCGGCTTCGAGATCGTGGCCAACACGCCCGAGCAGTTCACCGCCTTCCAGGCCGCCGAACACGCGCGCTGGAAAAAGCTCATCGAAACCCGCAACATCAAAGTCGAGTAAGCCCATGCTGCATCCCGATCCCGTGACCGCCACACCCCGAGTCACCACGCTGCGTGTGATCCCGGTCGCGGGGCGCGACAGCATGTTGCTCAACCTGAGCGGCGCGCACGCGCCCTTCTTCACCCGCAACCTGCTCATCCTCACCGACAGCGCCGGCAACACCGGCGTGGGTGAGGTGCCGGGGGGCGAGAAGATCCGCCAGACGCTGGAAGACGCGGCCGAACTGGTGGTGGGCCAGTCGCTGGGCAACCACCAGAAGCTGCTGCAGCAGCTGCACACCCGTTTTGCCGACCGTGACTCGGGCGGGCGCGGACTGCAGACCTTTGACCTGCGCACCACCATCCATGCGGTGACCGCGGTGGAGTCGGCCCTGCTCGATTTGCTCGGCCAACACCTGGGTGTGCCGGTGGCCGCGCTGCTCGGTGAAGGCCAGCAGCGCGACGCGGTGGAGATGCTGGGCTACCTGTTCTACGTGGGAGACAAGTCGAAGACCGATCTGCCCTACGCCAGCGAACCGGGTGCGGACAACGCCTGGAGCCGCCTGCGGCATGAAGAGGCGATGACGCCCGAGGCCGTGGTGCGCCTGGCCGAGGCCGCGTATGAACGCTACGGCTTCAACGACTTCAAGCTCAAGGGCGGCGTGCTGCCCGGCGACGAGGAAGTGGACGCCGTCACTGCGCTCCACGAACGCTTTCCCGACGCCCGCGTGACGCTCGATCCCAACGGCGGCTGGCTGCTCAAGGATGCGATCCGGCTGGGCCAGCGCATGCGCGGCGTGGTCGCCTACGCCGAAGACCCGTGTGGCGCCGAAGACGGCTTCTCCGGTCGCGAGGTGATGGCCGAGTTCCGCCGCGCCACGGGCCTGCCCACCGCCACCAACATGGTCGCCACCGACTGGCGCCAGCTCACGCACGCGCTGTCGCTGCAGAGCGTGGACATTCCCCTGGCCGACCCGCATTTCTGGACCATGGCCGGCAGCGTGCGCGTGGCGCAGACCTGCCGCGACTGGGGACTCACCTGGGGTTCGCACTCCAACAACCACTTCGATGTGTCGCTGGCCATGTTCACCCATGTGGCTGCGGCCGCGCCCGGCAAGGTCACCGCCATCGACACGCACTGGATATGGCAGGACGGCCAACGTCTCACGAAGGATCCGCTCACAATCCAGGGCGGCCACGTGCAGGTGCCCAAGGCACCGGGCCTGGGCGTGGAACTCGACATGGTCGAAGTGGAGAAGGCGCACCAGCTCTATCTGCAGCACGGCCTGGGCGCGCGCGACGATGCCACCGCCATGCAATACCTGATCCCGAACTGGAACTTCAACCCCAAGCGCCCGGCGCTCGACCGATGACACCCACACAGCCCAAGGAGCCCTCATGAGACCCAACCGCCTGCGCGAAATCTGGGCAGCCGGTGGCGCCGTCGTCAACGGCTGGCTGGCGATTCCCAACAGCTTCTCGGCCGAGACCATGGCCCACCAGGGCTGGGACTCACTGACCATCGACCTGCAACACGGCGTGGTCGACTACCAGGCCATGGTGACCATGCTGCAGGCCATCAGCACCACCGAGACCGTGCCCGTGGTGCGCGTGCCGTGGCTGGAACCGGGCATCCTCATGAAGACGCTGGACGCCGGCGCCTACGGCGTGATCTGCCCGATGGTGAACACGCGCGAAGACGCGCAGAAGCTGGTGGCCTGGACGCATTACGCACCGCGAGGCACGCGCAGTTTCGGCCCGGTGCGCGCCCTGCTCTACAGCGGCGCCGACTATCCCCAGCACGCCAACGACACCATCGTCACCTTCGCGATGATCGAAACCGCGCAAGCGCTCGACAACCTCGAGGACATCCTCTCCGTGCCCGGCCTGGACGCGATCTACATCGGCCCGTCCGACCTGTCGCTGGCGCTAGGCTGCAAACCCACCTTCGACGACCTCGACCCCAAGGCCGCAGAGGCCGTGGAACACATCCTCTCGCGCGCCAAGGCGCACGGCCTGGTCGCCGGTATCCACAACGGCTCGCCCGAGGCCGCGCTCAAGCGCGTGGCCATGGGCTTCCAGTTCGTCACTGTGAGCTCCGACGCGCGCCTCATGGCCGCGGGCGCACAGCAGGTGATGGCCACCATGCGCGCCGGAAATGCACCCAAAACCGAGGGCGGCTACTGAGCCCGCCCTTCACACAAAAGGACCCTTCATGAAAATTGGATTTATCGGACTGGGCATCATGGGCACACCCATGGCCTTGCACCTGGCCTCGGCCGACCACCAGCTGTTCGTGCACACGCGCAGCCAGGTGCCTGAAACCATTCAAGCCGCAGGTGGCGTGCGCTGCGACAACGCCGCCGCCGTGGCGCGCGAGGCCGACGTGGTGTTCATGATGGTTCCGGACACCCCCGACGTGGAAGCCGTGCTGTTCGGCGAGAACGGCGTGGCTTCTGGCTTGGACAAAGGCAAGGTCGTGGTCGACATGAGCTCGATCAGCCCCATGGCCACCAAGACCTTCGCGAAGAAGATCAATGAGTTGGGCGCCGACTACATCGACGCGCCGGTCTCTGGTGGTGAAGTGGGCGCCAAGGCCGGCTCGCTCACCATCATGTGTGGTGGCGATGAAGCGGTGTTCGAGCGCGTGCGCCCCTTGCTGGAACTGATGGGCAAGAACATCACGCTGGTGGGCGGCAACGGCGACGGTCAGACCACCAAGGTGGCCAACCAGATCATCGTGGCGCTCAACATCGCCGCCGTGAGCGAAGCCCTGGTGTTTGCCAGCAAGGCCGGCGCCGACCCGGCCAAGGTGCGCCAGGCGCTCATGGGCGGGTTTGCCGCCAGCCGCATTCTGGAAGTGCACGGCGAACGCATGATCAAGCGCACGTTCAACCCGGGCTTTCGCATCAAGCTGCACCAGAAAGACCTGAACCTGGCGCTGCAAGGCGCCAAGGAAATCGGCGTGTCACTGCCGCAAACCGCGAACGCCGCGCAGCTCATGCAAGCATGCGCCGCGCACGGCATGGGTGATCTGGATCACTCGGCCCTGGTGAAGGCGCTCGAGTTGATGGCCGGGCACACCGTCTCGCCAGACTGACGCTGGCGAAGCAGCCCCGGCCGACTCAGGATTTGGCCGCGGGCGCAGGTGGCGTGGCGACCACCTCGCCATCCTTCACCGGCAGCGTGGCGCCGGGCTTGAAGGAGGTGCGCACCGTGCCGTCTTTGCCATCAAGGCGGTAGGTCACGTTGTAGCCCACCAGCTTCTGCGACTTTTCGTTCACGGTCCTGCAGCGCTGTTCGGACGTCGTCACAACGTCTTTCTGCTGCATGTTCTTCTGAACCTGATTGCCGGCATAACCACCAGCCGCGGCACCCGCCAAGGTCGCCACGGTCTTGCCGGTGCCGTTGCCCACGGCGCTGCCCAGCAAGCCACCGGCCAGGCCACCCACCACCGTGCCGGCAATGCGGTTCTGGTCTTTCACCGGCGCCGCACGCTGCACCGCCACGGTTTCACAGCGCTCGCGCGGGGTCACCACGGTTTCGTTGATCTCCTTGACGGCGACCACGTCGGCGAATTTCGGCTGCGTCAGCGCCCTGTAGCCGGTGACGCCACTGGCCCCCAGCACCACCATGGCGAGACCACCCACGGCGATACCTTTGATCATTGACTTGTCCATGTGCTCATCCTTTTTGAAGTTGAGGCAATCTAACCGGCTTTGACAACCCGTTGACGACTGCATGTGACAAAAGGTGTTTCCTCCGCTATCCCCCGCCCCATCACCCATGTCACCCGATTCGCATGCCGGTATGGCGAATCGTCCATTGCTCAGGCTCGTCGACGGGTGCCGGTGGCAGAAGCCGGTCGCATTCGAGCTTTACCACGGCATAACATTCGCAGGCCCGGTCTTCCAGACCTTGACGGTCGAGCACCTCGATGCGACCTCTCGCGTAGCGAATGAGGCCGTCGCGCTGCAGCGCCAGCGCCACCAGCGTGACGCTTTCGCGGCGCACGCCGAGCTTGCTGGCCAACAGCTCCTGCGTCATCTGCAGGCAGTTGCCCTCCACCCGGTCCAGGTTCAGCAGGATCAACCGGCAGACCTGTTGATCGACCGAGTGGTGTCGGTTGCACAGCGCCGTCTGCGCCACCTGCGTCAGCAGCGCCTGCGTGTAGCGCAGCAGCAGTTGCATCACCGCGCCGCCCGCGTTGAGCTCGTCAATGACGACCTGGCGATTCATCCGGTAGCCCCGGCCTGCGCTTTGCACCACCGCGCGGCCGTTGGTCGAGATGCCGCCCATCAGCAGCGGCACGCCCACCACGCCGTCGTTGCCGACGGTGGCGAACTCGGCACAGGCGCCGCTGGCTGTGAGGTTGAGCAGTGACACGATGGCCGACGTGGGGAAATACACGTGGTTCAGGTCACTGCCCGATTCGTACAGCACCTGGCCCAGTGGCATGTCGACCAACTCCATCTGATGGGACCAGCGTTCCCAGTCGCTGCCGGGCAATGCCGCCAGCAGATGATTGGTGGGTGTACCCGCCGCGAACCGCTCATGCGCCGCGCAGCATTGATGTGACGACAGGCCTTGGTGGGCAGGTGTGATGAACTCCAGGGGTGCGTGCTGGGGTGCTGAGAGGGCGTGCATTTGAACTTGCTCCTGAATGGCTGATGCCTGCAGTGTTCAGTACCGCACGCAGGCGGTCTGTCGGCGCGCAGGGCAGATGCGGGTAGGACAGTGCCTACACGGCGCCTGCCTTTGGTCGTGAGGCATTTTTCGCCCGCCCGCCGATCCGGGCACAATCCGCGCCTGCAGCACCTTGCTGCGCCGCAACGAGAACCCGACCATGGATCTGCCCACCCACCAACTCGCCATGACGGTGCTCATGACGCCCGACATGGCCAACTTCTCGGGCAATGTGCACGGCGGCACCATCCTCAAGCTGCTCGATCAGGTGGCCTATGCCTGTGCGAGCCGCTACGCGCGCAGCTACGTGGTCACGCTCTCGGTGGATCAGGTCATGTTTCGCCAGCCCATCCACGTGGGCGAGCTCGTGACCTTCATGGCATCCGTGAACCACACCGGCACCTCGTCCATGGAGATCGGCATCAAGGTGGTGACCGAGCACATCCGCAACCAGGTGGTGCGCCACGCCAACAGTTGCTTTTTCACCATGGTGGCGGTGGGCGACGACGGCAAGCCGGTGGCGGTGCCGCCCCTGCAACCCGACACCCCCGACGAACGCCGCCGCCACGCTGCTGCCCAGGTGCGCAAGCAACTGCGCCAGGAATTCGCCAACCGCTTCGACGAACTGCGCACCACCTCCGGTTGAGCGTTACCCGGAGCGCCCAGCCCGCGCTCAACCTCGGGCTTCACGGATCGCAGCGCCCCGCAGGCGCAGTGCGTTGCCGATCACCGAGGCCGAGCTCAGGCTCATGGCCAGGGCCGCGATCATGGGCGAAAGCAGCCAGCCCGTGAAGGGATACAGCAAGCCGGCGGCCAATGGAATGCCCAGCGCGTTGTAGACGAACGCGAACGCCAGGTTCTGCTTCATGTTGGCCACCGTGGCCACCGACAGGGCGCGGGCCGTGGCGATGCCGCGCAGGTCGCCCTTGACCAAGGTGAGCTGGGCACTGTTCATGGCCACGTCGGTGCCCGTTCCCATGGCAATGCCCACGTCGGCGCGGGCCAGTGCCGGCGCATCGTTGATGCCGTCGCCCGCCATCGCCACCACGCGGCCCTCGGCCTGGAGCTGCTCCACCAGCTTGAGTTTGTCGGCCGGCTTCACTTCACCGTGAACCTCGTCGATGCCCAGGCGCTGGCCGACCGAACGCGCGGTGGTCAGGCCGTCGCCCGTGGCCATGACCACACGAATGTTGGCCTGGCGCAGCGAGCCGAGTGCATCGGCCGTGGTGGCCTTGATCGGGTCGGACACAGCCAGCAGACCGGCCAGTGCCTTGTCCGCCGCGAGGTACATCACGCTGGCTCCCTGCGCACGGAGTGCTTCGGCCTCGCTGGCCAGCGGTGACACGTCCACACCCAGCTGCTGCATCAGCGCCGTGTTGCCCAGGGCCAGGCCCTGGCCACCCACCCGGCCCCGCACCCCGATGCCGGATTCCGAGTCGAAATGCTCGGGCTCGTCCAGCGCAAGCCCTTGTTGCTTCGCCGCGGCCACGATGGCAGCGGCCAGCGGATGTTCGCTGCCCTGGTCCAGACTGGCGGCGAGACGCAAGACCTCGTCTTCGGCAAAGTGCCCGAAGCCGATGGCTCGCTCAAAGGTCGGTCGCCCTTCGGTCAGGGTGCCGGTCTTGTCGACGATCAGCGTGTCGACCTTGCGCAGGTTCTCGATGGCGGCGGCGTCGCGAAACAGCACACCGTGGGTGGCGCCACGACCGGTGGCCACCATGATCGACATGGGCGTGGCCAGCCCCAGCGCGCAGGGGCACGCGATGATCAGCACGGCCACGGCGTTGATGAGCGCATGCACCCAGCTCGGCTCGGGCCCGAACCAGCCCCAGACGAAGAAGGTGAGCAGCGCCGCCACCACCACCCCCATCACGAAGTAACCCGCCACCTGGTCGGCCATGCGCTGCATGGGCGCGCGCGAGCGCTGCGCCAGGGCCACCATCTGCACGATCTGCGAGAGCACGGTGGCAGACCCCACATGCTCGGACTTCATCACCAGTGCACCGCTGGTGTTGAGCGTGGCGCCGATCAACTTGTCGCCCACGCGCTTGGTCACCGGCAACGGCTCGCCGGTGAGCATGGATTCGTCCACCGCGCTGCTGCCCTCGACCACCGTGCCATCGGTGGGAACCTTCTCGCCCGGGCGCACGCGCAGCAGATCGCCCACATGCACATGGGCCAGCGGCACGTCTTCCTCCTGCCCGTCGGCCGTGATGCGCCGCGCGGTCTTGGGCGCCAGCCCCAGCAGCGAACGGATGGCCGCCGAGGTTTGTGAGCGCGCCTTGAGCTCCAGCAGTTGCCCCAGCAGGGTGAGCGAGATGATCACCGCCGCCGCTTCGAAGTACACCGACACCCGTCCCATCGAGACAAACGACTCGGGGAACACCTGCGGCGCCACCGTGGCCACCACGCTGTAAACAAACGCCGACCCGGTGCCCAGGCTGATGAGGGTCCACATGTTGGGGCTGCGGTTCACCACCGACTGCACCCCACGCACGAAAAACGGCCAGCCGGCCCACAGAACGATGGGCACGGTGAGCACGAGTTCGATCCAGCTCTGGGTGGCCATCTCGAACCAGCCCAGGCTGTGGCCAAACATCGCCAGCACCGTCACCACCACCGTGAGCGGCAGGGTCCACCAGAAGCGACGCTGGAAATCCAGCAGTTCGGGGTTCTCGGCCTCGTCCAGCGCGGGCATGACCGGCTCCAGCGACATGCCGCACTTGGGACAGTTGCCCGGGTGGTCCTGGCGAATCTCCGGGTGCATCGGGCAGGTGTAGACCGTGCCGGGTGCGGCCGGCGCCGGCGCCTGGCTTTGGGCATGCCCTGCGTGGGCGTGGTGGGTGTGCGCGTCCATGAGCGATCTCCTGCGGTGATGGCAAGAGCATGAGCTTGATCCTTGCCGCCGTGGCAAGGTCAAGGGTTCATCGGACAGGCGGCGCGGCGCTGCTTCCCTGCATGCGTTGCATCATCATGTCCATCATGGTCTGCATCATGTCCATGCGCTGCTCCAGCATCTGTTGACGCTGGGCCGGGTCCATGGGCATGCCCCGCCCCTGCATGCCCTGCATCGCGCTCATGCCCCCTTCCATGGCCTTCATGTGCGCGGCCATCAGCGCCTGGCGCTCTTCGGGGGTTTTGGCGTTCCTCATCTTGTCGCGCATCGCATGCATCGAATCCATCGAACCCTGCATGGCCATGGGCGCTGCGCCCGGGTGATGCGCAGGCGACACGTGGGGGCCGCGGAATCCTCCGGGGCCCGCGCAGGCGGCCAACAGGGTGAGTGTGGACAGTGCGGTCAAGGTCTTCAGTGCAACCACGGTGATCTCCTGATGGGAAAGCCCCATGGCTTTCAGCATGCGCGCCTGCGCAGACGGCGGCATTGCGCAAGATCAAGGATGGACCATGAAACGCCGACCACCCGGCCGCATGCCTCAGGGCTTGCGCGCGACGATGGTCGCGAACGACTTCACCGTGTTGCCGGGTGCTGCGAATTCCTGGTGCCCGGACTCGATCACCTGCCAGCCGGCCAACCGGGTCTCCAGGAAATCCTTCGCAAACAGGCAATGCGACTCGGGGTCGAACATGTCCATGTAGGTTGTGCCCTCGACCAGCACGTTCACCACCATCGTGCCACCCGGCACCAGGTGCGCCTGCAGGTCGGCCAGCGCCCTGTGCGCCGTGGCGCAGTCCAGGAACATCAGCAGGCCGATGGAGACGATGGTGTCGAACTCGCCGCTCACGCTGTAGCGGCTGAGGTCGGCCACCTGCGCCTGCACCGGCAGGCCCTCGGCACTGGCCACCTGTTGCAGATGTGAAATCGCGACCTCGCTGGCATCGAGCGCGAGCACCGAACAGCCCTGGCGCGCAGCGGCCAGGGCCAGATTGCCCATGCCGCAGCCGAAGTCGAGCACGCGGCCCCGCAGGTGCGGCAGCGCGGCCTGCTCGAACGGGTTGAGCGCCGATTCGGTCTGGTGGATCTGCCGTTCGAACTGGCGGTCGAAGAAGTCAACGCTGCGGTTGCTGCTCATGGGTGCCTTGCTGTGCTGGTGTGACGCGTCGTGCATGGTAGGCGCAAGCGCATCGACAGGGTCTTGATCCGGGTTCATCATCGAATTCTTCGACCCGCCGTCCACACGCCCAGGAGGACCCTGCCATGCCCGTTGAAGTTTTTGATGCCGTCGTCGTCGGGGCCGGACAGGCCGGGCCGGCGCTGGCCGCGCGCTGTGCCCGCGAAGGCCTGCGCACGGCAATCGTCGAGCGCCACCATTTCGGCGGCACCTGCGTCAACGTGGGCTGCGTGCCGACCAAAACCCTGGTGGCCAGCGCGCGCGCCGTGCGCCAGGCGCACAGGGGCGCCGAATACGGTTTTGACGCGGGCGAGATCCGGGTGAACATGGCGCGTGTGAAAGCCCGCAAGGACGGCATCGTGCTGCAGTCGCGCCAGGGGGTGGAGGCGTGGATGCGGGGCCTGGACCACACCGAGGTGATCACCGGCGAGGCGCGCTTCGTGGCGCCCGCCACGCTGGAGGTGAATGGCCGCCGGCTCACCGCGCCGCGCATCTTCCTCAACGTGGGCGGGCGCCCTGTGCGCCCCGATCTGCAGGGCATCGACGACGTGCCGACGCTGGACAACGCGTCGTTGATGGAGTTGTCCACCGTGCCCGAGCATCTGGTGATCGTCGGGGGCAGCTACATCGGCCTGGAGTTCGCGCAGATGATGCGCCGCTTCGGCGCCGAGGTGACGGTGGTGGAGCGCGCGGCACACCTGTTGCCACGCGAAGACGCCGACGTGTCCGACGGCATCCGCGAAATTCTCGAAGCCGAGGGCGTGCGCTTCGAACTCGAAGCCGAATGCATGGCGCTGGAGCGCAACGGCAAGCGCATCAGGGTGGGCGCGCAGTGCGCCGACGAACGTGCGCCCATCGAAGCCAGCCACGTGCTGCTGGCCGTGGGCCGGCGCCCCAACACCGATGGACTCGGCCTGGAGCAGGCCGGCATCCGCACCGACGGCAAGGGCTACATCGAGGTGGACGACGAGTGCCGCACCAGCGCCGACGGCGTGTGGGCCGTGGGCGACTGCAACGGCCGGGGAGCCTTCACCCACACCGCCTGGAACGACCACGAGATCGTGGTGGCCAACCTGTTCGACAAGGTGCCGCGCCGCATCAGCGACCGCATTGCCTGCTACGCCCTCTTCATCGATCCGGCGCTGGGCCGCATGGGGCTGAGCGAAACGCAGGCCCGCGAGAGCGGGCGCCCGGTGTTGATGGGCAAGATGGCGATGCAGAAGGTGGGCCGCGCGCGCGAGGCCGGCGAGACCCAGGGTTTCATGAAGGTGCTGGTGGATGCGGACTCGCGGCAACTGCTGGGCGCGGCCATCCTCGGCCTCAACGGTGACGAGGTGGTCCACAGCCTGCTGGACCAGATGGCCGCAGGTGTGCCCTGCGACGTGATGGCACGCACCATGCACATCCACCCCACGGTGTCGGAACTGCTGCCCACGCTGCTGCAGCAACTCAAGCCGCTGGACTGAAGGCCTCGGGTCAACGTTCAACACTTCCCCAACCTCCCACAGTTCGCTCACAATATCAGTACTTGCTAATTTACTTCCAAACAACGGAGACAACCATGCACCCCCGGCACATCGTTCTTTCGGTGTTGAGCACCGCCGCGCTGCTCGGCTCGACCGCGGCCCTGGCCAACAAGGCGGCCGCCATCGACGAAATGGAGGCCTACCTGGAGTTCGTGGATTACGGCGGTGGCGTCATCTTTGCCGAGCAGATCCCCAAGGACGACTGGAAGAAGTTCGTGCTGATCGACGCTCGCGACGCCGGGCAGTTTGCCAAGGGGCACATCCCGGGCGCCATCAACATGGACTGGCGCCAGGTGCTGGCCAAACGCGAATCGATCCCCAAGGACAAACCGGTGCTGATCTACTGCAACACCGGTTCGCTGTCGGCGCAAGCGGGGTTTGCGCTGCGCGTGGCGGGCTGGGACAACCTGCGCATACTGCAAGGCGGCATGGAAGAGTGGAGGGCCAAGGGCGGCTTTGATGCCGCCACCCGCACCTCCGGCAGCGCAAAGCACTGACCCCCGACCCCAAACATCTGAGGAGCGCTCCATGTTCCCGTCATTGCCCATCCACGCGCACCCGATCGTGCGCCACTGGCTGCTGCGTGCCCTTGCGTTGGGCCTCGCCGCACTGAGCGTGTCTGCCACGGCGCAAACCGCGCCAGAGATGACCCCGCAGAAGGTCGGCCCCAACACCTGGTTCGTGCAAGGTCTGGCCGCGCTCGGTTCGCCGGCCAACCAGAACTTCATCAGCAACGCCGGCTTTGTGGTGGCACCGCAAGGCGTGGTGGTGATCGATGCGCTGGGCTCACCCGCGCTGGCACGCCGGCTGGTGCAGAAGATCGCCGAGATCACGCCCAAACCGATCACCCACGTGGTGCTCACGCACTACCACGCCGACCACATCTACGGCCTGCAGGTGTTCAAGGAACTGGGCGCGCAGATCATCGCGCAGCAAGACGCGCGGACCTACCTGAACTCCGACACGGCGGCGCAACGCCTCGTTGCCTCGCGCACCGAGCTCGCGCCCTGGGTGGACGACAACACCCGCCTGGTGCCGGCCGACCGCTGGCTCACCGACTCCACCACCCTGGAGCTGGCGGGCATGCGCTTCGTGGTGGAACGGGTGGGGCCGTCGCACACGCCCGAAGACCTGGCCATTCATGTGCCCAGCGAACGCGTGCTGTTCGCCGGCGACCTCATGTTCAGCGGACGCCTGCCCTTCGTGGGCCAGGCCGACAGCGGCCAGTGGATCGCCTCGCTCGACCGCCTGCTGCGCTTTGACGCGACCGTGGTCGTGCCCGGCCACGGCGCCGCGTCCACCGAACCGCGCAAGGACATGGTGGTGATGCGCGACTACCTCACCTACCTGCGCAGCACCATGGGCCAGGCGGCCAAGGACCTGGTGCCGTTCGAAGATGCCTACAGCAACACCGACTGGAGCCGCTTCGAGCCCATGCCCATGTTCCGCTTCGCCAACCGCATGAATGCCTACAACACCTACCTGCTCATGGAGAAGGAAAGTTTGGGCGGGCGGTGAGCGCCTGCCAAGGTGCGAGCGCTCGGCGCCGACAGGTCATGGCGTCAGCGTGCTGGCATGCCCATCTCACGCGGCTCCCGCAACTCACGCAGACGACTCTCGAGAGTCTGCGCGTCCAGATCGATGAAATCCGCGTCGTGCGTCCATTTCAACCGGTAGGCCACACCCTGGTTCAGACAGACCTTGATTTCGCTCAAAAGCGGACTGGAGGCGATCAGCCAGAAGGTCTCGTATTCGCCATCAACCACACCTTCCTCCAGCCGCTGGGCCAGTTCGTGAGCGAAGTGGTGCACCCCCTTCTTGCGCATGCTCGAGTGCGGCTCGAGGTGCGCGGTGGGGCTGCTGTTGTCGCTGCTCCCATGGCCCAGGCGGTTGCGTTGGCGCTCGTTGCCCTTGAACCAACCGTCGGGGGAATCGACGGCCTCCAGCGCCATCAGCGGATCACCCACTCCGTTGCGACTGAAGAAACGGGCGAGGGACCCGTTGGCAACCAGAATCCACTGCTTTCTCATGACCAATCCTTCCTTGTTCGAGGGCACACAATTTATGACCAGCGAGAGCACCAACCGTTGAGTTCTATCAATGCAGGCTCACCCAGCCGCACGACAAGATGACGCCATGGCTGGAGAGCTTCATGAACGATGTGACTTTGGATCCTCTGTTGTGGTTGACGCTGGAAGCGGGCGATGAGGCGCTGTTGGAGCGCTGGATGGTGAGCGAGGGCGACGTGGTGCACGCGGGCGAGTTGCTGGCTCAGGTGCGGTTGGTGCAGCAAACGGTGGACATCGCTGCACCCCACAGCGGCGTGCTCGAGTCCATCCTGGTTCCGGCGGGCGAGCGTTGTGGGCGCGGTGCGGTGCTGGCCCGCGTCATCCCCTTGTGAAGGGCAATCTGCGCAGGCATTGAGCGTGCTCAAGCGGGCCGATTGCTGCCCCGCACAGACTGAAAGCTCTGCTGCACGCAGCGACATTGCCCAACCCATTCGCCATGCACACATCTGCCCTGAAACGTTCGTTGCTCGTTGTGCTGGCCACCTTCAGTCTGGTGGCCTGCCAAGCCCCGGTGACCCAGGAGCAGAGCGGCATGGTGATCGGTGGTCTGCTCGGTGGTGCGGTGGGATCGCAATTCGGCCACGGCAGTGGCCGAACGGCCGCCGTCATCCTGGGCACGCTCGCTGGCGTGGCCGTGGGCGGCACCGTGGGCCGCTCCATGAACGAGCGTGACCGGTACATGACCGCGCAGACCCTGGAGACCGTACGCACAGGCGTGCCCAGCCAATGGCTCAACCCGGACACCGGCTACCGCTACACCGTGGTGCCCACGCGCACCTACGGCAGCGACGAAGTCCCCTGCCGCGAATACCAGGTGAGCGCCGTGATCGGCGGGCGCGTGGAACAGATGTGGGGCACGGCCTGCCGCCAGCCCGACGGCAGCTGGCGCGCCCAGCCTTGACGGCGAGGTGATCCCTCGACTCCGATCCTCGGACGCAAGATCGGCCACCAGCGCCTTCTCGACACCCTCGTTCGCGGCCATGGACAACCCATAAAAAACCGTCGGACTGTTCTCGTTGGTGTGGTCCCATACGAAGGGTTGGGCGTCACCGCTTCGCGATCCAGCTCAATGCAGCGCCGAGGAAAAACAATGCTGCGATCACGCAGGCGCGAAAAATCCATCTTCGTCGCTGCATGCTCGAACGAACCCTGTTGTTCTCCGAGTCCATCTTGAACTTGCTCTGGGCATCGTCCGGATGGGCATACCACTTGTCCAGTGATTCATACGTTTCAAATTCGTCGCCGCGCACTCTTGCCTGCAGCGGCTTGGCAACTTCGATCATGTACGCCAGCGACTGCGCGGACGGAGACTTGGACCACAACTCGCCTTCTTCAAACCACAACACGCAGTCTTCGCCTTCCTCGGCAGGCTTGATGAACGACTGATCGCCCTCGACAAAGCGCCATCCAGCATGTGGCGCCATGACAGTCTTGATGTGGTCCAGTTGAAGCGGGACCTGAACTCCGTGCTCCGTTCTGAGGATGGTGACGTGGTATCCCATGGGCAGCAGAAGGTTGAGGTGGTCGGGGTTCGGGGTGTTGGCTGTGACGCCCAACCAAATGTACGTTCAAAGCAAGCCCTGCTCGTCGCCCTCAGGTCGCATGTGCGGATCGGCCTGGGCCAACGCCATCCACACATGAAATGGCAAGCGTTCAACGGCACGGCGAGGCGCGGTGCGCGCCACCACCAACGAGCCGCGCTCCATCTGCAGCACGCCGCATTCGTGCGGCACTTCCTCCGGTTGAGCGATGGGTCGACCCTTGGCATCTTCACCGAGCACATACCAAACGGCACCAGCCATGGCCAGGTAGGCTGAGCGCTTGGCCGGTTTGCGAAGGTCGCCGAGCAGATCGGCACGGGTGACCTTGATCTCATGCACCACCGGTTCCAGGTAGGCCTCAACCGAGCTGCGACGAATGGAGAACACATCGGGCATCGCCATGCACCAGGTGTGATCCTGGCCAGGCGCAGCCGGCACGCCCTGGTCATCAACCAGCGCGCGTGGCAATGGCACGCGCAGCATCAACCCCCGCCAAGCCAGGCGTCCTTCGCGGCCGAGTTGGTCGGCCACACGTTTGACCAGGCTTTCATGCGGATCGCGCGCGGATTGGTTCCCTGCATGGGCTTGCGCCAGAGCCTGGATGCCGGCGTCCGTCAGACGCAGCGTTTCATGACCATGGCTGCCCACGCACCGCTCCAGCAAGCCGGCGGCGAGCAGTTCCACCTCCAGCATGTCCGCACAGGGCCAGCCTGCCGAACGGTAGATTTCGCGCAAGCGGCGCATGTGCGCTCGCTTGAGGAGAGATGCGGTCGTGGAGCGAGCGACTTCGGGCTGTGCGTTCACGGAGTTGGCCAATGGCCCGGCGCCATCGGATCTGAATTCGGTTTGTGGGATCGGATCCAACTTTAGCCACAACGCTGGCCCGTCACGGCCGGCGCCTAATCCCGACTACATTAGTCGGATATGAGCGCCAACCTTCCTCTCTCCAGCCCCGAAGCCGCAACGACCTCGATCGACAAGCGCAAGATTCGATTCCTGCTGCTCGAAGGCATCGACCCTTCGGCCGTCGCCACGCTGCAAGCCGCCGGCTACAGCCAGATCGAAACCATGGGGGGCTCGCCTTCCGACGATGAACTGCGGCAGAAGCTCGCCGATGTGCACTTCGTCGGTATCCGCTCACGCACCCAACTCACCGCCCAGGTACTGGCCCACGCGCCCAAGCTGATCGCCATCGGCTGCTTCTGCATCGGCACCAATCAGGTCGATCTGGTGGCGGCGCGCCAGCGCGGCATCGCGGTGTTCAATGCACCTTTCTCCAACACCCGGTCGGTGGCCGAGCTGGTGCTGGGCGAAGCCATCCTGCTGCTGCGCGGCGTGCCCGAAAAGAGCACGGTGGCGCACCGCGGGGGCTGGCTCAAGACGGCTCGCAACGCACACGAGATCCGCGGCAAGACGCTGGGCATCGTCGGGTATGGCGCCATCGGCTCGCAGCTGTCGGTGCTGGCCGAAGCGCTGGGCATGCAGGTGGTCTTCGTCGATGTGCTCAGCAAGCTGCCGCTGGGCAATGCCCGCCAGTTGGCGACCCTGCCCGAGCTGCTGGGCGCCGCTGACGTGGTCAGTCTGCATGTGCCTGAGAACGCCAGCACCGAATGGCTGATCGGCGAGCGCGAGATCGCGCAGATGAAGCCCGGCGCGGTGCTCATCAACGCCTCGCGCGGCCGCGTGGTCGAGATCGAGCCTCTGGCCGCCGCGTTGCGCGAACATCGCCTGGTCGGTGCCGCCATCGACGTCTTCCCACAAGAGCCGCAGAGCAACGCCGATCTTTTCGAGTCGCCCTTGCGCGGCCTGGACAACGTGATCCTGACACCGCACATCGGCGGCTCCACGCTGGAGGCGCAAACCAACATCGGCAACGAGGTGGCGGAAAAGTTGGTCCGGTACAGCGACAACGGCACCACCACCTCGTCGGTCAACTTCCCCGAGGTGGCGCTGCCCGCCCACCCCGGCAAGCACCGCCTGCTGCACGTGCACCGCAACGTGCCGGGCGTGCTGTCGGCCATCAACCGGGTGTTCGCCGACAACGGCATCAACATCGCCGCGCAGTACCTGCAGACCCGCGACGACCTGGGCTACGTGGTCATCGACGTCGACGCCGTGCATGCCGACATCGCCCTGTCCGGGTTGGCCGGCGTGGACGGTACATTGCGCACCCGCGTGCTGTTTTGACGGCAGGCCTGACCATCGGCCCGGATCGTGGCGGCGTCTGCCCGGTGCGGGACATGCAAGGCCGACAAGTCGGCAACCTGAAACTCATTGGCGGCCGCTGGAAGTTCAAGGCGATTGGCCATGACGACCAAGGCCAGGTCATCCCGGGCGGCGGGCCGCTGACCGAGCGCCACAACATGAGCTTCGACCGGCTGGACGGCACCGAGATCACCACCCGCCTGCTCGGCGTTTGAACTACCGCTGCGCATTCAGGCCTGTCGAATCTTGTCAGGCCTGCGCTCCTCACCGATCGTTCGCAGTCCCTGAACACGTCGTCCTTGGCCAAGCCAGGTTTGCATCTTCCTTCTCCGCGCAAGTACCACCGGCATGTCAAGACCTTCTCATTCCATTCAATGGAATTGAAGGGGTCCCAAATGCTGGCTGGCGAAATTCCTGTGTCTGGCAACTTCACCTACGGTTTCATCTGCAATCCTTCAAGCACTGGATCCATCGCCGGCCGCTACCGTGGGCTGGGTTGGGCATAAGCTTGGGGCCAAGGAGGTAGCCGGCGATCCGGCACTGACATGACTGCGACCCAAGCTGATCTGGACAAAACCGGCGCGGTGTCCCCCATCGAGATGTCCGCCGATGCGGCCATTCTCGATGCGGGTCTCTCCACCGCCCAGGCCGCCCAGCGCCTGACCGAAGACGGCCCCAACGCGCTGCCCGGTGGACAGCGCCGCTCCCTGCTGTCCATCGCTGTGGGAACCGTGCGGGAACCGATGTTCCTTTTGCTGCTCGCAGCAGGCACCCTGTACCTCGCCTTCGGTGACCTGCAGGAGGGTCTCACGCTCTTCGGGTTCGTGGTGGTCACCCTGGGCCTCACGCTGTACCAAGAGGGCAAGACCGAGCGGGCCATCGAAGCGTTGCGTGACCTCACAAGCCCGCGCGCGCTGGTCATTCGCGACGGACAACCCCAGCGCATTGCCGGGCGCGACGTGGTTCGCGGCGACCTGCTCAAGCTCAGCGAAGGCGACCGTGTTCCGGCCGATGCGCTGCTGGTTTCTGCTGACGGCGTGAGGGCCGATGAATCGCTGCTGACGGGCGAGGCTGTTCCGGTGGGCAAGCGGGTGGCAAAGGCCGATGAACGCGCTGCATCGGGAAAGGCGTCCGGCGCCACGCGCCAGGTGCCGGGCGGTGACGATCTGCCTCGGGTGTACGCGGGCACGCTGATCGTGCAGGGCAATGCGCTGGCCTGTGTGACAGCCACAGGCCAGCGCAGCGAGATCGGCCGCATCGGTACCTCGCTGAGCACCGTGGAGAACGAGCGTTCGCCGCTGCAAAGGCAGACCACCCGGCTGGTGCGAAACCTCGCCTTGCTGGCGCTGACGCTCAGCCTGCTGCTGATCCTGGCGCACGGGTTGATCGAGGGCGACTGGCTGCAAGCCCTGCTGGCGGGCATTGCCCTGGCCATGGCCTTGTTGCCCGAGGAGTACCCGGTGGTGCTGACGGTGTTTCCGGCGCTCGGCGCGCGCCGGTTGTCCCGTGAAGGTGTGCTCACCCGGCGCATCAACGCCATCGAGACGCTGGGCGCAACCACCGTGCTTTGCAGCGACAAGACGGGCACGCTGACGGAGAACCGCATGACGGTGACGAACCTGGTCGCCGGCGGTGTCGATCTGAGCGAGAGCCTCGCGCTGGGTGCGCGCACCGAAGGCCGGTTGCCCGAGGCCTTCCACGCGCTGGTGGAGCACGCGATCCTGGCCAGCGTGATCGACCCGTTCGACCCGATGGAGAAGGCCTTCCATCAGCTCGGTCAGCGCTTCCTCAAGGACACCGAACACCTGCACCGGAACTGGCGTCTGGTGCGCACCTACGCGCTCAGCCCGGCGCTGCGGGCGATGTCGCACGTGTGGGCAGCGCCGGGTGACGGTGTCCAGACCGTCGCCGCCAAGGGTGCGCCGGAGGCGGTGATGGACCTGTGCCACCTCGACGATGCGCAGAAGGCCCATGTCGGCAGCGTGGTGGAGACGCTGGCGGCCCAGGGGCTGCGCGTGCTGGCTGTCGCGAGCGGCTCGTTTGAAGGCCAGGACTGGCCGACAGACGAGCACGGCTTCGACTTCGAATTCATCGGGTTGCTCGGGCTGGCCGATCCGGTGCGCACAGAAGTGCCCGCCGCCGTGGCCGAGTGCCGCGCGGCCGGCATCCGTGTGGTCATGATCACCGGTGACTATCCGGCCACGGCACGGGCCATCGCCCACCAGGCTGGGTTGGCCGGGCGCGACGGTGACGTGCTCACCGGCGACGAGATCGCGGGGCTGGACGATGGGGCGCTGCGCGAACGCATGGCCACCGTCAGCGTTTGCGCACGCATCGCGCCCGAGCAGAAGTTGCGCATCGTCCAGGCGCTGAAGGCGCGGGGCGACATCGTCGCGATGACCGGCGACGGCGTGAACGACGCCCCGGCGCTGCGCGCGGCGCATGTGGGTGTGGCCATGGGCAAGCGCGGCACCGACGTGGCCCGCGAGTCGGCCGCCCTGGTGCTGATCGACGACAACTTCGCAGCCATCGTCGCCGCTGTTCGACTGGGTCGCAGGATCTTCGACAACCTGCGCAAGGCCATGTCGTACATCCTGGCGGTGCACGTTCCCATCGCCGGCATGGCGATGCTGCCGGTGCTGCTCGGCTGGCCGGCCCTGCTCTACCCGATGCACATTGCCTTGCTCGAACTCATCATCGATCCCGCCTGCTCGGTGGCCTTCGAGAACGAGCCGGCAGAAGACGACGTGATGCAGCGCCCGCCGCGGGATGCGACCGCCCCCCTGTTTGGCGGCACCACCTTGCTCCTGGCGCTGGTTCAGGGTCTGGGTGTGCTGGCTGTCGTCATGGCCGCGTTTGCATGGGCCGGTGCGCGTATCCCCGAACCCGAGGCGCGGGCCTTTGCGTTTGCCACCCTAGTCGTGGGCAACCTGGCCCTGATCCTCTCCAACCGTTCGACCACCCGCTCGCTGTGGGCAACGCTGCGTACGCCCAACCGCACGCTGTGGGGGGTGTTGGGATTGGCCAGTGCGCTGTTGCTGGCTGCGCTCTACGTTCCCTGGGCGGTGGCGGTGCTGCGCTTCGCGCCCCTGCCGGTGCACGAGCTGGCCGCCGCCTGCGGTCTGGGATTGCTGAGCGTGGTGTGGTTCGAGGGCATCAAGTGGGCCCGTCGACGGCCTTCACTTTGACAGCGCTTCGGACCTGCCAAACCGGCCCAGCCCGAGCTCCACCAAACCTTCTGCACGGCGCACCAGGAACAGCACATCCAGCCCCATGCGTTGCGCCATGGCCAGACCTTCGACGGGACCTGCCACCAGCAGGGCCGTCGCCCAGGCGTCTGCGTGCATGCAGGTGCGCGCCAGCACGGTGACCGACGCCAGCGCGTTGTTCACCGGCGCGCGGCGGCGTGCGTCCATGGTGTGGGCCAGGCGCGCATCGCCCACCTGCAAGCAGCGTCGGTAGTCGCCCGAGGTGGCCACGGCCAGGTCTTCCAATTCGATGACACCCTGCACCGCGCGCAGCCCCACATCGGGACGTTCGAGCGCCACGGCCCAGGGTGCGCCGCTGGCCTGGCGACCCACGGCGCGCAGCTCTCCATCCAGCGCGGCCAGCGCATGCCGCACACCGTGCTGTTGCAGCACCGTGACCATGCGGTCCACCGCGTAGCCCTTGGCAATGCCGCACAGGTCAAGCTGCAAGTGCGTGCGCTTGCGGGCACGACCCGCGGTCCTTTCCAGCTCGATGCTCCCAGCCGCTGCGTGCGCCCCGGGCTGGCGTGCGGCGCGGATCGCGTCCGCGTCGGGTGTGTCGCGCACTGCGCCGAAGCCCCAGGCATCGACCAGTTCCCCAAGGCACGGATCGAATGCACCTGCACTCAGGTGCTGGATCTCGAGCGCACAGGCCAGCACCTCCACGATGTCAGCGGACAGATCCACCCAGATGTCCACGGGCGCCCGGTTCAGGCGCATGAGGTCGCTGTCCGGCTTCCAGGGCGACATCTGCTCGTCCACCTGCTCCGCCGCAGTGGCGAGGTCCTGGCGCAAGGCTTCCAGGTCCATGGTGTTGTCGGCGTCGACCGTGGCCGACCAACGCGTGCCCATGGTCGGACCGTGCAGGGTGGTGCGCTTGCAGGTCACAGCCGTTTCAGAAGACATCTTCGGCATAGCGCTCGCTGGCTTTGAGCTTGGCCACGCTCAGTTGCAGTGGCGCCAGCACCGCGTCCAGCGCCTCGGCCACGCCCTGCGCCATGGCGCGGCCGCCGCAGACACGCACGAGGGCGCCCCGCATCACCCAATTGCGCAGGTTCTCAGCATCACGGCGCAAGGCGTCCTGCACGTAGCCGCCGCCCTCGGGCACGCGCGAGAAGGCCGTGTGCAACGTGGCCAGGCGCCCCTCAACGAGCCAGCGCTGGATGTCGGGGCCGAAGTAGAAGTCGCGTGCCGGGTCGCGCCCGCCAAAGTACAGGTGCATGGGACGGTGCCTGTCGTTGCGGCGGATGAAGCCCGCCAGCGGCGCCACGCCGGTGCCCGCCCCGATCAACAGCACAGGCCGGCGCGTTCGCGGCAATGCAAAGCCGGGATTGGACCGGATGAAGGCGGAGATGCTGTCCCCCATCTTGAGGTCCAGCAAATGCGTGGAGCACAGACCTCCCGCCATCTGACGCACGCAGATTTCCAGGAAGCCGTCTTCCTGGCCCGAGGCCAGCGAGTAGTAGCGCGGCACGGCCGATCCCGGAGGCACGATGCCCACGAGGTCGCCCGCTGCAAACCGCGCCAGCCCGTGCCCGCGCAGGCGTGCGCCCAGGCTCTGCGCAGGCCACGCAAAGCGCAGGATCGCCGTGGCCTGCCCGGCGCCACGGTTGTAATCCCGGCGCGCAACGAGCGTGAGTGCTGTGGTGGTGGGCACTCGCGGCACGTGCTCCAGCACGAAGGGCTCGCCCAGCGCCTCCGACAGGGCAACGCCCCAGCACGCGAACTGTTGGCCGGACTGCTGGTGGATGCATTCGAGCGGCAGCAGCGAGGGCCAGCCCTGCGCGCGCAGCGTCTGGTCCAGCGCCTGCGCAAAGGCGCAGAAGGTCGGGAACTGCCGGTCGCCAAAGCCCAGCACCGTCACCGTCACCGGCACGGCGCTGGCCTTGAGCTTGGCGATGTGCGCCAGGGCGTGGCTGGCATGGGCCGGGGCCTGGCCTTCGCCGTAGGTGGCGGCCAGCACGAACACCTGCCGCGTGGCGGCCGTGGTTTGAAAGTTCTCCAGCGCGCTGGCGTGCACGCGGTGGCCGACCTGGCTCAGCGCGTCCTGCAGGGTTTGGGCAAAGCCCCAGGTGCTGCCGCCTTCGCTGGCCACGTAGATGAGCACGTCGGCCTGTGCCAGCGGGGCGCTGCCCGTGATGTGAGGCGCCTGGCGGCGGGCTTGCCACCAGATCACCACGCCCGACAGCCAGAACAGCAGCACGCTGGCGCCCACGCACCCGAGCACCACGGCCCAGGGCCAGGCCGCTTCGCCCGTGTGCAGCACCACGGCCCAGTCGTAAACGCGCTGCGCCACAGTGGCGTCCTGCCAGACCAGCATCTGCCCCGAATACCGATCGATCCAGCCTTGACCTTGGGCGATGGCGACCTTCCACGTGTCCTGCGGATCGGTGGCTCCGGGAAAATTCAGCTTGCGCAGATCCTTCACGGCCAGGTTTTGCAGCGTGACCAGCCGCTCGCCAGGCAAGGCCGGCTGGCCGGAAACCACCGAAAGCACATCAGGCTCGGTCCTGGAATCGAGAACCACCAGCCCCAGGGTCGATGCGCTCATGGTCAGCGCCGTGAGCGA
The DNA here is from genome assembly GCA_040385485.1 of Pseudomonadota bacterium. Lineage (GTDB taxonomy): Bacteria > Pseudomonadota > Gammaproteobacteria > Burkholderiales > Burkholderiaceae_C > Hydrogenophaga. The sequence goes on along the minus strand of JAZKHJ010000028.1, from coordinate 38,516 downwards.
GGTCAGGCACAAAACGGCGAGCACCACGCGGCCCGCGACCACATGGATGCGTTGCGCCAGCGAGCCGCGCACCCGCGCCGCCAACCGCCGCCAGCCGCCCATGCGGCGCAGCAGCAGCACAAGTGCAGAAACGCACACCAGGGCCATGGCCAGCGCAATGCTCGCTGCACCCCAGCGCCCGGCGTCGCCCAACAGCAGCGAGCGGTGCAGGTTCTTCACCCAGCGCGGCAGCGACGAGGCGCGCCAGGCACCGAGCACCCGGCCATCGGCCGGATCCACGTAAGACGCCTGCGGTTGGTCACCCGCAAAGCTGAACACCACGATGGCGCCCGACGGCAGATGCCGGATTTCCTCTGCGCCTGCTACGGTGCGTGTGACGCGCTCCACCAGCGCGGCCACCGGCAGATCGCCCGGTGCGGCGGGTGCCTGCCACGCCTGCTGCACCGGATCGATCGCCAGGACGGCGCCGGTGACGCCCAGCAGCACGGCCAGGCAGCCCACCGTCAGGCCCAGCCAACGGTGGATGGCTTTCCAGCTCATGCGAGCGCCATCACTTGAGTTCGAAGGTCACGGCCTGGATGTACTGCTTGCCGGGCTGTGGCTTGCCGACGTTGGCGGTGGACAGTGGCACGCGGACTTCCGAGGGGCTGTCGCGCATGTCTTCTACCGCGGCGTCGATGCGGATCTCATAGCCTGCGTCGATCAGCGCATCGGCCAGATCGGCTGTGACCTTGAGTGTTCGCCCCGCGCCCACGCTGGCGCCGGTGACGCCGTCCAGCCGTTTGGTGTCACCGGCCGAAAGGCGGCTCCAGTCGGACAAGTGCTTGTGGTACTTGGCCTTGCCGCCAGCGACCCACAGCGTTCGCACATAGGCGCCCTTGGCATCGGTCAGGTACGCCGCCAGGTAGGCGCCGTCGCCGCCGTAGTTCTTGAGCTGAGCGGTCAGCGTGAGTGGCCGGCTGTGTGCAAGAGCGGGAAGGGCCATCGCACAGGCAGTGGCCATAAGGGTCAACAGGGGTCTGGACATGGTGATGCTCCGGTGGGAATGGTGGCTATTCGGCATTGCGATTGCGATCGCGATCACGGTCTCGCAGGTGGTCGTCCTGCTTGAGCTTCAACACCCTCAGGGTTTCCGGGTCGATCCGGGCCTTGAAGGTGCGGCCCAGGGCATCCGTGCCCCGCACTTCGTAGCAGCCGTCATCGATCTTCAACCGCTGTATCTGCCAGCCCTGTGCAACCGCCATCTGGCGCACGGCATCGCGTGACTGCCAGCGATTCAGCGGCGCATCGCAGTCATCGTCGGCCAGAACGGGCAGCGCGGCCAGGCTGAGTGACAGCGCCAGCAAGCCATTGCGCAAACAGAGGAGGTGTTTCATGGGAAGTTCTTTCAAGGCAGGTCAGCGCTTGACAGACGGCTCAGGGCGCAGACTCCGGACGGCGACACGGCGGCCGCACGGGCCAGTGCGGGTGTCCTGCAAACGATTCATGGAGCGATTGATCGCGATCATGGTTGTCAGCATCACTGCGGTGCGTTGTCAAAGGCAATCGTGGTGTGACCACTTGAGCACTGGAACAGATCCGTTGACGCGGGGAGGGTTGCGGCGCTTTCTCAAGGGGGCTCAAGGGGCGCGCTCAAGGCGTCAAGAATCAGTCGAACAAATGCTGCGCTGTTCTGTAACTTCAGTGTGGGCCTGACCTTGGGTTCCCGCGTTGACATAGATCAGTTGGACTCACTTCCTGTCCCCTGCCGGCGATGGCCGGCCGAGCTCAGCCCTGGCGGGCAGTGCTTGCCGTTGCCACCCTGACCGACCACGGCATCACGTCGCTGGCGCAGTGCTACACGAGCAAGATCAAGTACGACCCGGACCCGTTCGCCATCGACTCGGCCGACTGCGCGCGTTGCTGCAGGAGCGGGGCTTCCTGTCATGACAGGGGTGGCAACTCGCGATTGCACCCACCTCTGGGCCTGCACTTTCTCGCGCGTAGGAGCGTGTCGACACGCCTGTGTGGCCCCGCGAGGCTTCGTGAGCCCCTACGGCCGCAGTGGCACCAAGGCGCCCAAGCTCGGTCCCTCTGAGACCTTGCGCGCCACAAACACGAGTTCGCGCCGGAAGCGTCGGGGCACGAGGTGATAGGCCAGGGACAGCAGCTTCTTCTTTCGGCCGACCAGCGGGGCGTGGAATCGGTAATCGACGGACTCGACCGCCAAACCAGAAGCTTCCAGAAAGCGCCGAACCTCACCCGCAGAGTACTCACGCACATGACCCATGTGACCCAATCGGCGCAACTTGCCAAACTCCGTCACGGGATCGGCGATGCTGCGTCCCAGCAGAAACCGAGCCAGGCTGGGTAACGAATAGACGTTGGGCGTGGTGAGCAGCAGTGTGGCCCCGGGAGCCAAGACTCGATTGATCTCGCTCATAACGAATGCGGGGTCGATGCGCAGGTGTTCAAACGTCTCACACAACATCACGCAGCCGAAGGAACCGTCTGCAAATGGAAGCTGTTCGCGCTCGATGTCGCAACGCCGCACGTCGAGACCAAGCTGCTGTATCAGCTCGGCGATGCGGCCCGGATCGACGTCCACACCCACCACAGAAAAGCCAGCAAGACTCAGCAGCGCGGTCATGTGGCACGGTGCCGAGCCGACTTCGAGGACCGTGCCGGCCGGGGTGAGCGACTCGATCAGGCGCAGGTCTGCGAGGTAGCGCGGCTGATGGTTGAGGAGATCATCGCCATGCCACTCGCGAACCCGGCCGGTCTGCGACTTCACGACCGCCCAAAGGGCTTCTATCGGTTTGGTGTTCATCGAGACTGGCCTGCGTGCGTGCTTGCTGGGCTGGGCACTGCGATCTGCCCGTCGTTCGAGACGTGCCATGCCACAGCAACATGCTACCGCGGGGCGAAGTCGATGCCAAACGCCGGTCTGTCGTGCTGTCCTGTCACACCAGACACGTGCCGCCGGTTCGTGTCCCGATCCGCGGCCAGCTGGCCAGCTGAGTAGCATCGAAGCGAAGTCGATGATCTGCCCGGGAGCCGCCTGCGGACCATTGGCATGGATTGATCAATGTCGTTGAGGCTCTTGCCAACATGCCGAGCCGGACATCCGAACGGCAATCCAATACCTGGCCAACCTGACCGACCGCCAAGAGGCTGAGGGGCGCGAGCGCTATGGCCTCGGTCGCGGCTACTGGCCCGCTCGCATCATGGCGGCCGCCTTCTCGGCAATCATGATCGTGGGCGCATTGATGTTGCCGGACGTAATCTGCGGCATGACCGAGGCATCGACCACCCGCAGCGAACGCGTCCCTCGAACGCGTAGCTGTGCATCGACGACCGCATCGGCGCCAACCCCCATTCGACAAGTGCCAACCGGATGGTAGATGCAGCTGCTCGTCGCGCGGATTGCGGACTCGATCGATGCGTCGTCGATGGCACCTGGACCTGGAGACAGTTCCCGCACGATGTGCTCCCTCAGGGGAAGTGCTGCGGCGATCCTTCTTGCTGCGCGCAACCCTTCGATCTGCAGCGTCATGTCGTCACGATGCGTCAGATAGCCGGGGTCGATCACGGGCGCATCGAGCGGGTCGTCCGAGCGCAGCGTGAGTCGCCCTCTGCTCTTGGGCCGGCACGCTTGCACGTTGATGGCCATGGCCCGAGTCTGTCCTTTCGCCGCCGCGTGGGGCGGCGCAAACGGCACCGCAAAAAACTGGATGTCCGCAGCAAAACCATCGTTCAGCGCCTCGCTTTTCATGAAGAGACCGGCCTCGGCATGGATGCTCGTCGGTGGCGCCTGATCAGCCTGCCGCAGCGCGAGCACCAGGGGTGTGCCCGGGTGGTCGCATAGATTCGCACCGACGCCGGGCAGCGCATTGCGCACTACGAGTCCGTGCGACTCCAACTGCAATGGATCGCCGATGCCCGAGAGCATCAGCAGCTTGGGTGAATCGACGGTGCCGGCGCAGAGGATGACCTCGCGCCTGGCCTCGATCCGGCGGACCTGGGCGCCGTCAAAGTAGTCGATGCCGATTGCGCGATCGCCGTCCATCACGATACGCAGCGCACGTTCGCGCGTGATCGTTCGAAGGTTCGGACGTTCGCGCGAAGGGTCCAGGTACGCCTTTGCGGTGCTGCACCGCTCACCATCGCGAATCGTCACCTGGTACAGCCCCGCTCCATCGCGATACGCTCCGTTGAAGTCGGGGTTTCTCCGGTGGCCACAGGCGACAGCCGCATCAACGAAAGCGTGCGCGAGCGGGCTGGGTGAGGCTTGGTCCGAGACGGCCAGCGGCCCTCCCACGCCATGAAGGCTGGAGGCACCGCGCGCCTGGTCCTCCGCCTTGATGAAATACGGCAACACGTCAGACCAGCCCCAGCCTTCGTTGCCCAGATCCACCCAGTGATCGAAGTCTCGCGGATCGCCGCGGATGTAGATCATGATGTTGATCGAACTCGAACCGCCAAGCACCTTGCCGCGCGGACACGGGATGCTGCGAAGGTTGTAGCCGGCCTGAAGAGTTGTCGAGTAGCCCCAGTTCTCGGCGCTGTCCCACAGCAAGGGCCACCGGCTTGGTTGGCGAACACTGTGCGAGCGATCTTCGCCGCCGGCTTCTAGCAGCGCCACTTCACAAGAAGCATCCTCGGAAAGCCTCGCCGCAAGGACACAGCCAGCGGAGCCGGCACCCACGATGACATAGTCTGCGCTTGGCATCAGCATCCCCAAAAATCTCTGTTCGGGATTCTGGCGAAGACATTGCTGCGTCGCAAGACGTCTGGTCGCGAGCGCGGAATCTCATCTTGGTCCACCGACCGCCTCCACTGACTGCGACCAGCGACGGGAAGGTTGCTGGTGTCCGCAAAGGGTCGAGAGCGTGAGTTCGACCCTTGGTGCAGTGCACATTCGACCGCGAGTTGGCGTGCCGCTGGGTGAGCCGATGACGGCTTCGTGCCAGGCTCCGTGAACCCAGCCCCCTGCCGCGACCGGCGGCAGTCGCTGCACAACTGCCCCTCCCCTCAACCCCTCGGCTGAAACGCAATGATCGCCATGCCCGCCAGCGTCACCCCCACGCCCGCCACATCCCAGTTGCTCGGGCGCACGCCGTCCACCGACCACAGCCACGCCAGCGCCACGGCCACATAAACCCCGCCGTAGGCCGCGTACACCCGGCCTGAGGGCGCGGCGTGCAGGGTGAGCAGCCAGGCGAAGGTGGCCAGGCTCACTGCGGCGGCGGGCAACAGCCACCAGCCCGAGCCCTGGCCGCGCAGCCACAAAAGTGGCAGATAACAACCGACGATCTCGGCGATGGCGGTGACGAAGTAGAGCAACAGTGTTTTCATGTCACTGGATCGCCGGGTCGAAAAAGCGCCGGGCCAGACCACCGCGCCCCGGGTAGAACTTGAACCAGGGCCGCGCCTGGTCGATGGTGCGTGCCACGGGCGGGTGGTCCATGAGGCGATCAAAGTACGCGGCCAGGCGCGCGTGTTGCGGCTCCAGGGGAACATAGGTCACGGCGTAGAACAAGGCCGGGGCGGCTGCGCAGTCGGCCATGCTGAACCCATCGCCGGCGACCCAGGTTCGCCCTTCCAGTTGTTGATCGATCAGCGCATAGGCCGAGGTCAGCGTGTCGCGAGCCCGCGCCACGTTGAGTGCATCGCGCTCTCCCTCCGGCCGCAGCAGATCGGCAGTGAAGGCCTGCATTGGCGTCATCACGTACTGGTCAAGTAGGCGATCCCACAAGCGCACTTCAAGTGCCTGATCGGTGTCGTTCGGAATCAGCGTGCGGCCCGCTCGCGCATGGTGGCGCTGCAGGTGCTCGATGATGATGCTCGTCTCGGGAATGGCCCTGCCCTGGTCCACCAGCAGGGGCATCTTGCCCAGGGGCCACAGCGCCAGGTGCGCCGCGCGTTCTGCGGCATCGCCCAGGTTCAAGAAATGCAGGTCGACGTCGATGCCGAGCACGTCCAGTGCGATCAGCACCTTGTGGCAGCACGAGGACAGCGGGTGGTAGTGAAGCGTCAGCGCACTCATGCGATCTCCTGAGATTCCAATGATCGGAAGTATGAAGCCGGCCCCGACCCTGCCGACGTGGCACGGCGGGTCAGTTCGGTATCAACCCGTTGCGAGCAGCGGCGACCACCTGGCGGGTCAGTCCATCGAGCAGCGTTGACGCGGCACGCGCCTGTTGCCAGTGCAGCGGCACGTCCAGCGAAGCGCCGGGCACCAGCTCCACGAGAGCGCCTGTCTTCAACTGGGCGCGGATCATCACCTCCGGCTGCAGACCCCAACCCATCCCGGCGACGGCCGCCACCACGAAGGCCTGTGGCGACGGCAAGGTGTGCCGGGGCAACTCCACATGCCGATGGCACAGGCGCCGCACCCAGCGCGCCTGCAACTCGTCCTTGGTGTTGAACTGCAGGCTGGGAGCCTGCGCCAGGCTCCCCGCGCCCACTCCGCCGGCAAAGTGGCGTTCGACGAAAGCGGGACTGGCGGTCGCCAGGTAACGCATGGTGCCCAGTGGCTGGCTGTTGCAGCCGACGGCCTGCCGGGCGGAGGCGGTGACCGCGGCCAGCACCGCGCCACTGCGCAACCACTCGGCCGTGTGGTCCTCGTCGTCCACCGCCACCTCCATCAGCACCGGAGCGCTTGCCGCGAAGGCGGCCATCGCGGGTGCAAACCAGGTGGCCAGGCTGTCGGCATTCACCGCCACGGGCAGCGCCACCCGCGCAATGCCTTCGGGCGCGAGCGCGGGCAAAGCGCCTTGCAGTTCCTGTTCAAGCAGCCGCACACGGTCCACGTGTTGACACAGCCGCCTGCCCGTCTCCGTGGCCTGGCAGGGCTGACCGCGCACCACCAGCGCACAGCCGACGCGCTCCTCCAGCAAGCGTATGCGCTGTGAAATCGCCGACGGTGTGACGCTCAGCGCACGGGCTGCGCGCTCGAAGCTGCCTTCGCGCACCACAGAGGCCAGCGCAGACAGCGATGCATAGTCCAGCATGGATGCAGTTTCTCTTAAGTGAATGAAGCAAAGACAGTTTGCCTTCACTCAGCCAAGCTGGCAATCTCGCCGCATGACGACGTTCTTCTCCAACTTGTCCGGCGCGGGGCCGGTCTACATTCAAGGCCTGCTGCTGAGCCTGGGGCTCATCGTGGCCATTGGCGCGCAAAACGCCTTTGTGCTGCGCCAGGGGCTTCGTCGCGAGCATGTGGGCAGCGTGGTGCTCTTCTGTGCCGTGGCAGACGCCGTGCTGATCACGGCGGGCGTGCTGGGCATGGCGCAGGCCCTGGCGGACAGCCCGGGCATTGCACGCGCGCTGGCGCTGGCAGGCGCTGCCTTCCTGGCCGTGTATGGGTGGCAGGCCCTGCGTCGCGCGCGCAACCCGCAGCTTCTGCAGGCCTCCGGGGGTGGAGAGGTGTTCAGCCGTGGAGCGGCCGTGGCGCAAGCGGCGGCGTTCACGCTGCTCAATCCCCATGTCTATCTGGACACGGTGCTGCTGGTGGGCAGCATTGGCGCGCAGCAACCGGCGGCACTGCGTGGCTGGTTCGTGGCTGGCGCGAGCACGGCCAGCGTGTTGTGGTTCGGGCTGCTCGGGTTTGGCGCGCGTTGGCTGGCGCCGTGGTTTGCCCGTCCCCGTGCATGGCAGGTGCTGGACGGCCTGATCGGTGTGACCATGTGGGTGTTGGCCGCGCTGCTGGTGCGCCACGCTGTTGCCCGTTTCTGAAGGCTCGCCATGTACGGCGCACAGGCGATGCACCTGCGCCGTACATCGGCAGGATGCTCAACGCCATCGTCGGGATCAAGGATCCTCGCCCAGAGGCGGGGCAGATGGGGGATCTGGTCATGAAGGCCATCGTCGACGACACCCACGGCCGCTAGCCGGTGAGCCGTGCGGAGCAAAGGCCTCGGCGCTATCGGTTTGCCTTGGCCACCTCTTCGGCCACCAGCGCCGCCAGCTGATCAGGCCCAAAGCTCGGCAGGCTGCGGCCATTGACGAAGAAGGTGGGCGTCTTGGTGACTTGAAGCGCCGTGAGGTCTTCGATGTCCTGCTGCAACAGCGCCTGCATGCCCGGCTTCTCGATGTCCTGCCGCGCCCGGGTGAGATCCAGCCCGGCCTGCTCGGCCACCTTGAAGGCGGTCCCGATGTTGGGCTGGCCGTGGTCGGCCCAGGTGGGCTGCGCGGCCAACACGGCCTCAAGAACGGTCTGGTACTTGCCCTGGCTCCGGGCCGCTTCCAACAGCTTGACCACCTGGTCAGAGCCTTGGTGGAACGGCGCATAGCGGATGACAAGTTTCACGTCCTCGGGGTACTGAGCCATCAGGTTCTTGACCAGGGGATAGAACGCGCGGCAGGTCTCGCAGGCCGGGTCAAAAAACTCGACGATGGTGACCGGCGCGCCTTGCGGGCCGAAGACCGGCGAGTGCATGCGCACCAGGCGGGTCTGCTCGGCCTTGACCTGCACGTCCTGCACGGTCTGCACGCGCTTCTGGTAGGCATTCATGCCCAGGTAAAAGAACAGGGCAACGATGGCCACGAGGCCGATGACGGTGAACTTTCTGGCGCTCATGAGCGGGTCTTTCTCAAGTAAACAAAAAGCAGAATGGCGATGGCGATGAAGGCTGCGAGAGACAACCAGGGGATCTGAACGCCGCCCAGAATTTCAAGACTCTGTTCGCTGCACGAGGGCCCGTTGCCGCAGGGCACCCACCACTTCCGCACCCAACCCGCCACCAGCGCGGTGTGGTAGCCGGCCATTGCTGCGCCACCCAGGGCCAGCGGCAGCGCATAGACGGCGCCACGCCGGTCCTCGGCAAAAGCCGCCATACCCAGGATGAGCGCCAGCGGAAACATGAAGATGCGCTGGTACCAGCAAAGCAGGCAGGGCACCATGCCCACGACTTCCCCGATGAACAAGGCGCCCAGGGTGGCCACCAGGGCCACGCCCCATGCCGCCACCAACACAGACCAGGCCCGCATCGGCCGGGGCCGCTCAGTGGACGTGGCCATGGTGATCCTTGCCGGCGTCCTCACCCAGCTCTCCCCTCGCCTGCCGCAGCACCGTCCAGCCGCCGTGCAAGGCCAGCGCAGCCATCAAGCTGGCCACCGCCAGGTCGGGCCAGGCCGAGCCGGTGCCGAACACGCCGAGCGCGGCCATGAACACCGCCACGTTGCCGATGGCGTCGTTGCGCGAGCACAGCCACACGCTGCGCATGTTGGCGTCACCTTCTCGAAACGCGTAGAGCATCCACGCCACGGCCACGTTGGCCGCGAGCGCCAGCAACGCCACCGCGCCCATGGTCATGGCCTGGGGCACGCCGCCATGCCACACCGACCACACCGCCGCCCCCAGCACATACAGGCCGAAGCCGATCATGCTGACCGCCTTGAGGATCGCCGCGCGGGCGCGCCAGGCCAGCGCCGAGGCCAGCACGGCGAGCGACACCGCGTAGTTGAGCGCGTCGCCGGCGAAGTCGACCGCGTCGGCCAGCAGCGAGAGCGAACCCGCCTGCACACCCGCGCCGATCTCGATCAGGAACATGGCGGCGTTGACGACCAGGGCGATCCAGAGGATCTTGCGGTAGCGCGGCAGGTTGACGAGGGTCTCGGCCTTGGGCGTTTCGTGGTCACAGCAATGAGCGGACATGGTTTTTCCTTTCGATGCCTGCATTGGAAACCCTGGAGCCGCTACAGTGTCAATCACTAATTAATCGAGGATGTGCGATGCAGATCAAGGAACTGTCCCGTGCCACGGGCGTGGACGTCGAAACCATCCGGTACTACGAAAAACAGGGGCTGCTGCCCGAGCCGGCGCGGCGCGACAACGGCTACCGCGACTACGAAGCCAGCCATCTGGAACGGCTGTCATTCATCCGCCACTGCCGGGCACTGGACATGCCGCTGGCCGATGTGAACCGGCTGCTGGGCTTTGTGGATGCGCCCGCAGCGCACTTTGGAGAGGTGGACCTGCTGGTGGACGAACAGCTGGCGCGTGTGCGCGCCCGCCTCAAGAGCATGCGGGCGCTGGAGAAGCAGTTGTTGCAGTTGCGGGCGCGTTGCTCGGGCACCCACGAGGGTCACTGCGGCATTCTGGACGAGCTGGTGTCTGCGGCGCACGGCGAAGCCTGCGCCTGCCACAGTGACAGCTGACGGCGCTCAGTTCTCTAGCTTGATCAGCCCTTCCGCCACATAGCGCTTGAAATCCGCCAGCGGTATCGCCGCCGAACCGTGCGTCTCTTCATCGGTCCAGCTCAGCGTGGCGTCGTTGACAGCGGTGGTCACCTCCACCGGGCCGGGGCGGATTTCGACATTCGGGCCGTCGCCGCTGCGGTATTCGACCTTGCCGACGATCTGTGCTTTTTGAGCCATTTGGTATCCCCCAGTTAAAGACACAGAGCATCGCGTTGCGGGGCGACAAGGTCGGTGCGCTGGCGTACGCTTCACACCCACGCCCATCGTTCAAGACCATGACCCACACCCCTTTTCCTCCAGCCATGCGCGGCGGACTGCTCGCCTTGGTGGCGGCTGTGCTGTTTGGCGTGAGCACCCCGCTGGTGCAGCGCTTCGGGCTTGGCGTGGGTCCGTTCACCACCGCGGCCCTGCTCTACGCGGGCGCGGCACTGGTGGCCCTGCTGCTGCGCCAGCCCATGCAGCGCGAGGCGCAACTGCGCCGCGCCGATCTGCCCCGCCTGCTGGCCATGGCGGCCAGCGGCGCCGTGATCGGGCCGGTGGCGCTGGCCTGGGGCCTTCAGCGCACCAGCGGGTCGAGCGCATCGCTCATGCTCACGCTGGAAGCCGTGTTCACCGCGGTGCTGGCCTGGCGCTGGTTTGGCGAAACCATGGACCGCCGCGTGATCGGCGCCGTGCTGCTGCTGCTCGCCGGTGGCGCGCTGCTGGTGGTCGAGCAAGGCCTGGCCGGTCAGGTGCAATTGGTCGGTCTGCTGGCCGTGGCGCTGGCCACCGTGGCCTGGGGCGTGGACAACACCCTCTCGCGCGGCGTGGCCGACCGCGACCCCGGCCAGGTGGTGTGGGCCAAGGCACTGCTGGGCAGCTGCGCCACGGTGGCGCTGGCCTTCATGGCGCGCGAGGCGCTGCCCGGCTGGGCCAGTGCACTGGCCTTGCTGGCCGTGGGCGCCACCGGCTATGGCCTGAGCCTGCGCTTTTACCTGCTGGCCCAGCGCACCTTCGGCGCGGCGCGCACCGGCTCGGTGTTTGCCTTTGCCCCCTTCATCGGCGCGGCGGGCGCCTTCGCGCTCGGTGAGCGCTCCGCCAGCGCCTTCATGGTCTTGGGCGGCGCATGCATGGCGCTGGGCGTGCTGCTGCACCTGATCGAGCGCCACAGCCATGCGCACACGCACGAAGCGCTGGAGCACGAACACGCCCATTCACATGACGATGGGCACCACCTGCATACGCACCAACCCATGCCCGGAGGCGCTCACAGCCACTGGCACACGCATGCACCGATGCATCACAAGCACCCGCATGTGCCCGATGCGCACCACCTGCACCGGCACTGAGCAGGCGGCGCCCGCAGGTTCAGTTGTTCTTGCGGTTGTCGCTGATCCAGTCTGAAGCGGCAAACAGCAGGCCCGAGATCACGAAGGTGAGGTGAATCGCGATCTTCCAGCCGATCTGTTCACCGGTGAGCGTCGTGCTCACCAGAAACGCCTTGAGCAACTCCACCGCCGAGATCGCCACGATCGCGCCGATCAGCTTCATCTTGAGGTCGGAGAAACTGACCTTGCCCATCCAGCCGGGTCGGTCCTCGTGGTCGCCGATGCTCAGCTTGGAGACGAAGTTCTCGTAGCCACTGAACACGATGATGAGCAACAGCACCGCGATGAGCGCCGTGTCCACGAGCGTGAGAATGGAGATGATCGAATCGTGCTCGTACAGGCCCAGCACGCCCATGAGCAGCGACACCAGTTCCTTGCCGAACTTCAGCAACAGCACGAGCATGGCGATGATCAGGCCGATGAAGAATGGTGCGAGGATCCAGCGGCTGGCAAAGATGGCCGACTCCATGAAGCGCTCGAAGGTGTTGGACTGTTTTGACATGTGGCGGATTTGAAGAATGGGGGTGAAGCCTCACCGGATGATGCCCCACGTGTCCAAAAAAAAGGCCCGCTCATGCGGGCCCTCTTTCGCGCTGAGCGAATTACTTCTTCTTGCACTCGTCCTTGGCCTTGTTTTCGTCTTTCATGCAATCCACTTTCTTGTCGTCCATTTTGCCGCCGGCATGGCTGGCAGCAAACGCGGGGACGGAAGCCATCATGAATGCAGCGATCATTGCGGAGATGAGAGTTTTCATAGATTACCTTTGTGGATGAAATGTCTTTTGACACCGGCACACAATGGGAAATCGCCCACCGCTGCCACCGCGAAGGATATCGATTTCAATGACCCTCTACCTGACAGACGTTGTTCCCAAGAGCGCCTCTCGGGTATTGATTGGATTCAGGTGGAAACCCTGTTGCAAAGCCCTGCTGACCCTTGTAATCGGTGTTTCAGTGAGTGCCTGGGCGCAGCCCCGATTGAGCCCCGCGCCCGAACAGATCGTATTGCCGGCGTCCGTGCATGCGCAAAACAATCAGGCCGGTTCATTGCGCCAGGTGGAACGCGAATGGCGCAAGGACCGCAACAACCTGCCCGCCTCGCTCGCCTATGCGCGCGCCGTGTTCCTGCTGGGGCTGACCGAAGGCGATTTGCGTTGGTACGGCGCGGCCAAGGCGGCGCTGCAACCCTGGTGGAGTGCAGGCACGCTGCCGGCCGACGGCCACTTTCTGCGGGCACTGGTCAAGCAGGGCTTCCACGACTTCAAGGGCGGCATTGACGACCTGAGCGCTGCCATCGCCATCGACCCGGCGCAGCCCGAGTACTGGTCGTGGCGCTTCTCGCTGCACCTGCTCACCTCCAACCTGGCTGCGGCGCGGACCGACTGCGATGCCATCGGACAGCGCTTCGGCCGCGACGAAGGTCAGGCCTGTGCGGCCACGCTCATGTACCGCACGGGCCAGGCGCAACAGGCCATCCCCGTGTTCAACCGCCTGGTCGACCTGCCGGACTACCAGGGCCCGTTCACGCAGGACTGGCTGCGCTACCACGAGGGCGAGGCCTACCGCACCGCAGGCCAATACGCGCAAGCCATTGCCGTGTGGCAGAAGCACCTGGAGACGCGTCCGAACTCGCACCTGGTGAGGCTCACGCTCACCGAACTGCTGAACCAGCAAGGCCAGTTCGCCAAAGCCCGGCGCTACGCGGAATCGCCCTCACCCACCGACGCGCTGCTGGTGCAGGCGCTGCTGGCCAGCCGGGGTTTGAAAGACGGCGACACGCAGCGGCTGGCCGACCAGTTCGAAAGCCGGATGAACAACCAGGCCCTGCGCGGCGAGAGCCTGATCGAACGGCCCACCATGGTCTACCTCATCACCTACGGACGCGACAACGCGCAGGGTCTCAAGCTCGCGGCAGACAACTGGCGCACGCAGAACGAACCCGCTGATGCGGTGCTGCTGGTGCAGGCCGCGCTGAAGGCCAATCAGCCCAAGCTGGCCGAGCCCGTGCTCGGCTGGATGGCCACCACCGGCTACACCGACCCTGTGCTCAAGGCCTTGACCGCAGAACTCCAGACCCGTCTGGGCAAATCCTGATGAGCCACCTGTTCCGATGCCTTGCGCAGCGTTGTGCCCTGCCCGCCTTGTTCGCCCTGCTCGCCTGCGCGGCAGCCCCCGCACTAGCCCACTCAAGCAGCAACAGCTACCTTTCGCTGTCGCAGCGCGCCAACGACCTGGTGCTGCGCACCGACATCAACCTGCGCGATGTGGACCTGATCTTCGACCTGGACGACGACCGCGATGGCCAGGTGAGCTGGGGCGAAACGGCGGCCCGCATCGGTGAGCTCACGGCGTGGATGCAGCAAGGCATCACCGTGCGCGGTGTCTCGGCCGGGTGCGAGCTGAGGCCCCTGGACGTGATGGCCAGCCCGCATTCGGATGGCTTCTACCTCAGCGCCGAATGGGCCGTGGCTTGTGTCGATCCCGAGGACATCACGGCCCAGCGTCTCACCCTCCAATACAAACTGATCTTCGACCAGGACAACCTGCACCGCGGCCTGCTCAAGGTTGATCTGCCGGGTTCGCAGAGCAGCGCCATCCTGAGCCCGGACCAACCCGAAGCCGCGTTGCTGGCCGGTGAAGTCTCGGGGTGGTCGGTGTTCACGCGCTATGTGGTTGAAGGCATCTGGCACATCTGGATCGGCATCGACCACATCCTTTTCCTGCTCAGCCTGCTGGTGCTCGCGCCGCTCGTGCCATCGCGCGAGCGCGTGACCAGCTGGCCTGCTGTGGAGCGTTTCCGCACCTCGTTCATGGACGTGCTGGCGGTCGTCACCGCCTTCACCGTGGCGCACTCGATCACGCTGGTGGCGTCCATCCTGGGTTGGGTCAACCCGCCGGTGGCCATCATCGAATCGGTGATCGCGCTCTCGGTGATTCTGGCGGCGCTCAACAACCTGCTGGGCTGGTTCTCGCTCAAGCGCTGGCGCCTGGCCTTTGCCTTCGGCCTCATCCACGGCTTCGGCTTTGCGAATGTGCTGCTCGACCTGGCCCTGCCTGCGCAACAGCTTGCGCTGGCGCTCGGTGGGTTCAACGTGGGCGTCGAGATCGGCCAGCTCGCCATCGTGCTGGCGTTTCTGCCGGTGGCCTGGCTGCTGCGACACACCGCGTTCTACCGCTGGGTGGTGGTGGGAGGCGGGTCGCTCGCCATCGCGGTGATCGGAACGATCTGGCTGGCTCAGCGTATGGGCTTCTGAATACGCACTGTTACCGGATTGACGACTGGTTCGTACGGTCACGAACAGACGGGTTTTTTCATGGAACCTAACCTGAAGGCCAGTCGGATTCTTCGGCTGCGAGTCTTAAACGCTGCCTTGTGCAGCATGTTCAAAGGATCCTCCATGAAAACGTCCAGCTTCATCACTTCCTCGATTGCCGCTTTGGCCGTGGTCGGCTCCGTCGGTCTCGTGTTCGCTCAATCAAGCACGTCCGGCTCCCCATCGACCCCCGCGCCTGCGGAAGCCAATCAGTCGGCCCCATCCACAACCACCACGCCCATGGCCACGCCACCCGCTGCTGGCATGACCACCCCGGCACCCGCCACCACCGACAGCGCGAACAACAACGCTTCGATGAACGAACCCGTGGCCCGCGCTGATCGCAACTGATCAGGCCAGCTTGCGCACAGCGCCCCTTGACCCGCGCGGTCCGGGGGCGTTGTTGTTTGAGGGGATTCGATCCATGGACACCACCACACCCACTCTTGACGACCCAGGCCCCTGGGTGGCCATCCGCAATGGGGTGTTGGCCGGCATGGCCATGCTCGCGTTGCTGCTGCCCCCGGACGCACCCCGGCCAGAAGGCGGCGCGAGGCAGCTCACCGCATCGCGCGAGGTCGCACCGTTGCGCCAGGCAGAGCTTGGCGGAGTCGATGCTTCAAACGACATGCGCCACATGGCGAACTGGATTGCCAGCTCGGGCGATCACGCTGCCATGCCGTTTGTGGTGATCGACAAACGCGCGGCGCGCCTGTATGTGTTTGATGCGCAGGCCCGCCTGCAGGACCACACCGCGGTGCTGCTGGGCTCCGCACAGGGCGACGACTCGGTGCCCGGCATCGGCGACAAGGCCATTGCCGACGTGCTGCCCGAGGAACGCACCACGCCAGCCGGTCGCTTCAAGGGTCAGCGCGGGCTCAACATCATTGGTGAGGACGTGGTGTGGGTCGACTACGACGCCGCCGTGTCCATGCACCGGGTGCGCACCACGCAGCCGAAAGAGCGCCGCCTGCAGCGCCTGGCCAGCGAGACGACGGACGACAACCGCATCAGCTACGGCTGCATCAACATTCCCGCAGCCTTCTTCGACGCCCACATCGCGCCCACGTTCTCGGTGCACCGGGCGATTGTCTATGTACTGCCCGAGGAGAAGTCCCTGCAAACGGTCTTTGGCTCGCAGGTCCCCGAGCCCCTCCCCACCGAGCAGGCGCAAGGGCATTTGACTCAGATGATTAAGTAATTAACAACCAAGAATCCATTCGTTCCTGAATTGCACCGAAGCCCGGATCATCCGGTCACTTTCAACAGTTCACACAAGGAACGACATGACCACCCGCCGCCAACTCGTCCAGGCCCTTGCCGCCACAGTCCTCACCTCCAGCGCTTTCTCGGCCATCGCCCAGCCCGCTCCAGTGACCCTGCTCAACGTGTCTTACGACCCGACGCGAGAGCTCTACGTGGAATACAACGCCGCGTTCATCAAACACTGGAAAGCAAAGACCGGCCAGGACGTGACCATCAAGCAAAGCCATGGCGGCTCAGGCAAGCAGGCGCGCTCCATCATCGACGGCCTGGACGCCGATGTGGCCACCCTGGCTCTGGCCGGTGACACCGACGCGCTGCACAGCAACGGCGGCTGGATCCCGAAGGACTGGCAGAAGCGCCTGCCACTCAACAGCTCGCCCTACACCTCCACCATCGTGCTGGTGACCCGCGCGGGCAACCCCAAGAACATCAAGGACTGGGACGACCTGATCCGCCCTGACGTGAAGGTCATCACCCCCAACCCCAAGACCTCGGGCGGCGCGCGCTGGAACTACCTGGCCGCGTGGGAATTCGCCAAGCGCAAGTACGGCAGCGATGACAAAGCCAGGGAGTTCGTCGGCAAGCTGTACGCCAACGTGCCGGTGCTCGACTCGGGCGCGCGCGGCTCCTCCATCACCTTCGCGCAGCGCGCCCAGGGCGACGTGTTCATTTCCTGGGAAAACGAGGCCTACCTGCTGGAGAAGGAATTCGGCAACAAGGTGGACTTCGTCTACCCCTCGCTGTCCATCCTGGCCGAGCCCGCCGTGACCCTGGTGGACAAGAACGTGGACAAGAAGGGCACGCGCGCCGTGGCGCAGGCTTACCTGGAGTTCCTCTACACCGAAGAAGCGCAGGACATCATCGGCAAGAACTTCTACCGCCCGACCTCGGCCAAGGCCCAGGCCAAGTACGCCAGGCAACTGCCCAAGCTCCACCTCTTCAAGATCGAAGACGCGTTTGGCGGCTGGGAGCAGGCGGCCAAGGTGCACTTCTCCGACGGTGGCACGTTTGACCAGATCTACAGCAGAAAGTAGGGCGACCTGCTGTTGCATAGGATGGAGCCCCTCACCTCCATCCACCTTCCCCAGGAATCATCATGCCCAAGGCCTACTGGATAGCCACCTACCGATCCATCAACGACCCCGCCGCGCTCGCAGCATATGCAGCACTCGCCGGTCCCGCCATACAGGCCGCGGGCGGACGCTTCCTGGCGCGTGGCATGCCCGCCAAGATCTATGAGGCCGCCCTCAATCAACGCGTCGTGCTGATCGAGTTCGACAGTGTGGCGCAGGCCACCGGCGCACACGACAGCCCGGCGTATCAGGAAGCGCTGAAGGCCCTGGGCCAGGGTGCCGAGCGCGAAATCCGCATCATTGAGGCGGTGGCGTAAAACGCGACCTCGCCAACGGAGGTCTCATGCATCTGGAAGGCTCCTGCCATTGTGGCAGCGTCAAGTTCTCGGTCGAATCGGCCGAGCCCCTGCCGTTCATGCGGTGCTACTGCTCCATCTGCCGAAAGACGGCGGGTAGCGGTGGCTATGCGATCAACCTGGGCGCCGAACACCGCACCCTGAAGGTCACCGGCAAGCGCCACCTGCGCATCTACCAGGCGCAGATCGTCGAGGGCGACCATGTGCGCCAGAGCAGCGGGAAGCGGCATTTTTGCGGCAAGTGCGGCACCGCACTCTGGTTGTGGGACCCCACCTGGCCAGAGCTGGTGCACCCCCATGCCGGTGCCATCGACACACCCTTGCCCAAGCCACCGGCGAACGTGCACATCATGCTGGACTCAAAAGCTTCATGGGTGCCGGTGGAGGGCGGCAAAAACGATCAACGCTTTGACGCGTACCCGGACTTTTCGCTCAAGGAATGGCATCAGAAGCACGGGTGAGCATCGCCCTGGCCTCAGGCCATGAACACCGCAATGAACGCCAACATGAAAATCAGGATGGCACCCATGGTCGGCAGCAGGAGGGGCATGTAGTGCACCACCGAATCCAGGATGTCCTCGGCCTGCTCGTCAGCGTAGGCGCGCAGTTCCGGGTCTGAGTATTCCAGCGGGTGTTCGGCCAAAGCGTCGTCGGGAGACGGTTGTGTGTGTGGCATGGCAACTCCTGTTCAAGGTTCATCGGGCTTGCCGCAGACCGCCGTGTCGGCCGACCCACAGCACTCAAGGCTTGCAGCCTGCTGGAATGGAGAGGGTACGTCAACCAAAAGTTTTTGACGGGCATGCTTCAACTCATCCCATATGCGGCAGGGCCATGAGCAAACTACTTCGTCGTTGTTTGTGAATGCAAGCGCACTTCGCAAAATGAAGTGTATGAACATCCCCACCGTCATCATCGTTCCTGGCTGGCACAACTCCGGCCCGGGTCACTGGCAAACGCTGTGGTCCGACAGCCTGCCCTCGGTGTTGCGCGTCGAACAAGATGACTGGATCGCCCCCGGCAAGCGCGCCTGGGTCGCTCGCCTGGGCGAGACCATCGAACGTGCGCCCGGCCCGGTGGTGGTGGTCGCACACAGCCTGGGCTGTATTGCCACCACCCACCTGCCGCCCGAGGTGGTGCAGCGCATCCAGGGTGCGCTGCTGGTGGCACCGGCCGACCCGGAGCGCCGTGGCGTGCTGGTCGACTTCGCTCCCGTGCCATACCAGCGCCTGCCCTACCGCAGCATCCTCGTGGCCAGCAACAACGACCCCTATTGCCCGGTGCGCACGGCCGGCGCATACGCGCGAGCGTGGGGCAGCGAATTCGTGCGGCTCAACGAGGCGGGCCACATCAACGTGGATTCGGGCCACGGCCGATGGCCGTTAGGCCTGGCGCTGCTGCAGTCGCTCGGTGCCCATGTGCCCTTCGCCGCCACCCGCGCAGTGGAACCTGCCTGAGCCGGGCTTATGCCCGAGGCTCATATGGAAACAAGAACAAAGTCGTTTGGATTCGCCGGGCCCACGCTCAGAATTCTTCAATCCTGTTTCCGCTTGGAGCTTTCCCATGAACAACACCCTGCGCGTGGCCCTGGCCGCCGTTGCCCTTTCCACTTCCGCGCTGGCATCCGCCCAGACCACGCTGCTCAACGTCTCGTACGACGTGGCGCGTGAGTTCTACAAGGACATCAATGTGGCCTTCGCAGCGAGCTACAAAAAGAACACGGGCAAGGACATCAAGGTCGACCAGTCGCACGCCGGCTCCAGCGCCCAGGCGCGCGCCGTGGCCGACGGCCTGGAAGCCGACGTGGTGACCTTCAACACCACGACCGACGTGCAGTTCCTCGCCGACAAAGGCGTGGTCGCGGCCGACTGGACCAAGCGCTTCCCGAACAACGCCTCGCCCACCACGTCCACCATGCTGTTCCTGGTGCGCAATGGCAACCCGAAGAACATCAAGGACTGGGACGACCTGATCAAGCCCGGCGTGCAGGTCATCGTGGTCAACCCCAAGACTGGCGGCAACGGCCGCTACGCCTACCTGGCGGCCTGGGGCCACATCCGCGCCAAGGGCGGCACCGACGAGCAGGCGGCCGAATTCGTGAGCAAGCTCTACAAGAACGTGCCGGTGCTCGCGCGCGGTGGCCGTGACGCCACGGGCACCTTCCTGCAACGCAACATCGGCGACGTGTTGATCACCTTCGAATCCGAAGTCGTGTCGGTCAACAACGAGTTCGGCGCCGGCAAGGTCGATGCCATCCACCCCAGCATCTCCATCGTGGCGGAGAATCCGGTGGCCCTCGTCGAGCGCACGGTGAACAAGAAGGGCTCTGCCGCTGAAGCCAAGGCCTACCTCGACTTCCTCTACAGCCCCGAGGGCCAGGAGATCGCGGCCAAACACAACATCCGTCCGCGCAACGAAGCCGTGCTCAAGAAGTACGCCACCGCGTTCAAGCCCATCAAGCTGTTCAACGTCGGCGACTACTTCGGTTCGCTGGCCGAAGCGCAGAAGGTGCACTTCAACGACGGCGGCCAGTTCGACAAGCTGTACACGGTCGGCAAGTAAATGGCCTCCGCCCCTTCGGCCGTGCTGGGTGGTGCCGCTGCCCCGCACGGCACCCCCCTGCCCCGGCGCGCGACGCGCCGCGTGCTGCCGGGCTTCAACATCACGCTGGGCTTCACGGTCTTCTACCTGAGCCTGGTTGTGTTGATCCCGTTGTCGGCACTGATCTTCAAGACCTTCACGCTGACCTGGCCGCAGTTCTGGGAAGCCGTCACCGCGCCGCGTGTGCTGGCTTCCTACAAGCTCACCTTCGGCGCCTCGCTGATCGCCGCGCTGGTCAACGCCTTCTTCGGCCTGCTGGTGGCCTGGGTGCTGGTGCGCTACAGCTTTCCGGGCAAAAAGATCATCGACGCGCTCGTGGACCTGCCCTTCGCCCTGCCCACCGCCGTGGCCGGTATTTCGCTGACCGCGATCCTCGCCGGCAACGGCTGGATCGGGCAGTACACGGAGCCGCTGGGCCTGCAACTCGCCTTCAACCCCAACGGCGTGGTGATCGCACTCATCTTCATCGGCCTGCCCTTCGTGGTGCGCACCGTGCAGCCGGTGCTGGAAGACACCGAGAAAGAACTCGAGGAAGCCGCCACCTGCCTGGGCGCCACGCGCTGGCAGACCTTCAGCCGCGTCATCTTCCCGAGCATCGCGCCCGCCCTGCTCACCGGCTTCGCCATGGCGTTTGCGCGCGCGGTGGGTGAATACGGCTCGGTCATCTTCATCGCCGGCAACATGCCCATGGTGTCAGAGATCACGCCGTTGATCATCATCAGCAAGCTCGAGCAATACGACTACGCCGGTGCCACGGCCGTGGCCACGGTGATGCTCGCCATCTCCTTCGTGCTGCTGCTGTTGATCAACGGCTTGCAGACCTGGCAACGCAAGCGCTCCGGCGGGGTGATGGCATGAGCGTTGCACGCACCGAAGCTCCCTGGGTGCGCCGCACATTGATCGGCATCGCGCTGGTCTTCATGTTCCTGTTCCTGGTGCTGCCGCTGGCCGCCGTGTTCACCGAGGCCCTGCGCAAGGGCTGGGACGCCTACTGGGAAGCGCTGAAGGACCCCGACGCCTGGTCGGCCATCCGCCTGACCTTCATCACCGCGCTGGTCGCCGTGCCGCTGAACCTGGTGTTCGGCGTGGCCGCGGCCTGGGCCGTGGCCAAGTACGAGTTCCGCGGCAAGTCCTTTCTCACCACGCTGATCGACCTGCCGTTCTCGGTCTCGCCGGTGGTCGCGGGCCTGATCTACGTGCTGGTGTTCGGCGCGCAGGGCTGGCTAGGCCCGTGGCTGGCCGAGCACGACATCAAGATCGTGTTCGCCGTGCCCGGGATCATCCTGGCCACCATCTTCGTCACCTTCCCCTTCATCGCGCGCGAACTCATCCCGCTGATGCAGGCGCAGGGCAACGACGAGGAGCAAGCCGCGCAGGTGCTGGGCGCCAGCGGATGGCAAGCCTTCTGGTACGTGACCCTGCCCAACATCAAGTGGGGCCTGATCTACGGCGTGATCCTGTGCAACGCGCGCGCCATGGGCGAATTCGGTGCGGTCTCGGTGGTCTCGGGCCACATCCGCGGCCAGACCAACACCATGCCGCTGCACGTGGAAATTCTCTACAACGAGTACCAGTCGGTGGCGGCGTTTGCCGTGGCCTCGCTGCTGGCGCTGCTGGCCCTGGTCACGCTGGTGATCAAGTCGGTGGCCGAATGGAAGATGGAGCGAGAAATGAAGGCGCTGGCCGAGTTGCCACCCGAGCGGCCCACGCCGCTCACCCCTCTGGGACAGACATCATGAGCATCGAAATCCGCAACATCAACAAACACTTCGGCACCTTCCAGGCGCTGAACAACGTCAACCTCGACATCCATTCGGGCGAGTTGCTCGCGCTGCTCGGCCCCTCGGGCTGCGGCAAGACCACGCTGCTGCGCATCATTGCCGGGCTGGAAACGCCGGACACCGGCAACATCTTCTTCAGCGGCGAGGACACCACCGACGTGCACGTGCGCGAGCGCAATGTGGGCTTTGTGTTTCAGCACTACGCGCTGTTCCGCCACATGACCGTGCTGGAGAACGTGGCCTTCGGCCTGCGCGTGAAACCGCGCAGCGAGCGCCCGAGCGACGCGCAGATCAAGGCCAAGGTGCACGACCTGCTCAAGTTGGTGCAGCTCGACTGGCTGGCCGACCGCTACCCCTCGCAGCTCTCGGGCGGCCAGCGCCAGCGCATTGCCCTGGCGCGAGCACTTGCAGTCGAACCCAAGGTGCTGCTGCTCGACGAGCCTTTCGGTGCGCTCGACGCCAAGGTGCGCAAGGAACTGCGCCGCTGGCTGCGCCGCCTGCACGACGAGTTGCACGTGACCAGCGTGTTTGTCACCCACGACCAGGAAGAGGCGCTCGAAGTGGCCGACCGCGTGGTGCTGATGAACCAAGGCCATGTGGAACAGGTCGGCGCCCCGCAAGCCGTGTGGGACCGCCCGGCCAGCCCGTTCGTGTATGGCTTCCTGGGCGACGTGAACCTCTTTCACGGCCGTGCGCACGAAGGCCAGATGCACCTGGATGGCGTGTCGATCGCATCGCCTGAACACGCCGGCGCGCAAGACGCCAAGGCCTTCGCCTACGTGCGGCCGCACGAGCTGGATGTGTCGCCCTATGCGCCGGGCCTGAGCGGCATGGTTGTCAAACTGGACCGAGCCGTCGTGGTGGGGCCGATCGCCCGCCTCGAACTCCTGCCACTGGAGGCACCCGCCAACGGCGAGAAGCCCACACTGATCGAAGCCCACCTGCCGGCCGATCGCTTTCACGAGCTCGGCATCCGGGAAGGCGATACCGTGGTGGTCGCGCCCCGCAAAGCGCGCGTGTTCCTGCATCCCCACGCCGCGTGATCCACAACGCGGGCGGCGTGGTGGATTTTTTCAGGCTGCCCGGCAACGCGGTGGTGGAGCTGGGCACGCGCGTGCCGATCTGACGGCTTGCACAGGTCAGAATCAGCGCTCCCGCGCGGCTGGCCCATCCGGGTGTGTGCCGTAGAACTGGTGCACGTCCTTCGCCCACTCGGGGTCGGCCATGTCGGGCCAGTGCTGTTTGTTAAAACCCGGCGCGCTCTCCAGGCGTGCCTTGCTCACGCGCAGCACGAAGCAGCGGCTGGTGGTGTCCAGCTCCAGCGCCGCCCAGGGCACGGCAAACAGCTTCTCGCCCATGCCGAGAAATCCGCCGAACGACAGCACCGCGTAGTCCACCCGCCCGGTGTGCATGTCGAGCATGATTTCCCGGATCTCGCCCAAGTCTTCATCCTCGTCGTTGAAGACGTCGTTGCCGATCAAGGTGCTGGCGCCCATGAGGCGGGGGCCCGGCCCCTGACGGGGCGTGGTGCTCCGTCTGCGGGTCGCCGTGGCGTGGTGGGCGGGCTCTACAAGTGTTTCGTCGTGCATGGTGGTTCCCGGTTCGATGACCAGAAGCCATGCTGGCAAAAGTGCGGCGGCGGGTCTGTGCGCCGGCGCACCTCAGACGTGGGCAGCGCCGCGATCCAGCGAGCAGGTACCGGGCACCGCGCCAGCGCCCACCTGGGCCGGTTTGGCCTGCAACACCGCGTCGTTTTTCAGGCGGTCGTAGGCGTCGCGGATCACGCCATGGCATTCG
Source organism: Pseudomonadota bacterium (assembly GCA_040385485.1). Lineage (GTDB taxonomy): Bacteria > Pseudomonadota > Gammaproteobacteria > Burkholderiales > Burkholderiaceae_C > Hydrogenophaga. The sequence goes on along the minus strand of JAZKHJ010000028.1, from coordinate 14,779 downwards.
CAGCTGTGGACTTCCAGGCCGGCGCGGTCCAGCACCGACATCTGCCCGCGGCCATACCGGATCACCCCGGCTTTCTGCAGGCGCAACGCCCCACCGGTCACGCCTTCTCTGCGCACCCCCAACATGCTGGCAATGCGCTCCTGGGTGATGTGCAGTTCGTCGTCAGGCTGGCGATCCAGGTGCACCAACAACCAGCGCGCGAGTTGCTGGTCCAGCGAGTGGTGGCGGTTGCAGGCCGAGGTTTGCGACATGTGCTGGAACAGCGTGCGGGTGTAGTTGAGCAGGTGGTGCATCACTTGTTCCGAGCGCTTGGCGTGGTGGGATATGGACTGCGCGCTCATGCGATAGCCGTGGCCGCCGCGGCTCACCAGGGCCGTGTTCTGGGCCATCACGGTGCCGCTGGCGGTGGTGCCGTTGTTGGCGTTGCTGCTGCCCATGAAGGCATCCACACCCACCATGCCTTCGTTGCCCACGGCGGCCACTTCCACCGTGGCGCCGTCCAGCATGGTGGACACCAGAGAAACCACAGCTGTGGTCGGAAAATACACATGGCGAAGGCTGCTGCCGGCTTCAAACAGGGTGCTGTGGGCGGGCATCTCGACCCACTCCAGGTGGGACTCGATGTAACGCCAGTCTTCGAAAGGCATGGCCGCGAGCAACTGGTTCTGTTCGCGGTGGGAAACTGAAGAATGTGTCATTGACGTGCGCCTCGTGATTGTCATGGTGTCCATCGGCCTTTGCCATGGGACACCGAGCTCTGACGTGAGCGCATGATCGATTTCTGCGCTTCGGTCAGGAACGCAATGTAGGTTGATGCATATGGGGTTTCCATGTCGAAAGACATATTCCCGGCGTGCTTTACGTAACTTGTCAATAGATCACACCCGCGGGCATCCGCCCCCTGGGTGCTGCCACTCAGACCAGTGGTCTTTGGGGTGGGTGTCCGTCGCCGTAAAGGTCGGCCAGTCGGGCGAGCGCCTTCACATCGCGCAGGTACAGACGACCGTCCTTGATCTGATGCAGGCCGCGTTTCTCCAGCTTGCGCAAGGTCTTGTTGGTGTGCACCAGCGACAGACCCAGTGCATCGGCAATGTGCTGCTGCGTGAGCGGCCACACGACGCCGCCTTTGCCGTTGTCGCTCTGCAGCGCAGCAGCCCGCTTGAACAGCAGGATCAGCGTGCTGGCAATGCGTTCCTCGGCGCTGCGCCGCCCCACCGACAACAGCGTGTCGTCCACCAGCGACTCCTCGTGCGCGGTGAGCCAGGTCACGTTGAAGCCCATGGTGGGCGAGCGCCGGTGGATCTCCCACAGCGCGTCGCGCTGGAACACGCAGAAGCTCGCCGAGGTGAGCGTGTCCACGCCGTGCGCGGCGGCATCGCCCATTTTCTGCTGCACACCAATGAAATCGCCGGCGAGCAGGAAGCTCAGGATCTGGCGCCGCCCGTCGCTCAAGGTCTTGTAGCGGAAGGCCCAGCCTTGCAGCAGGGTGTAGAGCGGCGCATCGGTCTGGCCTTCATGGATCAGCGTCTCGTTGGCCTCCACGCGCAGCGCGCGGCGCTTGAGCGACTGCACGAGCTCCAGCTCTTCGGGGGTGTGCTGCACAAACAGCGGCAAAGACCGCAATGGGCATTCGGTGCAGGCCATGGCGGTGGCGGGCGCCTGGTCGGGCCACGTGGGTTCGGGCGCAGGGCTGACAACGGATGTGGGCATGATCTGCTTCTGATGGGAGACGGTGGGGACGCAAACAAACCGGTCGAATGGGCTCCGGCATGGGGAGTGTGAATACTGGCTGGGGTAGTGTTCGACAGCGCACAGACTCTGATCACCGGTGGCCTTACGGTGGACCCATGAACACCGATCAAAGAGCCCACCTGCGGGGACGCTTGGCCAAACGAGCAGCACCCAGCCGGCCCATGCCCGACGCCATCTCCAGGATCGCGGCCGAACACGCCGAGTTGCAGCAGATGTTCACAGCCTTCGAGAATACACGCTCGGTGAACAACAAGCGCTTTCTGGTGGAGCGCATCTGTACCACGGTGGTGGTGGACGCGCAGGTGAAAGAGGAGATCTTCTACCCAGCAGTCGAGGCGGTGATGCCGCAGCCGGCGCCGCCACATGACGCCATGAAGGCACTCGTGGCCCATATCAAGAGCCTGGAGCCCGTGGCCGAGCTGGTCGACGGTCCCATCCAGGTGCTGGCAGAAGAAGTGAAGCAGCACGTGTCGACGTTGCACGAGGACATGCTTCCTCGGGTCAAGGCCTCCCGCATCGATCTGGTGGAGCTCGGGGAGCGCATGGCCCGACGCAAGGCCGAACTGATCGCGCAAAACCCCTGAGCGGGGAGTCGCCCGGCCTTCAGCCGAATGGGTGCTGGCAAACCTGCCAGCCCTGGCGCGGGCACCCTGGGCCCGGGTACGTACACTTGTGGGAAAAATGCGCCCATGACCCCACAAGACTACGTCCAGCAAAAAGCGGCAGCCTCGGGCAGCAGCTTCTACTACGCCTTCCTGTTCCTTCCACCCGAGCGGCGCGCCGCCATCACTGCGTTCTATGCCTTCTGCCGCGAGGTCGACGACGTGGTGGACGAGGTGAGCGACCCCGCCGTGGCACAGACCAAGCTGGCCTGGTGGCGGCGTGAGGTGGCGCAAGCGTTTGCCGGCTCGCCCACCCACCCGGTGATGCGCGCGCTGATGCCCCTGAGCACCACCTACGCCATCGAAGCCCGGCACCTGAACGCAGTGATCGACGGCTGCCAGATGGATCTGGAGCAAAACCGCTACCTCGATTTCGCCAACCTGCAGCGCTACTGCCACCTGGTGGCCGGCGTGGTGGGCGAAGTTGCCGCGCGCATCTTCGGTCAGACGCAGCTGCAAACCACCGAGTACGCGCACCGGCTGGGCCTGGCGTTCCAGCTCACCAACATCGTGCGCGATGTGGGTGAAGATGCGGCACGCGGGCGCATTTACCTGCCCGTGAACGAACTGCAGAGTTTCAACGTGAAGGCGCACGAACTGCTTCAGCGCGGAGCCGCGGCCGGCACCGATGCGGCCGATTTCAAACGTCGATTCACCGGACTCATGCAGTTCCAGTGCACCCGTGCGCTGCAGACCTACGACGATGCCCTGGCGCTGCTGCCCGCCGCCGACCGCCGAGCCCAGAAACCGGGCCTGATGATGGCCAGCATCTACCGCACCCTGCTGCAGGAGATCGCCGCAGACCCGTTGCTGGTGTTGACGCAGCGTGTGAGCCTCACACCGTTGCGCAAGTTCTGGCTCGCCTGGAAAGTGCAAGCCCTCGGCAGGCTATGAGCATGGCCCCCACGCTCCACCGCTGGCGCGGGTCGCTGCCCCCCGAGGGGGCTGACCCACCTTGGGGCGGCCCGGCGGCGGGACTGCTGTGAAGGTGGCCGTCGTCGGCGCGGGCTGGGCCGGCATGGCAGCGGCGGTGGAGGCCGCCGGCTTGGGGCTCGACGTCACCGTGTTCGAAGCCACGCGCACCCTGGGTGGACGTGCCCGTGCGCTGGCCACCGAGAAGCCCGACGGCACCTCCATCACGCTGGACAACGGTCAGCACATCCTGATCGGTGCCTACAGCGAGACGCTGGCCCTGATGCAGCGCGTGGGGCTGGACCTGCCACAAGTGCTGATGGCGCTGCCGCTCTCGCTGCCCTACCCCGATGGCACGGGCCTGCAAACCCCCGCCTGGGCGGCGCGCTGGCCCGCTCCGCTGGATGCGCTGGCGGCCATTGCCACCGCACGCGGATGGAGCTGGGGAGAGCGCCTGGCGCTGATCCGTGCGTCGCTGGGCTGGCAGCTTGGGGGCTTCCGCTGCGCGCCCACGCTCACCGTCGAGGAATTGTGCGAGTCCTTGCCCGACCGTGTGGTGCAGGAGCTGATCGAGCCGCTGTGCGTCTCAGCACTCAACCTCCCTTCGTCCCATGCCAGTGCGGCCATCTTTCTGAACGTCATGCGCGACGCCCTGTTTGGCCGCGGCGCGGCGGGCTTCAGCGCATCGAGCCTGCTGCTGCCGCGCACCGATCTCTCCAGCCTGCTGCCGGACGTGGCCGCGCGCTGGCTGCTAACGCAGCACGACGCGACCACCCGTCTTCGACTGGGCTCCCGCATCACCGGGCTGCTGGCCCATGCGGGTCGGTGGCAACTGACGGGCGATGGTGTGGACGAGGCGTTCGATCGCGTGATCTGGGCCACGCCGGCCAGCGTGGCCGCGCAGACCCTGCTCGCCCACGCCGATGACAACGAATCTATGGCCAGTTGGGCGTTGTCTGCGCACGCGCTCGAATTCACCGCCATCACCACGGTCTACGCGCACGCTGCGGGCGCGCGGCTGCCCGCGCCCATGCTGGCCTTGCGCGCCGAGCCTGACGCCCATGCCGCGCCTGCGCAGTTCGTGTTCGACCGTGGGCAACTCAGCCCGGCCGATGCGGCCGCGCAAGGCGTGCTGGCTTTCGTGGTCAGTGCCAGCAGCGGCGAGCGCGACGACCTGCAGGCCCGCGTGTTGCAGCAAGGCGCGCGGCAGTTGGGCCTGGCTTTGCAGCCGCTGCTCAGCGTGGTGGAGAAACGCGCCACCTTCGCCTGCACGCCCGGCCTGGAACGCCCTGGCGCCCTGATGGCCCCCGGACTCTTCGCCGCGGGCGACTACGTGCAGGGGCCGTATCCGGCCACGCTGGAAGGCGCCGTGCGCAGTGGCGTGGCAGCGGCGCGACTGGCGAACCAGTGAGCCTGCGGACAAAAAGGCACCGCCGGGGAACCTCTGCAAACCCGGACGTTCCCACAGGCTCAACTTCTTCAATCCTCGAACAAAGGAACCTCCGCGCATGAACCGGACAAGCCCCACCCGAACGCTGCTGATTGCCACCGGCCTGTTCCTCGCGGCGCTGTTCAACACAACGGCCAACGCGCAGAACATGGTCAGCGTCAAAGGGAGCACGCTGAACATGCGCGAAGGGCCTGGCACCCACACCGCCGTGCTGTGGGAATTGAAGCGGGGCTATCCGTTGCAGATCACGCAGCGCAAAGGCCGCTGGGTCCGGGTGCGCGACTTCGAGGGCGACACCGGCTGGGTGGCGCGCTCACTCACGGGCAACACGCCGCACCACGTGGTCAACGCCAAGGTGGCCAACGTGCGCAGCGGGCCTGGCACGCAGCACCGCATCGTGGGCAAGGTCGAATATGGCGAGTTGCTGCGCACCCGCGAGAAGCGCGCCGACTGGGTGCGCGTCGAGCGCAGCGAGGGCGTGGGCGGCTGGATCGCGAAACGGCTGCTCTGGGGTTTCTGACAACCGACGCTCAACCGAACTCGCGCACCTGAACATAGGCTGGCCGCGCCATGCAGCGCAGGATCCAGTCGTGCGTGAGTGGGTGGTCGGCCATCAGGGTCTGCGAAGGTCGCGCCCAGTTGAGCACACTGGCCGCACAGACGTCGGCCACGGTGAACCGCGCGGCCGCGAGAAAGGCCTCGCCCGCGTCCTTCTGTTGCTGCAGGTGCTGTTCGATCACGCGCAGCGGCACCACCAGGCGGCGCTCGGCGGCTGCGGCCATATCCGGCTTGCGCCGCTCCTCGGGCATCGCCATGCGGTGCATCAGCACGGTCAGCGCGTCCGCCTCGGCTTCCGTCACGGCCCAGAAGCTCCAGCGCAAGGCCTCCGCGTCTTCGCGCGGCGTGGCGGGCGTGATGCTCACGCCGTCGGCCTTTCCGTGGTGGCGCGCGATGTACAGCGCACAGGCCATGCTTTCCCACACCACCACGTCGCCCTCTGGCCGCGCATCGACGATGGCCGGCACGTGGCCATTGGGGTTGATGGCCAGGAACTCCGGTGTGCGCGTGCCTCCGCCCTGGTAGGGCAGCTTCACGTGGTGGTAGTCCAGCGCAAGTTCGGTGGCGGTCCACAAAGGGCGCACGGCGCGGGACGCAGGAATGCCGTAGATCGTGAGGCTCATGTTGAAAGCTGCGGGGAAAAGAGGGGTCAACCGATCTGACGGCACAGGGCCATCAGGTCGACCACGGTGGTGTGCGGCTGCAGGGGTGCGTGCTCCCAGGCCATGCCCGTGCGGTTGACCCAGGCCACCTGCATGCCGGCACCCAGGGCACCCAACACATCCAGGCGCGCATCGTCACCGATGTGCAGCACCTCGGTGGCGTCCACACCGGCGGCGTCTGCGGCGGCGTGGAAGATGCGCGGATCGGGTTTGCCCACGCCGAATTCGCGGGCGCTGAACGCAGCGTGAAAGTGGTGCCCCAGACCCACGCGGTGCACATCGGCATTGCCGTTGGACACGGCCACCACGGGAAAGCGGGTGCTCAGCCATTCCAGCGCGGGCATGGCATCTTCGAACAACTGCACGCGCTGGCGCTCGTCAAAAAACACGTCGAATGCAGGCTCGGCCAGTGCGGGGTCGTCTCCAGCACGTAGCAACACGTGGCGGATCGACTCGCGGCGCAGCGCACTGAGGTCGTGGGCCAGGTCGGGCCGCAGGGTCTGCAAATGGATGCGCGCCTCGCGCAGCGCACCGGGTGTGGCGTAGAGCTGGGCGGTGGCAGGCGCGTGCTGGCTGAGCCAGCTGGCCAGCATGGCTTCGGCGCGCTCGATGGTGGGCCAGATCGGCCAGAGCGTGTCGTCCAGATCGAGGCTGATGGCGCGGATGCGGGAGGGGTCCAGCGCGAGCGGTGCGGCCTGCGGGGCTGTACTCATGGGGGTTTTCATGCTGCGAGAGAATAGCGCATGCCCTTCAACACCGAACCGCCCTACCAACATGGCCAACCGGCTCGCACCGCTGTTCTGCTGTGCAACCTGGGCACCCCCGACGAACCCACCGCCCCCGCCGTGCGCCGCTACCTGGCCGAGTTCCTGGGCGATCAGCGCGTCGTTGAGATCCCGCGGTTTGTCTGGATGCTGATCCTGCACGGCATCATCCTGCGCGTGCGGCCCAAAAAGTCGGCCGCGAAGTACGCCGGTATCTGGATGCCCGAGGGCTCGCCGCTGAAGGTATGGACCGAACGCCAGGCCACGCTGCTGCGCGGCTACCTGGGTGAGCGCGGCCACCAGGTGACCGTGCGCTACGCCATGCGCTACGGCAACCCATCCATTGCCTCGGTGATGGACGAGCTCAAGGCCGAGGGCGTGACGCGCGTGCTGGTGCTGCCGGCCTACCCGCAGTACAGCGCCACCACCACGGCCAGCGTGGTTGACGGCGTGATGAACTGGGCGGCCAAGGTGCGCAACCTGCCCGAGCTGCGCTTCATCAACCGCTACCACGACCACCCAGGCTACATCCAGGCACTGGCCAGGTCCATCCGCGCGCACTGGGCGGCCCATGGCCAGAGCGAGCAGCTGGTCATGAGCTTTCACGGCGTGCCCGAGCGCACGCTGCACCTGGGCGACCCCTACCACTGCGAGTGCCACAAGACCGCGCGCCTGCTCGCGGAGCAGCTGGGGTTGGCGAAAGACCGCTACAAGGTCACCTTCCAGTCGCGCTTCGGCAAGGCCAAGTGGCTGGAGCCCTACACCGAGCCCACGCTGATCGATCTGGCGCAGAAGGGCCTGAAGAGCGTGGACCTGGTCTGCCCCGGCTTCACCAGCGACTGCCTTGAGACGCTGGAAGAGATCAACATGGAGGCGCGCGAAGCGTTCCTGCACGCCGGTGGCCACAACTTCCAGTACATCCCCTGCCTCAACGACCAGCCCGAGTGGATCCGCGCGCTCACCGATGTGGCCGAGCAGCACCTGCAAGGCTGGGCCACGAAGACGGCGGACAACCCGATGGAGCTGCAGGCCAGTCGCGAGCGTGCGCTGGCCATGGGTGCAAAGGACCAGGGCTTGGCGCCCACCGCGGGAATTGAACCGGTGAATTGAGGCACTTTCACGGCGCAGTTCTCTGCTTGAGACCCTGGCCTGGAAGGCAAGCTTGCAGCCTTGTGCGCACACATGCCGCAAGACTTCCGAGCACCAGAAACATGAGCATGACCATCACCGAGTCGACCAGCACGCGCCTGGCGGCAGCAGCATCGGCCAAACAGCAGGCTACTCAGGCCGCATCGCCGCTTGATGCCTCCACAGCTGCGCTGAAAAAGGCGGACGCCCGCGTACAGCAGCAACTGGCCAGCACCGTTGCAAGCATCTCCGGTCTCGGAAAATTCAAGGCTGCGGTATCTCAGGCGCAGTTGTCCGCGCGTGACCTGGCCGGCATCAAGGATTCAAGCACGGGTGAAGCCGTCAAGAAGACACTCACGGCTTTCGTCTCCAGCTTCAACGCGATCGTGGCGGAAACCAGATCGGTCGCAGCGGACGCCAGCGGCAGCGCTCGCATCAGCCGCGGGATGACCCGGACCATGAACGCAGACCTGTCCAGAATCCAGGACCTTCGCGCCATGGGTTTCACAAGCGCCCCGGATGGATCCATGAAGATCGACATGGCGAAATTCGAAGCTGCCCACAAAGCCAATCCCAAAGGCGTTCAGGACACCCTGGCAAAACTGGGCAAGTTGGTTGAGAAGACCGCGGAGAAAGAGCTGGCCAGCGAAGGAAGAATCGCAAACTCACTGGCGAGGTTCAACAGCCAGAGCAGCTCACTGAAGCAGCAGCAGAGCGCCCTGCTCAACGTATCTCAGCTGTTCGCCCAACAGGGCAAGAACACCGGTTTTTTTGGCACGCTCATGTCTGCGTACTCCTCAGCATCTTGATGGGGTGTGTGCATTCCGGTTCTGTACGGTGAAGAACAGACCCGGTGTTCGTTGGCAGCGACCATGAGGAGGACGTGAACAACGTCCAGCGCCGCAACAGACGCGGCGCTTTCCAGGAGAACACTCATGAATCCATCTGCCCTCACGCCGTCCAAGACGGCATTGGTTGACGAAGACCTTGCCGAGCAGGCCCGCCCCGGCCACGGCATTCCGTCGCAAGACGCGAACCCGGCAGCACAGTTGCCCATGGAACCCGGAGAAGCCGAGCGCGAGGCCAACTCGGTGCTGGCGGGTGGTGGTGTGATGGTCGGTGCGGCCGCGGGTGCTGCCATCGGCAGCGTGGTGGCGGGCCCCGTGGGCGCGGTGGTGGCTGGCACGGTGGGCGCGGTTGTCGGCGCACTGGGAGGCGCTGCCGCAGGCCCCCTGTTGAACCAAGAGGATGTGAGCGCTGCCGAAAAAGTGCCCGCGGAGAAGCGCTCTCCTCCGTCTTGAAGTCAGTGCCACTGGCCGCTCGACCGGGACCTCAGATCGCCATGGCATCCGGCAGCAGCCGGTCGTACTCCTGCTTCACCACTTGGTAGCACTCGCAGGTTCGCCGCTCCAGCTTCGGGCGGTCAAGCACCGAGATGTGGCCGCGCGAGTAGCGGATCAGGCCGGCGGCCTGCAGCTTGAGCGCCGCTTCGGTCACACCCTCGCGCCGAACGCCCAGCATGTTGGAGATCAGTTCCTGCGTCATCACCAGTTCGTTGCCGGGCAGGCGGTCCAGGCTGAGCAGCAGCCAGCGGCACAACTGCTGGTCCAGCGTGTGGTAGCGGTTGCACACGGCGGTCTGGCTCATCTGCGTGATGAGCGCCTGCGTGTAGCGCAGCATCAGGTGCACGACCGGGCTGGAGCGCTCGAATTCGGCCTTGACGGCGTCGGCGCGAAGCCGGTAACCCTTGCCCGCGCTCTGCACCACGGAGCGGTTGGGTGTGGAGCCGCCGCCCATGAAGATGGCGATGCCCACCACGCCCTCGAAGCCGACCACGGCGATCTCCGCCGACGAGCCGTCTTCCAGCACATAGAGCAGCGAGACGATGGCGCTGGTGGGGAAATGCACATACGTCAGCGGCGCTCCGGACTCGTACAACACCTTGCCCAGTGGCAGATCAACCAACTCAAGCTGAGGCTGCCAGCGCAGCCATTCAGCATCGGGCAGGCAGGACAACAGGTGGTTCTGACGGGGGTTGTCAGGTTCGGTCAAGTGGCGCTCCTCTGGGTGACTACGGTCCCAGTAAACGGCCCAGCACTCGAGTTCTACCCTTCTTGAGGACCTCTGGATATGACCACCGGTCTGACCAGGCCCGGCTGCCTACGTGTTGGCCGCCTTCACCCCCATCAGTGTCCGACGAGGAATCGCTGCACCAGCTCGAACTGTTCGGGCACATTCAGCGCGGGCGCGTGCCCGCACCCGGCAATGGTCACCACCAGCGCGCGCGGTCCACGGTCGCGCATGGCTTCTGCCGTGTCCGCCAGCAGCAGGTCGGAATCGGCGCCGCGCAGGCACAGCACCGGCACGTCGATGCGGTCGTAGGTCGGCCACAGCTCGTAGTCGGTGGGGTGGTGGGTGAACTGTTGCACCATGGCCGGGTCGTAGTGCGGCGTCACGCGGCCATCGGGCAGGCGGCGCGTGGAGCTCTCGGTGAGCAGCGTCCACTGGGCATCGCTCAAGTAGCCATACGGCTTGTAGATGGTGCGGAAGTACTGCTGCAGCTCGCCCACCGTGTCGAAGGCGGCCGGGTTGCCGGCGTAGCTGCGGATGCGCGCAATGGCCGCGTCCGCGGTCTTGGGGCCGATGTCGTTGAGCACCAGGCGCTCGATGCGCCCGTGCAGCGGGCCGGCCGCGCACACCATGCCGATGGCACCGCCCATGGAGGTGCCCACCCAGTGGAAGCGGTTGAGCGCGAGCTGGTCCACCAGCGATGTGGCGATGCGGCTGTAGAAATCGAGGCAGTACTCGGTCTCGGGCTTCGGGCTCCACTGGCTCAGGCCGCGACCAATGGTGTCGGGGCAGATCACCCGCCAGCCTTGCGCACTGAGGTGCGCAGCCATTGGGTCCATGTCTCGCCCGGTGCGTGCCAGGCCGTGCCAGGCCACCACCACGGGACCACCCGGGGTGTCGGGTTGCCAGTCCATGAAGTGAACCTCGCGGCCTTCGCACGTGAGGTAGCGCGAACGGGGAACGACAGTGGCCTGCGGTTTCATTTCGACCCTTTCAGGCGACCGAGCACAGCGCGCTCCCTGAGCTTGCCGACGATGCCGGTGGGAAAGTAGTAAACCGAGAGCACGAACAGCACGCCCAACCAGAGCAGCCAGCGGTCGGGCGTGAGCAGCGCGGGCAGCAACGGAATGCCTTCGGTGGCCTGGCCGGCGACGCGCAGCAGGTCCTGCAAGTAGCTCTGCGCCACGAGGAACAGGACGCTGCCGATCAGCGCGCCATACAGCGTGCCCATGCCGCCGATCACGACGATGAGCAGGATGTCGAGCATGATCTCGAACGAGAGCGAGGTGTCGGGCCCGTTGTAGCGCAGCCAGATCGCCAGCAGGCAGCCCGCGAGCGTGGCGAACGACGCCGAGAGCACATTGGACAGGGTGCGGTAAACGACGGTGCGGTAGCCCAGCGCCTCAGCCCGAAAGTCGTTCTCCCGAATGGCTTGCAGCACACGTCCAAACGGTGAATTCACGATGCGCAGGATGGTCAGGAAGATGGCGGTGACGGCCACGAAGATCAGGTAGTAAGTGATCAGCCGGCCGTTGAGGTCGACCTCGCCCAGCGGTGTCACCAGCGGCGCCTCGCGCAGCATGAAGCCGGGCGAGAGCAGCTCGGGCACGCGGAAACTCAGGCCGTCTTCGCCACCGGTGAAGTCCGACAGCTGCGAGGCCAGCGTGAGGAACGCCGAGGCCACCGCCAGCGTGATCATGGCAAAGAAGATGGCCTTCACCCGCAACGAAAACAGACCGATCAGCAGCGACAGCACGAGCGAGATCAGCAGCGCGCAGACCACGCCCACGGCCAATGCGCCCCAGCTCGCCTGCTCCACCGAATTGAGCGCGATCGCCACGCCATAGGCGCCAATGCCGAAGAACATGGTGTGCGCGAAGCTCACGATGCCGGTGTAGCCCAGCAGCAAATCAAAGCTGGCCACCAACGCCACGAAGATCAGCACCTTGGCCGCCACGTTGAGCGCTTTCACACCCGGGAACAGGAAGGGCGCGAACGCGAGGCCGAGGAACAGCACGATCAGCAGCAGGGTGAGCCAGCGGCTGCGCGGCAGGTCGTTGGAGAGAAGACGGGAAATCATGTGCGTCTCCTGTTCAGCGGTTCGTGACCGGATAGACACCCTGCGGCCGCCACAGCAGGATGGCGACCATCAGCGCGATGTTGGAGAACAGCGCGACCTTCGGGACAAGGAAGCCGGTGTAGTTGGCCATCAGTCCCACCAGCAGCGCGCCGATGAGTGCGCCCAGCGTGGAGCCCAGGCCGCCGATGATGATGACGATGAAGATCAACACGTTGACCTGCGCGCCCATCTGCGGCGTGACGGTCTGCTGGTACAGGCCCCACATCACACCGCCCAGGCCCGCGAGCGCACTGCCCACCACGAACACGCCGATGAAGAGCTGACGTATGCGGTAGCCGAGCGACTCGACCATCTCGCGATCCTGCACGCCCGCGCGCACCAGCAGGCCGACCTTGGTGCGGTTGAGCGTCCAGACCATGGCAGCGAACACCGCGGCGCCCACCAGCACCGCGAGCAGGCGGTACTTCTCCACCGCCGCGTCGCCAAAGATGAAGGAGCCCCGCAGGCTCTCGGGCAGCGGCAGCGCGATCTGCTCGGGGCCCCAGATGACCTTGATCATTTCTTCACCAATGATCATGCCGCCCATGGTGATGAGGATCTGCTTGAGGTGCATGCCGTAGACCGGGCGGATGATGAGCCGCTCGAACACCCAGCCCAGCGCACCGGCCACCGCCATGGCCACCAGCATCGCCGGCAGCAGCGCCATGAGGTTGAGCCACAGGCTGTCGGCGGTGGTGTAGCTGCCCATGCTGGCCAGCACGGTGGTGGCCACGAAAGCACCGAGCGCGATGAACACGCCGTGGCCGAAGTTGAGCACGTCCATGAGGCCGAACACCAGCGTGAGGCCCGAGGCGATGATGAAGATGATCATGCCCATGGCCAGTCCCGCCACGGTGAGCGTGAGCCAGGTGGAGCCACTGCCCACGGCGGGCAATGCGATCAGCGCCAGTGCCGGCACCAGCGCCATCGGCTTCCAGTCGAGTTCTTTCATGTTGATCATTGATGTGCTCCGAGAGAGAGGCCCAGCAGTCTTGCCTGCATCGATTCATCGGCAGCCAGTTCGGCCATGGACCCGCTGTGCACCACGCGCCCGTCGTCCATGACGGCCACGGTGTCGCCGAGCTGGCGCGCGAAGTTGAAGTTCTGTTCGACCAGCAGGATGGTGGTCTTGGCGGCCTTGAGTTCGCGGAAGGCCGCGATCATGTTCTGAATGATCGCGGGCGCCAGGCCCTTGCTGGGTTCATCGATCAACAGCAGGCGGCGCGGCTCGACGATCGCGCGCGAGACCGCCAGCATCTGCTTCTGCCCGCCGCTCAATTTGCCGGCGGGGTGCAGCCAGAACTTCTTGATGGCCGGGAACAGGCCGAAGATCCATTCGAGCCGCACGGTGTCGATGTCGTCAAGCGTGCGCGCGCCGCGTGCGGCCAGCAGCATGTTCTCGCGCACCGAGAGGTCCGAGAAGATGCCCATGCTCTCGGGCACGTAGGCCACGCCGCTTTGCGCGGTGTCGGGCGTGGGCTGCTTCGTGATGTCCACGCCATCGAGCACCACCGTGCCCTGGCTGGCGTGCCACAGGCCCATGATGGTGCGCAGCGTGGTGGTCTTGCCCGCGCCGTTGCGGCCCAGCAGCATGGTGAGCTGGCCCTCGGGCACGGCCAGGTCCACGCCGTGGAGGATGTGGTACGCGCCGATGTGCGTGTGCACGCCGCTCAAGGTCAGGAGGTTGCTCATGCCGCCACCTCGTCTTTCTCTTCGGGGTTGATGCCGAGGTAGGCCTGCTGTACCACGGGCGAGGCGATCACGGTGGCGGGGTCGCCATCGGCCACCAGCTCGCCGTTGTGCAGCACGATGATGCGGTCCGAGAGTTCGCGCACCACGTCCATCTTGTGTTCCACCAGCAGGATGGTTTTGGTCTTGTCGTTCTTGAGCTGGCGGATCAGGTTGAGGATCACCGGCACCTCGTCCACGCTCATGCCGGCCGTGGGCTCGTCAAACATGAACACCTGCGGCTCCAGCGCCATCAGGATGCCGACCTCCAGCTTGCGCTGGTCGCCATGCGGGAGGCTTGAAGCCAGCGCATCGCGCTTGTCGGCCAGGGCCACCGTCTCCAGCACCTCGTCAGCGCGCTGCAGCAGGTCGCGCCGGTCGCTCCAGATGCGCCAGAGATTGAGACCCGCCCTCGCCTTGGCCTGCACGGCCAGGCGCACGTTTTCCTGCACCGTGAGATTGGGGAACAGGTTGGTGAGCTGAAACGCCCGCCCCAGCCCGGCCTGCGCCCGCGCCGGCGCGCCGAGCGACGAGATGTCGTGCCCACCCAGGCGCACGCTGCCCGCACTGGCCTTGATCTGGCCTGAGATCAGGTTGAAGTAGGTCGTCTTGCCGGCGCCGTTGGGGCCGACGATGGCGGTGAGCGTGCCCGGCGCGAACGCGCAGGAGACAGCATTCACCGCCACGTGCCCGCCGAAGCGGACCGTGAGGTTCTGGGTTTCAAGCATTGGAGGACTCCGCCGAAGCGCGTGTCTGGTCGGGAATGCCGCGGAACCGGCTTTGCCGGGCCGCAGGCGTTGTCCCCCTTTCAAGGGGGAAGCCGCGTCAGCGGCGCAGGGGGTTATCTCTTGTTCCGGATGGGAATCGCCAAGTCTTCAGGCTTGATTTCCCGAACCAGCTCAGGCACACCCCACGCAAACGCCGGGTCCACCTTGATCTTGAAGTGGTACATGCTCTGCATGGCCTGGTGGTCT
>JAZKHJ010000027.1:0-137053 GCA_040385485.1 Pseudomonadota bacterium | reverse complement strand
GGAACACTGTCCGCCATCAGCCTGGAATCGTGTCCGCCATCGCGTGGAATACGCAACGAGGCCTTCAAACAGACCTTTTGCAGCGACGTAGGCCCGGTACGCAGGCGGCAATTCAATGGTCATCAGAGACGTCTCGTTGTGGCCGGATTTGGACTCTTGGTCGGTGCGTGTGCCTTCGCCCATCCGTTCGTGCTGCGATGCGTACCGAGGCCCACCGTATCAAACTCGTCCTTCCCATCATCCGCTTGGACACCAATCGCGCGCAGCGCTTGGCTAATAGGCGTGTTGGGCCATGCCAGCATCTTGTCTTCGTTGTCGCTCAGCGCAAAAACGATTTCCGCCCCCTCCCAAACAAGTGCGTCTTGACCCCCCGTCCCACCAAAAATTTCAGTGGAGATGAATGCAACAGGACCTCCCTCTGACAACTGAGCAGCTAGGGCGGCAACACCAGGTGCCATGCTTTCCACGAGCGGGGGCGAAGCATGCGCCAGCTCAGGGTGAGCGCCGGCCAATTCCTGAGTCAGGGCCTCCGTGATGGGCAAAAGCGCCAGGCCTTGCACCAGGGGGCACACGACGGCGGACGTAAAGCGAGCGGCTGCCACCTCCAGGGTCTTGTTCAACGCGATGAGTGCTTTTACGTCGTGCATCTTGTTCTGGGCAGCTGTGGCAAGGGCGGGACCGCCGACAAAGCAATGGGAAAGGGAAGCGGAAAGGTCATGACGAACTTCCGCCTCTGGCCGATTCCTGAAGTCTAGCCTTGGAGCTGGCGATCGGCTACCTATCAATATGGGAACGCCAGCTTGGCTCAGTTTTGCGATGGCTGCAGCCGCTCTGCAGCTGTAGGAACAGGCCGCCCCATTGCAAGGTAACGACCAGGAAAGCGCGACCTTATCAGCCAGGATTCAGAGCAGCTCGCCCTCTGATCTTGCGCATAGATTCGCCCTTCAGCTGGACCCGATGGGCTTGATGCACCACGCGATCAAGAACCGCATCCGCGACGGTTGGATCAGGGAAGAAACCGTGCCAGGTGTCCGAGGGGTACTGACTGGTCAAAAGCAGAGATCCCGTGTGCATGCGCCGGTCGGCAACATCGAGCAGGACCTGTGCTGCGATTGGGGACATTTCCCCGATTCCAAAGTCATCAAGGATCAGCAGGTTGGGTTTGTAGAGGGCCGTTTTGAGTTTTGGTAGCGAGGCATCGAGCACTGCTTGACCGATGCTGGTGAAGAGGTCGTTGGCCACGTAGAAGGCCACGGTCATGCCCAGCCGGCAGGCTTGGTGGCCGAACGCCGACGCTAGCCAAGTTTTACCCACACCCGTTGGCCCGAGGATCATGAGGTTCTGCTTTCGCGTGATCCAGCTGCAATTGGACAACGTAGAAATC
This sequence comes from Pseudomonadota bacterium, assembly GCA_040385485.1. Lineage (GTDB taxonomy): Bacteria > Pseudomonadota > Gammaproteobacteria > Burkholderiales > Burkholderiaceae_C > Hydrogenophaga. The sequence goes on along the minus strand of JAZKHJ010000027.1, from coordinate 135,669 downwards.
AGCGCCTTATCAAGCCCTCGACTTGAAGGTGGGCATTGCCAGCACGCTGCACGGCAACCTGATCGTGGGCGCGCGGGCATTCCACGGCAATCCGTATGACGGGCACACCTTGGCTGAGCAGCTGGAGCAGGCCACGATCCTGATGCAGGACAGCACAGCCAGACCGGCGACGGCCTTCGTGGATCTGGGCTACCGGGGCGTGGACGCGGACTTGCCCGGTGTGCACATCGTGCACCGGGGCAAGGCCAAGCGGATCAGCGAGCAGGAGAGAAAGCTGCTCAAACGGCGCCAGGCCATCGAACCCATCATTGGCCACCTCAAGAGCGACCACCGCATGGACCGCTGTCACCTCAAGGGCGAACAGGGCGACCGGCTGCACGCGGTGCTGTGCGCGGCGGGCTACAACATCCGTTGGCTGCTGCGCATGATCGCAAGGAAGGGGGTGGCCTTCCTGCAGCTGGCTTATTTGCGCCTGCGCGAGATCGCGGGGCTATCGCTGAACTGGTCTCGGACGCCCCGCAAACCGCTTGTTCACACACTCACCAGCTCAGCCCCTCGTTTGGCCTTGGCGTCAATCTGAATAAATCAGGGCCGACCAGATAGATCGCGCAATCTTCAATAGATCTGGTCTCCTACTGCGGAGGCATTCGGCGGATGTGAGCATGCGTGTCAAACCCCAGCCTCCCAGTTTTCCCAGGAGGTGGCCGTGAACGTAGCTGACCTAGAAGTGAGGGGCATGACCTGCGGTGTCTGCGTAGCGCGGGTGAGGGCTGCACTACTTCCTATTGACGGCGTTCAGGACGTTGAGATTGATCTCCACTCGAGTAGGGTGCGTGTGACATCTGCATCAAATGTCGCGCCGTCTCACTTGATTGCAGCGCTGGCCGCGAGGCGATACGAAAGCTCAGTGGTGACCCGCGCCGGCCCCTCAGCGTTGAAAGGCGACTCGTCAACTCAGGAATGATGTTGTCGTTCAGTCATCAGGACATGCCGAACAAGGGCAGCTCGACTCCCAGGATCTTCTGGTTTTGTGGAGTTCGTGCAAACGCAAGTGGCGAGCTGTTGCCGGGCCTTGTTGGATGGATCTTGCGCTTGTCGTGTGTTGCGTCAACGAGAGGCGTCGAAGGTGGTGATCTTCATATGGAGTTACTATCAACCGGACGGCAGCAATAGCCCTGCTTCGTGGAGGGCAGTAACCTCAGTTTTTTGGAAACAGCTCTCTGCGCGCTGCGGCGGTGATGGCGGCTACAGCAGGGTTAGAGATGCGCCGTTCGATAGAAATCGCGTAGAACTCTTCCATAAGTTCGTGGGTTGTGCCCAATCGCGCCACTTGGTATTGGTCTTCGATCTCAGACGCAAGGACGGCGGGACCCGCAAACACACCAAAGCCTTGACGCCCAAATGCCTTGGTCAGAGCACCATCGTCGAACTCTGCAACGATCCGAGGTACCACGCCCATGTCGCCAAGCCAAGCATCAAGGCGGGGACGCAGCACGGAGTCAGCGTTCGGCATGAGCCAGGGTAGCTTGCCCAGGCACTCTGGAAACCGCGAGCGAGCCTGACGCAATGTCAGCCCTTCACGTTGGAGCAGTTGGGGCGACGCAAAAAAGCTGATATCTGTCTTGCCCAGAAGGTGTGTGAACGCCTTCACGCTCAGGCTGGCCGGCATGGGAACGTCGGACACCACCAGGTCGAGCCGATGAACCGCCAACTCGGCTAGCAGCGCGGTGAGCTTTCCTTCCACGCAAACCAAGCGACCTCTGTCGGGCATGGCCAGGACAGGCTCAAGCACATGGCACGCTATGGACTTGGGCACCGAGTCCACCACCCCCACCCGCAGGCTGCCCCGTGCGACGTCCTCCTGTCCCGTCGATAGCGCGTCCTGCAATGCGGCACCGATAGAAAAAATCTCGTCTGCAAACCGTTGGACCATACGGCCGGTATCGGTGGGCTCAACCCCCCGCCCAACCTTGCGCAACAGTGGCTTTCCCAGGCGCGCCTCAAGCAGCTTGATCTGACCGCTCAGGGTTTGAGGGGTGAGATGCAGCTGAGCGCTGGCGCGGGCAATGCTGCCAGCGCGCAGCACGGTCCAGAAGTAGTGAAGGTGCTTGTAGTTCATGGGAAAGCATCAGTTTGTTCGATGTGTTTTACATCAAAAACAGATTTATCTCGAACCGAAATTTTTCTACAGTAGCTCATGCTCATCAACATGAATACATGTGCTGGAGAGTTCAGAAAGCTGTTTCCGCGAAACCCCCCAACATTGCGCTAGAGCCGATCATGAAATGTCCCACCTGTGATTCTTCCTCACTTGTCATCACCGAGCGCTCCGGCATCGAGATCGACTACTGCACGCAATGTCGCGGTGTTTGGCTGGACCGGGGCGAGCTTGAAAAGCTGCTCAAGCGAGCCGCCACCATGCAAGCTCGTCAGCGCCAGTTTGTGGACCTGGACGAACCTGACCCCAAGAAACGCACATCGAATCGCCGCAAGTCGTGGTTGGTCGACATCTTTGAGTGAGCACTTCTTCAGGGAGACATTCATGCGGTCTTATCCTTTGAACAGTCCTCAAGCTGCGGCTCGGCTGGTTGCGCTGGCCGTTCTGGCCGATGGTCATCTGAGGACCACCGAGCTCGGCTTGCTGGAGCGAATGAACGCCGCGACCCGACTGGGATTGAACCGCGGCCAGTTCACCGAAGTGGTTCGCCATTTGTCCGAAGACCTAATGACCGCGTCGTATGCCGTCTGGGGATCTGCTTGCCAGATCGACATGCATGCACTGCGCTCGGTGGCAGCGGAGGTCACCGATCCGGTACTGCAGCGCACGACGCTGGAGCTGTGCGTGGCGGTCGTTCGCGCCGATTTTCACCACGCAGAGGTTGAAGAGCACCTGGTGGATGCCTTGGCAGAGCATTGGCGCCTTGACAAACCCGGCCTTCATTTCAACTGACCAATCCACCCAGGAGAAACAGCATGCACATCGACGTCCGAGCCTTGAACACGCGCTTGTCGCGAGCGCACACCCAGGAGATCGCACAGCGCCTGCGGGCCACCTTTGCGCGGTTGGCCCACAACATCGTACGCATCGTGGTGCGTGTGAGCAATGCACCACGCGCAGGCTCCTCCGCCAGAGAGTGCGTGGTGGAAGTGCATTTTCCCAACGGACAGGTTGCTACTGTCAATGAGCGTCAGCGCAAGCTCGGCGCCTTGTTGCGGCGGGTTACCGAGCGCTCTTGGAAGGCGGTCGCTGCTTTGACAAGCCATCAGCGCGGGTTGCTCAAGCCGAGTCCCTCGCAATCGTTGGGCAAAGGAGGCACTGCGTGACGTCTTTTCAGCTCGCGAGGTTGACTGTGATCACCGGGTGCCTGCAGGGCGCCTGGCTGGCGCATCGAACCGGCAGCGAAGCACGGGATGTTCAGCTCATGTCCGGCGTTGGCGGTGTTCTTGGTTTGGTGTGTTTGAGCAGCCTATAACTTCATTCCACCCTATTACGTCCCACTCCCCCTCCCCACTTTTTTTACAACCACGATGGAGTTTTGATCTGCTCGGCTTTTTCGAGCCATTCATTCCTGTAAGACGGCCCGGTTGGGAATGGGTTGATTGCGCTGTTTGAATTCGTGGGGTGTGCGGTAGTCCAGGCTACTGTGGGGACGCACCGTGTTGTAGTGGTGCCGCCAGGCTTCAATGACCACGCGTCGGCCCCGTTCTGCCAAGGCTTGCCAGGATCGCTCAGGGCGGTTGCGATGCCAGCCTGGGAGATCCATTCGAGGATGGCGTGGCTGACGAACTCCGGTCCGTTGTCCGAGCGCATGAACAGCGGAGCGCCGTGCATGCTGACCAACCGCGAGAGCACCTCCACCACGCGGCGTGAGCGGATGGAGCCGGCCACGTCGATTGCCAGGCACTCGCGCGTGTATTCGTCGATGACGGTCAGGCACTTGATCTGCTGGCCTTCGGCGGTGGTGTCAAAGACGAAGTCGTACGCCCACACGGCGTTGGCCTTGAAGGGCGTGTAGGCCCTGGGCCGGTTGCTGGCGATGCGTCTGCGCGGACGTTTCTTGGGCAGCAGCAAGCCGGCCTGTCGCCAGATGCGGTGCGTGCGCGACCAGCTCAGCTCCAGGCCCTGGCGGCGCAGGAAGATGCGGATGCGCCGGTAGCCGTAGCGCGGGTACTGGGCAGACAGCGACTTCATCGCAGCAATGACAGGAGCGTCCTTGACTGGCAGGCGCAGCGTGTAGTTCAGGCTGGAGCGGGCCAGGCCGATGAGCCCGCAGGCCCGCCGCTCTGACAGGCCCCGCTCACAAGCGAGCGCGACCTGTTCGCGTCGGGCCTGCGGGCTCACCACTTTTTCGCGTTGATCTCCTTGAGTACCTCGATGTCCAGGTCACGCTCGGCCAGCAGTTTCTTGAGCCTGCCGTTCTCGATCTCCAGGGCCTTGAGACGTTTGACATCGGCGGCTTCCATCTGACCGAAGTGCTTGCGCCAAGCATAGATGGTGGGTTCGCTGACCTTGTGCTTCTTGGCCGCATCGGCCACGCTGGTCTTGTCTGCTTCGCGCAGCACGTTGACCATCTGCTCTTCGGTGAATCGGCTCTTTCTCATGGGCTCCTCGCGGGTTGGGAGCGATCTTCCTAGAAATTACTGGTCCGAAGAAACCGGGCAGGTCAAGACCCATCAAGCGGAACCTGGCGGATCCCAAAAGTGTGTCAACGCGATGGTGGCCCAGCGCGCCGCTGGGCGAGCGAGGGCCGTGATGAGGGTGGTAATGGGAGTTGGGCATGGATTGCCCCTCAAGTGCAACAGGGTTGCATCAGCTGGCGATCATAATGCAATCCAGTTGCGTTAATGGGCCTATTCCTGGCTCCTGTTTAGGCTCGGCGCTCACTTGCCGCAAGCACCGCCCACTACGGACAGTCAACCCGACAAAAGCGCCCACTGTTCAGGCATCAACTACCCACGCTGGGCCAGTGCGGATGCTGGTCATCCACCACAAAAGCGTGCGCATGGCGCACCCGACCGCCGCTGGCGGCCGTGCCCTGGGTGTGCGCATGTCCGGCCGGCAGGTCCGGGTGCTCGTGCTCGATCACCTCCGGGTCTTGCGCCGGCCAGACCTTTGAAGCGACCCACATGGCCCCTGCGCCTGCGAAGCCCAGCACCACAAACGTCGCCGCCATTCCGAAGCGGGTACCGAGCCAACCGGCCAGGGGATAACACACTAACCAGCAGGCGTGCGACAGCGCGAACTGCGCGGCAAACAACGCTGGCCGATCCTCTGCGTGCGCAGACCGCCGCAACAAGCGCCCGGAAGGCGTCTGGGCGGTGGAGTAGCCCAGGCCGAGCACGAACCACAAGGCCATCAACGAAGCCTGTCCGACCACGAAGGCGCCCGCGAACAGACCCACGACCATCAGACCAATGCCCCCCAGCATGGCCGTGCGGTCGGGCAGCTTCTCCAGCAATTGCGGCAGGGCCAGGGCGGCCACCATGGAGCCCGCGCCAAAACTGGCCAAGGCCAGGGCGACGGCGCTCTGGCTCAGTCCCATGCCGGCCTGAACGATGACCACCGTGTTGACAAAGACCATGGAGCCCGCCGCCGCCACAGCCGCACTGATCGCCAGCAAACCACGCAGCCGCGGCGTGGCCAGGTAGATACGCAGCCCGCGCGTGGTGCGCTCGTAAATGCCCCGGCGCTGTGGCGACGGGTGCGCGGGCAACACCACCGAGACCACCAGCGCGGCAGAGACCAGAAAGCCGACCACCGTGCCGGCGAACAAATTGTGAAAACTGATGACGGTGAGCAACGCAGCTGCCAGCATCGGGCTGACCAGGCTTTCCATGTCGTAGGCCAAGCGTGAGAGCGAAAGAGCCTTGGTGTAATCCTTCTCATCCGGTAGCACGTCGGGAATGGTGGCTTGGAACGTTGGCGTGAACGCGGCCGAGGCCGCTTGCAACACAAAGATCAGCACGTACACCTCCCAAATTTGGGAGACAAATGGCAGCAGCAGTGCCACGGCCGCACGAACCAAGTCCAAGGCGACCAGCATCGTCCGCCGCGGCAGGCGATCGGCAAACGCCGCAGCCACCGGCGCCACGCCCACGTAAGCGATCATCTTGATGGCCAGGGCTGTGCCCAGCACCATGCCCGCGTTGTCGCCAGCCAACTCAAAGGCGAGTAGGCCCAGGGCCACGGTGGCCAGACCGGTGCCGATCAAGGCGATCACCTGCGCAGCGAAGAGGTGGCGGTAGGTGCGGTTGGAAAGGATGTCCAGCATGTCTGTTGTTCTCGTTGTGCATGCGCTCGGGGCCATGGACGCCACGGGCTCAGAGGTAGCGCGTGATTTCCCTGAACTCGTCCAGCGAATGGCGTTGCCCCGATTTCAAGGGCCCCACCAGGTCTTCGAGGCAGTGGTCCAGGTGATCCTGGATCAAGGCCTTCTTGGCTTGCTGGATCGCTTTCTCCACCGCCTGCAACTGCTGCGCGACATCAAGACAGTCTCGGCCTTGCACCACCATGTCGATGGTGCTGCTCAGGTGCCCGCTGGCCCTGCGAAGGCGCTTGATGATGGCGGGATGGGAGGCGTGTGTGTGCGGTTGTGTCATGGCTGATCGTATCCCCTCGGGGAGGTTACTATATCGCCTTTGCTAACACCGAACGCCGCACCGCCCATGATCTCAAGCCTCACCCGCTCCACGCGCCCCGACCGGGCAGCGCTGGGCATGCGGTGGCTGGTGCTGCTGGTGATCCTGTTTGGAACCGTCATCTCGTCGGTGGGGAGCATGAACTCCCATGGCATTGCGGCCATTGCATCAGCGGGTCATGCCGATTCAGCAGGCCCGGACACAGAGCACGACCATGCACACGGTCATGCGCACGAAGACGGCGGCAGCACTTGGGTCGTGGGCAGTCATGGCGGCAGCGCCGACCATCCCCACCACGGCGCAGACCATTCCCACGACAAGGCCCACGCCCTGCCCATCACATGGGATGTGGCCGCTCCGCAGCTGCCCGTGTGGACAGGGCACGCGCGGCTGTGGATTGAAATGGTCGAACCATCGCGGCTTGAACGCCCACCCATGGGCTGAGGCTTCTCCCCTCGCCTTCGCGCTGCGCCACGCAGTGCTTTTCTTTTTTTCAGACCAATGGAGTCTTCATGCACAGCCATGTCCACGACAGGCTGCCGCGTTCGCCATGGGCGATCGGGCATCCCCGTCTCTTCTTGCTCTTTGCCCTCTTCATGTGCCTGCTCCTGGGTACGGCGGAGGTCTTTGCCCACGCTGTCACCGAGGGTGACAAGGGCTACATCCAGGAAATATCGGGCGTCAACCTGCTCCCCTTTGTGTACCTGGGCGCCAAACACATGATGACGGGCTACGACCACATCCTGTTTCTGTTCGGCGTGATCTTCTTTCTCTACCGCATCAAGCACATTGGCATCTATGTGAGTTTGTTTGCGCTGGGTCACTCCACCACCATGATCCTGGGCGTGTATTTCAACGTCGGGATCAACAGCTACCTGATCGACGCGATCATCGGTTTGTCCGTCGTCTACAAGGCGCTGGACAACATCGGCGCCTATCAGCGCTGGTTCGGGTTCCAGCCCAACACCAAGGTGGCCACGCTGGTGTTCGGCTTGTTCCACGGCTTTGGTCTGGCCACCAAGATCATCGAGTACGAGATCTCGCCCGACGGGCTGGTGCCCAACCTGCTGGCCTTCAACGTCGGTGTGGAAATCGGGCAGTTGCTGGCGCTGGCCGTCATCCTCATCGGCATGAGCTACTGGCGCCGCACGCCCAGTTTCATTCGCCATGCCTACACAGCCAACGTCGCCATGATGAGCGCGGGCTTCATTCTGGTGGGCATGCAGCTCACCGGCTACTTCGTGTCGTGAACACCCAAGGAACCTTCAACATGTACAACAGCGATTCCCCCACCCGCGCCGAGCTGCCTTCTTCCAAACAGCTCTTGCGCTCCACCATCCTCGCCGCTGTGTCGGCGGTTGTCCTTCTCGTGGCCGTCGTGCTGCCGGCCGAATATGGTGTCGATCCCACCGGCATCGGCCGGGTCTTGCGAATGACCGAGATGGGCGAGATCAAGAACCAGCTGGCAGCGGAGGCTGCTGCCGACGCAGCCGCCTCCGCAGGAGCGCCAGCACAGGCAGCTGTGGCAACAATTGGCATGGCCTCGGCCAATGCAGCACAAGCGCAAGCACTGGCACCCGCCGTCGCAGCTCCTCCCGTTTCTGCTGCACCCAAGGTGACGTGGAAAGACGAGACGCCCTTCACGCTGACCCCGGGCGAAGGCACGGAGATCAAGCTGAAGATGGTCGAAGGCGGCAAGGCGCAGTACCAGTGGATCGTCGAAGGTGGTGCGGTCAACTTCGACACCCACGGCGACGCACCGGGCAAGTCGATCAGCTACGAAAAAGGCCGTGGTGTTGCGACCGATGAAGGCGTGCTCGAAGCCGCGTTCACCGGCAACCACGGTTGGTTCTGGCGCAACCGCGGTCAGGCTGATGTGAAAGTCATTCTGCGCACTCGCGGCGACTACACAGACATCAAACGGGTTCAGTGATAGGCAAGGACACCTGTATCTCCGATACAGGTGTCCAAGAAAACGGCGACTTGCAGCGCGTGCGCAATCGACCGCAAGGCGATTCGCGCACCGCATTGGATCGCCACGATCTCCAGAATGCATCGATCGCCCTAAGCGCCACGCTGGGGTGATTGGTGCGCCCCAAAAGGATTCGTTCGTGCCCTCTACAACTGATCAAACTATCTTCTTCAAAAGCTGGCTCAAGCGCCCTATGAGAATAGGAGCCGTGGCCCCATCAAGCAGTGCCCTCGCGCGCATCATCACTCGCGACATCCGGCCTGATGCGGGACCTGTCATCGAATTGGGCCCAGGAACAGGGGCTTTCACACGATGCATCCTCTCCAAAGGCGTGCCCGAGTCCAACATCACGCTGGTGGAGAACAGTCCAGACTTCACAGCGCTACTGCGTCAACGCTTCCCCGAGGCGCGCCTGCTCGAAATGGATGTTACGCGCATGCGGCGGGGGGAGGACCCGTGGAAGACGATGCAAGCTCAGGCCGTGATCTCAGGCCTGCCACTTCTGACCATGGGCACGCGCGCGCAGTGGAACGTGGTTGGGGCCTGCATGCAGAGCCTGCGTGCAGGGGCAGCTCTCTACCAGTTCACCTACATGACCAAATGTCCCGTTGCACCAGAGATTCTTGCCCGGATGGGCTTGAGGGCAGAGCGCATCGGAAGCTCACTCTTCAACTTGCCACCCGCCTCTGTGTTTCGAATTACGCGCATCTGATGTGAACAAACCCATGTGAGCTCAAAAAAGGCGCCGCGACGACAGCTGCGGCGCCACCAGCATGCATATTCTCTGATCTCCTTGTAAATCAATCTCACTCACCATGAAAACTCTCAAAACCTTCTTCAGCGCACTTCTGATCGTTGCCTTTCTGGGCTCACTGGCCGGCTGCGAAAAGCTCAGCAATCTTGGAAACGGTGGTCACGGCCACAGCCATGAGTGACGGCACCGCATTGCCACTTTATTGAGAACGTGCAGTCCAGCCGTGATAGCCGACGTACAGCCCCACGAGGATGATCAGTAGGCTGACCTACCCCCTGTGGACGTACCAATCAAAAGTGGAAGGACAAGTTCAAGATTACTCGATTGGTTTCTGGGTTGATGGGGATTGAGCTGCATCGCCAGCGAGCTGGCAATGCAGCTCGGCGAAGATTGGAGTGGTCAGGGGCAAGGTCACTGGACTGCACGACCCTACACGCTGACATGCAAAGCGCTCGTGAGATAGCTTACTTTGCGAGCGGCCGCCGCGCGAGAGGTGTGAAAAGCTCGTTGCGTGCTGCCTCGGTGATCGCCGTCACGCACGGGTGCGTGATTCGACGCTCGACTGAAATCGCGAAAAATTCCTCCACAATCTCGTGCGTCGCGCCAAGCGCGCGCACGCCGTATTGCTTCTCGATGTCCCGCTCAAGCACGGTGGGTGCGACGAATATGCCCAGACCTCGGCGCCCGAACTCCTTTGCAAGGGCGCTGTCGTCGAACTCGCCGACGACTCGGGGGTGCAGTGAGCGCGCCTGCAGCCAAGACCGCAATCGCTGGCCGACTGCAGAATCCTCGGCAGGCATGAGAAGAGGCGCGCCGTCGAGGCAGTTCGGAAACTGACCCTTGCAAGATTCGAGCAGCGACGGTGCCGCGAAGAAGCTAACGCCGCAATTGCCCAACCTGTGGTTGAAGGCGCGCACGCTTACGGCGGAAGGGATCGGCGCATCGGAGATCACGAGGTCCAGTCGGTGCAGGGCCAACTCGCCCAGCAGCGTGTCCAGCTTCCACTCGCGGCAGACGATGCGAATCGGCTCGGGTAACTGCGTGGCCGGCTCGATCAGCCGACAGGCGATCGTCTTCGGCACGGCATCAGCCACGCCAACGCGGAACTCTAGCAGCTTGCCCTTGCGGGGGTAGTCGCGCACGGCCTCTTTGAGCTCGGCGCCGATCGAGAAGATGTTCTCGGCATAGCCCAGCACCATGCGCCCGGCTTCGGTCAGCACCAAACCGCGCCCGCTCTTGGCAAATAGAGGCGTGCCTAGCGCCTCCTCCAGCAACTGGAGTTGCCCGCTGATGGTCTGTGGCGACAGGTGCAATTGTTCGCTGGCGCGCAGCACACCTCCAAGCTTGGCCACCTGATGGAAGTAGTGGAGGTGTTTGTAGTTCATGAGTGCCACAGTCGGAGGCTGCGGGAGATGTTGGTCAAATTGTATGGTTTTTCGGTACGATTGAAGTAGAACAATCTGCTTTTCGCGGACGACGTCCGGCCCTAGATTCTGTGTATCGCCACTGACGGCGAAACAAAAGGTGCACAGTGGTTGTCGACATTCACGGTCAAGGGTTCACAGTGACGCAGGCGCTGGGCGGGCACGTCCGAAGTCAGCTGGGCTTCGTCCTCAGCCACAACGGCGACCGCATCCGGCCGGTCTCGGTCCGTATCGGTGACGAGAAGGGGTCGTGCGGCGGGGTGGACATGCACTGCCGCATCCAGTTCCACCTGCTCGAAGCGTCCGACGCCGTGGTCGAGAGCGTCGGCGCCGATATGTACGTCGCCATCGACCGTGCCGCAGACCGCGTCGGCCGGCTGGCCGTCAAGCACCTCGATCGCACCCACCCCTTCCCGCGAAGACACCGCATGAGCGAGCCGGGCCGTCCCGAGACCGAATGCCGCTGGCGAAGTCGATTTTTACACAGTGAGTATCCCGCCCGCATGGACTGCCGCCATCGGTCAAGTCCGGGCACTTTTCAACCCTTTCTGGAGTCATCAACATGATCACACTCCTACTGCCCTGCGACGGTTCGACCAACGCTCTGCTGGCGGTGCGGCACGCCATCGACAGGTTTCACCGCGGCGACGTGCAACTGGTTCACCTGCTGAATGTGCAGCCGCCCTTTTCAGCTTATGTGGCGCGTTACGTCAGCCGGGAACTGCGCGCCGATTTTCACCGCGAAGACGCCGCCAAAGCGCTCACCGAGGCGCGGCAACTGCTCGACGCAACTGGTATTGCCTACCGCGTGCATGTGGAGGTTGGCGACAAGGCGCGCTGTATCGCTGACGCGGCACGCTTACTGCGCTGCGACCGTATTGTGATCGGCACGGCGCGCAAAAGCGTGCTCGTGCGCGCCGTCGAGAATTCACTCACCAACCGGCTGCTCGACCACTGCTCAGTGCCGATCGAGGTGATCGTCGGCGCCCCGGCCGGCGTGCTCGCGCGGGTCGGCATCCCGGCCAGCTTGGGGGTTGGCATGGCTTTGTTATGGGTGAGCGGGCCATGAGCGCGCAGCGCCGTATCCCAGCGGCCCCGGTCGCTTCGGCCCTGTTGCCGCGCCGCTTGCTTGGCACTGTTCCACCACCCACAGTGACCGCCGGCGCCGGGGGTGGGCGACAGTGCTACACGCCGACGTTGCCAGCGACGCCCTACATTCCGCGCCACGGGTCTTTTTTTATTGATTCTTCCGCAATCTCTCTGCGCGAACCCTCCCATGAGAACCCGTGCCCGCACACGTCCGGATTTCGACGTCCAGCTTCTGGTGCTGGGATAGCTGCCTCTGGCGGCACCCTGGCTGCCCCTCCGAACGGAGCGCCAACATGAACGCCCCCAACCCGCTGCTCCGCGCGTATCCCCTCAACAGTGCCGAGGCCGCGGCACGGATCGTTGCGCTCGCGCTGATCGCCAACGGCCGCATAGAGACGGTCGAGACTGCGGCGCTTGACGCGCTCAAGGCCCGTGAACGGCTCGGCCTGACCCGGCAGCAGTGGCATGGCGTGATCCACGACCTGTGCGCGGACTTGCTGGGTCCGACCCGCTGCGGCAACAAAGTACGCTTCCCAAGCGAACTGCTGGACCGCATGCTGGACGAAGTCGTCGACGACGGAATGCGGCGCCTCGTGCTGCGCCTGTGTACAGCCGTCGCTCAAGCCGACTGCCAGATTGACGATGGCGAGCGATTCGTGCTGATGGCCGCGATCGATCGTTGGAGTCTGCATCCCGACGACCACGATCTGCTCGAACCCATGTTGTACGGCTCGGACTTCCAGGTGCATTCGCGCGCTCACCCTGAGACCACTGCTCCTCGAGAATGAAGATCGGACGAGAACCCATCGTGACATCCTGTCCCCAAGCGCCGCCGTATCGCGTGCGGATCCCATCTGCGCCGGTAGACCGCCGACATAGCAGCGCACCGGTTCTATTGGGCTCGCCCGACAGTGAAAAGGCACTCGCAAGCGCGGTTAGCTTGCAGTTTCGCCGCCCGCCGGCGGGGGCGATGTTCTTTGATGAAGGCATGCCAGGGCTGGCGCCGCTCCACGTCATGCCCACTGCCATTTTGAAATCCTACCGAACCTACGCCGACGGCGGTGAACGCGTGCTCGGCTACGGTCCTCTCCGCCTGGGCAGGTACGCGTCGGGGGCGGCAACACATGAGCCGGCGAGCGTAGCAGTCGAGTTCAGGCGCACTCGCTCCCTGTGGCGATGGTCGCACTGTACGTCGATCAACGGTCATTCGAGCGTCCAGATCAAGCTCGCGATGCGCCGACGCGCTATTGCACCGCTGGTAAGCGTAGAGCGCGAGACGGTGAGACGGCCCATCGCGGCGTTGGCAGCGCGCGGAGGCCCGGCAGTGACCGGTTGCCCCATGGACATCATCGGCGTCGCCGCGCTGCAGGGCGCGTGGCGTTCCCCCGTAACATCCCAACCCCCAGCGAAACGGAGCGCCGACGCTGCAAGGCTGCACCGCGTTCCCGCCTTGCCATGAACATAGACTCCTTCGCCACTGGCCCGATGTGGGCCGGTTTCATTGTCTTCGTGCTCGCGATGCTGGCGCTGGACCTGTTCGTCCTCGGCGGCAACAAGGCGCACCGGGTCTCCGTCAAGGAGGCCGGCAGTTGGGTAGCGGCCTGGGTCACGCTGGCCTTCACGTTTGCGGCGCTGATGTGGTGGTACCTGGACGCCAACGTTGGCCGCGAGATGGCCGACCGCAAGACGCTCGAGTTCATCACCGGCTACCTGATCGAACAGACGCTGTCAGTCGACAACATGTTCGTCTTCGTGATGATCTTCAGCTACTTCGCCGTGCCGCCGGAGTTGCAGCGGCGCGTTCTGCTGTACGGCGTGCTGGGTGCGATCGTCATGCGCGCCGGCATGATCCTGGCCGGCGTCTGGCTGGTGAGCGAGTTCGCTTGGATCCTTTACGTGTTCGGTGTGTTCTTGATCGTGACCGGTATCAAAATGCTGGTTTTCGCCGATAAGCAGCCCGACCTGGAAAAGAACCCACTGCTGCGCTGGCTGCGCGCTCACATGCGCATCACGCCGGTGTTCCACGGCGAAAAGTTCTTCGTGCACATCAACGGTGTGCGCTGGGCCACCCCCATGTTTCTGGTGCTGATGATGATCGAGGTCAGCGATCTGGTGTTTGCCGTTGACAGCATCCCGGCCATCTTCGCGGTCACCACCGACCCGTTCATCGTCTTCACGTCCAACATCTTCGCCATCATGGGGTTGCGGGCGCTGTACTTCCTGCTCGCCGACATAGCCGAGCGCTTTCACCTGCTCAAGTACGGCCTGGCGCTGGTCCTGGTCTTCATCGGTGGCAAGATGCTGGCGGCCCCCTGGTTCCACATGCCGGTGCAGTGGTCGCTGGCCATCGTCGGCTCGGTGATTCTGGTCTCCATTCTGCTCAGCCTCAAATTCTCTGCCCGTAAATCCGACCGCCCTGCGACATGACAAACACCACGCCCACTGCGATCCCCGCCCCGGACCGAATGGCCCGTGACGAACACGGCCGCCTGGTGTACGCCAGTTGGGGCACAGCCCCGCAGGCTCATGCCGGCCGCTGGCTCGTCGCCGTTGACGGCTCGGAAGGATCCTTGCGCGCCGCATCGATGGCGGCGCGGCTGATTGCCGCTGAAGCGCGCGCCGAGGTCGACCTGGTGCACGTCCATCCCTGGCTGGTCAAGGAAGCTGCCGAGGCGGAGCTCGCGCGGCGCTGCTGGCACGCCTCCGCCGCCGCGCGCGCTCTCATGGATGAGATGGGCATTGCGTGGCGGCTGCACGCACGCATGGGGGATGCGGCCGAGGAGGTCGGCGCGTTGGCGCAGGAACTCGGCAGCCAGGGTATTGCCATCGGCTCGCACGGCTTGACTGCCACCGAGTCGCTCTTGCTCGGCTCGGTGGCCTACAAGGTCGTGCACCTCGCCAAGGTGCCGGTACTGATCGTTCGCTGAGCCGGCCCGGACTGATCGCCGCACGATGCCGCACTTCGAGCCCGTTATCCTGTTCTTCCTGCTGGGCGCGCTGGCCGGTTTTTTGCGTTCGGACCTGCGCATTCCAGGTGTCCTCTACGAGTCATTGAGCATCTTCCTGCTGCTGGCCATCGGCCTGAAGGGCGGGGTGGAACTGGCGCGCTACCCGCTTGCCACCGTCGCGCTTCCCGCGCTGGTGGTGGTTGCCGTAGGGGCGCTGATCCCGCTGGTGGCTTACCCGGTGCTGCGCCGCTTCGGCCGTTTGCCGCGAGCCGATGCGGGGTCGATCGCCGGCCACTACGGATCGGTGAGCGTGGTCACTTTCGCGGTTGGAACAACCTACTTGGCTCGCCTCGGCCATGAGGGCGAAGGTTACATGACGGTGATGCTCGTGCTGCTTGAGTTCCCGGCGCTGGTGATCGGCGTCCTGCTGGCACGGCGCGGCGAGCCCGGCACACCTTGGGGAAAGGTGCTTCATGAGGTGCTCGCTGGCAAGAGCATCGTGCTGCTGTTGGGAGGACTGGCCATCGGCTGGTTCGCAGGCCCCGGCGGCATCGAGCCACTGGATCGCCTGTTCTTCGACCTGTTCAAGGGCGTGCTCGCGTTTTTCCTTCTCGAAATGGGCCTGGTGGCGGCGAGCCGCTTCGGCGAACTGCGCCGCGCCGGGCCATTCCTGCTCGTCTTCGCTACCGTCATGCCGCTCTTCTCCGCCGGCCTGGGCCTGGCCACCGGCGCGTTGCTGGGTCTGTCCGTCGGTGGCGTGACGCTCTTGGCCACGCTGTACGCCAGTGCGTCCTACATCGCAGCGCCTGCGGCCATGCGGCTGGCAGTTCCACAAGCCAATCCGGCCCTGTCGATCGGCGCGGCGCTGGGCATCACTTTTCCGTTCAACCTGCTGGTCGGCATCCCGCTGTATCACCGGCTCGCGCAGCAAGTCGTACAGTGAGTATGTAATGCAATTACCGGAAACAGGCATGATCAAACTGCTGACCGTTGTATGCGAGGCCGCGCTTGAGACCACGCTTCTGCGCGACCTCGAGTCGCTGGATGCGCGTGGCTACACGGTGACCGACGCGCGCGGCAAGGGCAGCCGAGGTCGGCGTGACGCCACCTGGGGCCCGCACGCCAACATCCGGATTGAGGTGCTGTGCAACGCGCAGACCGCCAGCGCCATCTGCAAGGCGTTGCGCGAGCGCTACTACGACAACTACTCGATGGTCCTGTTCGTGGCCGATGTCGAGGTGCTGCGGCCGGAGAAATTCTGACCCAACATGTTCCGAAAGCCCACTATGCCCATCGCCGGGAAGGCCCGACTGGCCGTCGCCGCGCTGCTCGAGCTGGCGCAGGAGCCGGGCCATCAACCATTGCCCATGATCAGTGCACGCTTGCGTGTGTCCGTGTCCTGTCTCGAATTCCTGTTGTCGCGGCTGCGGCGAGGCGGGTTGGTTCGCAGCACACGAGGCCCGGGGGCGTCGATTGCCTCGCCGGAACAGATCACCGTGCAGGAGGTGGACGCTGCGGTGCACGCGGGCGACGAGCCAACGCGCGATGGCGCGGAGAAAGGCAAGCAGCCCGGTGGCGTGCGCATGGCGTCTGCTGGTACGAATTCGAGCAGTCGGCGGTGCGTTTCCTGTCGTCGGTTTCGCTGTGCGATTTCTTCGATACCCACCGATGTGGCGGACGGGCGGATGATGCTGCCGACTGAACGATCCCAAACCACCCAAACCACCCAAACCACCTACAACGGAGAATCCCCATGCGCATCCTCATGCCCGTCGACGCCAGCAGCTTCAGCAAGGCCGCCGTCGCTTTCGTCACCTCGCGCTCCACTCTCTTCGAGGAGCCGACCGACGTGGAACTGGTCAACATCCAGTACCACGTCCCATTGCGCGTTTCCCGTGCCTTGAGCAAGGAGGTGGTGCGGAACTACTATGAGACGGAGGCGGCCCGGGCTTTAAAATCCGCTACAGCCGCGCTCAAGCGTGCAGGGGCGACAACGACGGCACGGTACGTCGTCGGCAACGTGGCCCATAAACTGGCGGCGATCGTCGCCAACGATCCGGCTGACCTGATCGTGATGGGCTCTCACGGCGCCACCGGCCTGAAGCTGCTGCTGCTCGGCTCTGTTGCCAGCACTGTGGCTGTCTCAAGTACCAAGCCGCTGCTTATAGTGCGGGAGGGTGCCGTACCGCGCAAGGATTCGCTCAAGCTCGGCATCGCGCTCGATGGCAGCCCGTATGGGCTGGCGGCAGCGCGTTTCGTGGCCAGACACCGCAAGCTGTTCGGCCCGGCTCCCGCGATCTCGCTGATCCACATGGCCCCTGAACTGACGAAGATCGTTGTGCCGGGCTGGTTGGAGCGCGAGGTCGAGACCGGCATCAAGCCGGAACAGATCGAGGCGATGCACAAGGCCGCCTTCGAAAGCGTGTTCGCGCCGGTGCGCGAAGTACTGGACGGCGCCGGACTGGCATCGAAGGAAGTCCGGCTCATCGGCCGTGTGCCCGGCGACGAGATCGCGGCGCACGCCACGAAGAGCCGGCTGGACCTGCTGGTCATGGGCTCGCTGGGGTTCGGCGCCAGCCGGCACACGGCCATGGGCTCAGTGGCCGCGCGAGTCGCCTCGCGCTGCCGCACGGCGCTACTGCTGGTGCGCGAGAAGTAGCGCGGCAGGGCCGGGTGCAAAGCCCGGCCCGGAGCGCACTCAGTTGGCGCGGTACGGCAGCGACGAGTGGTGCACGACGATGCGCAGCTTGCCGCTGTCGTCTTTGAGGAACTTCCAGGTCTTGTCCACGGTGGTGACCTTGCCGTCCTTGTCGGTGATCGACACGTTGCCCATCGAGGTGGCGACGTCGCCGGCGATGAAGATCGCCGCGTTGTTCACGTCCACCTTTCGCCAGCCCTTGAGGGCGAAGCCGGTGTCCTTGGGGAAGCTGGGGTCGCCGCCGACGAAGTAGGCCAGCGCCCCGGCGCGCGTGGTGCGGAAGGTCTGCGGCGCCTCGGTCAGCGTGGGCTTGAACAGCACCGGGCCGAACTGGTAGCCATAGGCGCCGTCGATCACCTCCCCGGCCAGCCGGCGTGCGGCCACAGCGCCCTGGCGCTCGTGCGCGGTGCTGATGGCCACCAGGGCATCACCCCAGGCGCGCTGCGCAGCCAGCACTTCGGTTTCGGTGATCGCCTTGTTGATTACGGGGGCCTGCGCGGCGGCGGTGCCGAGTGCCACGATGAGGGCGGAGGCGAGGGCGGCGGAACGTAACTTCATGATATTGCACTCCAGTGCGTTGTTGTGAGAGTAGTCATTGCACCGCGCTGCCGTGAACCCGGGCTGAACCCCAGATGACGGGCTGCTGAACGGCGCATGAACGGTGCATGAATTCAGGCCCGGTCGCGCCTTTTGTGGGTCGCATGTCCGCAATCGACAGCGACAATGGCGCATGTTCAGAACCAAGCTCACGCTGGCCCTGGCCGGGCTCGGACTGGCGGCCGCCCTGCAGGGCGCGGCGGCGCTCTGGCGCCTCAGCGAAGCCGACCGCCAGGTGCTGCGCGGGCGCGTGGCCAGCGACATCCACGTCACCTTCGTCGAGTTGTCGGTGGCCAAGCAGCGGCTGCGTTCCTGGGCCGCGCAGCGGCAGGCCGACGCGGGTGCCGAACCGGCCGAGCGCGAGGCCTTGGTGGCCGACATGCGCCGTGCGCTCGTCGAGCTCGAAAAGCTCGCACTGCAGGCGCCGGGGTCGGCGTCCGGCGTGGTCGCGGGCACCGAAGCAGCGCAGCGGGCTGGCGTGCTGACCACGCTCGCGCGCAGCGTGAACTCGCTCGACCTGGCGAGCCGCAACGTCCAGCCGCTGGCCGCGGACGCCGATGCACGTCCGGCGTGGCAGACGCTGTCCGATCGTTTCGACCGACCGGACGGGCACGACCTGCGCGCATTGCTGAACGACAGCATGCGGCGCGAGGCCGCCGCGGTGGCACGCGAACGCAAGGCTGCCGATGCCTCGCTCGAACAAGCGCGTCTGCTGTGGTCGGGTGCCGCGGCCGTACTCTGCCTGGCCGCGCTCGTGCTGGCCGGCTACTTCGCGCGGGCCCTGCGACAGCCGCTGGCAGCCTTGCGCGACGGCGTGGACGCGCTGCACCGGGGCAATCTGACGCACCGCATCGACATCGACAGCCGGGATGAGTTCGGTGATGTGGCCCGCAGCATGAACGCCATGGCCGCAGAGTTGTTGCAGCATCGCGAGCGCGAAACGCAGGCCCGGCAGCACCTCGAGCAGCTGGTGCGGTCGCGCACCGTCGAGCTGAGTGCAGCGCTGGCGTCGTTGCAGCAGGTGGACGAGCGCCGGCGGCGCTTGTTCGCCGACGTCAGCCACGAGCTGCGCACGCCGGCCACGGCCATCCGCGGCGAGGCCCAGGTGGCCTTGCGTGGCCGCGACAAGCCGGTCGAGGAGTACAAGGACTCGTTGCGCCGCGTCGCCGACACCGCCGCACAGTTGGGCCAGGTGATCGACGACCTGCTGGTCGTCGCGCGGGAGGACATCGACGCGCTCGCTGTCCAGCGCGAGCCCATCGACCTGCGCGACGCCATCGCTGCGGCGCTGGAGCAGGCGCGTGGGCTGGCGGGCGCGCAGCAGGTGCGAGTGGAATCGGCGCCTCTGCCGGCGCATGCCATGCCCGTGCTGGGCGACACGCCGCGCCTGCGGCAACTGCTCGCCGTGCTGCTGGACAATGCGGTGCGCTACTCGAGGCCCGGCGGCCTGGTGCGGCTGTGCGTCGATCCGCTGCAGCCGCAAGGTGAGCTGCCGCAGTGGGACGTGCGGGTCGAGGACCGCGGCATCGGTATCGCTGCCGACGAGCTGCCGCAAGTGTTCGAACGCCACTTCCGGGGTGCGCAGGCGCGGCGCCATTTCGCGGGCGGCTGCGGCCTTGGCCTGTCCATCGCCGCCGCCCTGGCGCGCGCGCACGGCGGTGAGCTCACGCTCGAGAGCACGCCAGGCGGTGGAACCACGGCCCGCTTTCGGCTGCCGCAGTGGCTGGGCGAGTCGCTGGCGAGCCCGATCACGTCATGAACATCCTGTTGATCGAAGACGACGCGCGCATCGTCAGCTTCCTGCAACGCGGCCTGCGTGCGGAGGGCCACGCCGTGCAGGTGGCTTACGACGGCCCGGGCGGCCTGGCCCTGGCCCGTGACGCCGCGCGCGAGCTGCGCCAGGGCGGCCCCTCATGCATCGTGCTTTTGGATGTGATGCTGCCGGGCCTGGATGGGGTGGAGGTCTGCCGCACCCTGCGGGCTGAGAACAATCCCTTGCCGATCCTGATGCTAACGGCGCTGGGCGAGGTCGACGAGCGTGTGACCGGCCTGCGAGCCGGCGCCGACGACTACCTGCCCAAGCCCTTCGACTTCGACGAGTTGCTGGCGCGCATCGACGCACTCGCGCGGCGCGCGCGCACGCTGCCCAGCGAGCGGGCGTCGCAACTCGTCGTCGACGATCTCGTGTTCGACCGCGACTCGAAGAAGGTCAGCCGCGGCGGCAACGTCATCGAGCTGACGGCGCGCGAGCTCGCGCTGCTGGAGCTGTTGATGTCGGCGCCAGGACGGCTGTTCAGCCGCGAGCGCATTCTGGCTGGCGCCTGGGGCGTGAACGAGGATCCGCTGACGAACGTCGTGGACGTCTACGTGGGACGCCTGCGCGCCAAGATCGACATCGGCGGCTGCAGGCCGCTGATCCACACGCAACGCGGGCTCGGCTATCGCCTGGAGGCGTCTGCCGACTGATCTGCCCAGGCTGACGCGCGCGGCCGCAGCCGATCGAACAGCACGGGGTTGTGAGCACCGATCACGGATTGCACTCGTCGCAGCGCTGGGGATCGGCGGACAGGGCATCGGGGCGCTCGCGGACCGAGCGATGGACGCACCTCACACAACCGACCCGTCGGCTCGGGTCTGGCGGGTTGGAGCGCCTCAGTCGCGGCACGGCAGGCCAGCGATGCGTTCGACGAGCCAAAACCCGGGGGCTCCGCTGGACGGGCAACGGGACTGAACTATGGTGGCCAGGGCGCGCGCGGCGAGTTGGATCATGTCCATGCGTGTGGGATTGGCGCGCGCCCGCAGGTCGCTCTCCAAGAGCGAGGCCGAGCGGCAGGCCGGCCAGCTCCATCCCGATGTGGGCCTTCTTGCGCGCGGCGTCGAGCTAGGTTCCGGGGCGGGGGATGCTGCGCGTGAACGTGCCGAGCCGATCGGTATCGTATCCACGGACCCGTTCCGCGAGACAGCCGAGGGCCGGCTCGATCTCTGGCGCGATCACCCGTTCTTTGCCGTGCTGCGAGAGCAGTGCGGCGCGTCGGCCCGGATAGAGGGTGTAGGCTGACAGGCCAGCCGTCATCGTGCGTTCACTGGCGGTTGATTCAGCGGGGTGGCAGGACACGGTCGCCGTCGCCTCCTCTCGCAACATCGCCAACGCAGTCGCGCAGTGCAGCCACCAAATCAACGCGCGAGACGGTGCGTTCCGAGGCCTCCAGCCAGTGCGGGAGGCGATGGCGCTGCCGACACAAGCTCACGCTCCGGCCGGCGGGAACCTGCGATACCAGGCCCCGTAGACCCAGCAGGCGGCACAAAAGGAAAAAGCCCACTCCGCCGTGGCGAACGTGATCAACGCGGTGCAAGGCACGACCCAGAGGTCGCTGCCCGCCGCATAGAGGCCCAACGAGATCGAGCTGGCGAAGAACAGCATCTTGTTGGCGAACATCTTGGCGCCCGCATCTTCCTTCCGTCCGGAACACCCGACACGGGCGTGCGCGGTCCTCCACAGCAGGTGAGACGGGCAGCGGTGATGCCCGATGAACCCGCGCACGGCGCCTTGCAGGACCAGGATTCCCAGCAGCCACGGCGAGACGAGCGTACTGACCAAGGCCTCGAGGCGAACGACGTTGGACCAGACTAGCGGGATGTCAAAGCGAAGCAAGATGACCTCTTTGCATCGAACACACCCGGTATTTTCCGGCTTGGCGAGAGCGAGTAAGGTAGATTGTTTCTGCGCAACCATCCGGAAAAACCGTTGCATCGAGGCGAGCCGTCGTCCCCGCCTGTCGTGCCGGCCCTCATCTCAGTTTGTTCGCCGTCAGTCCGTTGACGGCGCAAACGTCCGCCAGCGTCCTGGCGGCTGGCACACTGGCGACCATTGCATCCGTCTTTGATCCCACCATGGAAAAGAAACAAACCTGGAACATCGTCTACTGGGCCATCGCCCTGATGCTGCTCGTCAGCCTGCAGGACGTCTGGCAGTCGGCCACGCAAGTCGAGGTGCTGCCCTACAGCGAATTCGAGAAGGCACTCGAGGAAGGCCGCATCGCCAAGGTGACGATCTCCGACAACCGCATCACCGGCCAGCTGAAGCAGGCGGAGGGCCGCAAGACCACGCTGGTGGCCAACCGCGTGGAGCCCGCGCTGGCCGAGCGGCTGGAGCGCCACGGCGTGCCGTTCAGCCGCGTCGTCGAGAGCACGCTGCTGCGCGACCTGATGTCGTGGGTGATTCCGGCGCTGGTCTTCTTCGGCCTGTGGATCTTCCTCATGCGCCGTTTCGCCGACAAGCAGGGCATGGGCAGCTTCATGTCGATCGGCAAGAGCAAGGCCAAGGTCTACATCCAGACCGACACCGGCGTCACCTTCGCCGACGTGGCCGGCGTTGACGAGGCGCGCCAGGAGCTCGAGGAGGTGGTCGACTTTCTGCGCCACCCGCAGGAGTACGGCCGTCTGGGGGCGCACATTCCCAAGGGCGTGCTGCTGGTCGGCCCGCCGGGCACGGGCAAGACGCTGCTGGCCAAGGCGGTGGCCGGCGAGGCCAAGGTGCCGTTCTTTTCGATTTCGGGCAGCGAGTTCGTCGAGATGTTCGTCGGCGTCGGCGCGGCGCGCGTGCGCGACCTGTTCGAGCAGGCGCGCGCCAAGGCGCCGGCGATCATCTTCATCGACGAGCTGGATGCGCTGGGCCGCGCGCGCGGTGCTTTTCCTGGCATGGGCGGCCACGACGAGAAGGAGCAGACGCTGAACCAGCTGCTGGTCGAGATGGACGGCTTCGACGCGTCGGTCGGCCTGATCATCCTCTCGGCGACCAACCGACCCGAGATCCTCGACCCGGCGCTGCTGCGCGCCGGGCGTTTCGACCGCCAGGTGCTCGTCGACCGGCCCGACAAGATCGGGCGGCTGGACATCCTGCGCGTGCATGTGCGCAAGGTGACGCTCGACCCGGGGCTGCGCCTGGACGAAGTGGCTGCG
Source organism: Pseudomonadota bacterium (assembly GCA_040385485.1). GTDB lineage: Bacteria > Pseudomonadota > Gammaproteobacteria > Burkholderiales > Burkholderiaceae_C > Hydrogenophaga. The sequence goes on along the minus strand of JAZKHJ010000027.1, from coordinate 112,589 downwards.
CTGACGCCGGGCTTCACCGGCGCCGACCTCGCCAACCTCGTCAACGAGGCCACGCTGGCGGCCACGCGGCGCAAGGTCGACCTGGTGACGCTGGCCGACTTCACGCTCGCGGTCGAGCGTATCGTCGCCGGCCTGGAGCGCCGCAACCGCGTGCTCAACCCCGCGGAGCGCAAGACCGTCGCCTACCACGAGATGGGCCACGCGCTGGTGGCGCTGGCGCTGCCGGGCAGCGACGCGGTGCACAAGGTGTCGATCATTCCGCGCGGCATCGGCGCGCTCGGCTACACCATCCAGCGTCCCACCGAAGACCGCTACCTGATGACGCGGCGCGAGCTCGAGCACAAGATCGCCGTGCTGCTGGGCGGCCGCGCGGCCGAGAAGCTGGTGTTCGGCGAGCTGTCCACCGGCGCCGCCGATGATCTGGCCAAGGCCAGCAACATCGCGCGTGACATGGTCAGCCGCTACGGCATGGACGAGGGCCTGGGTTATGTCGCGCTGGAGGCGCAGCGCGCGACCATGCTCGACCTGCCGGCCGCGTTCGGCCAGAGCGGCCCGCCCCTCTCGGAAGACACGCGCCGGCGCATCGACGAGGCGATCCGTGCCCTCGTGATGGACGCCTTCGCTCGCGCCACCGCGATCCTCGAGCTCAACCGCGAGGTGCTCGAAGGCGGCGCGCGCGCGCTGCTGGAGCAGGAAACGCTGGACGAGTCGGCGATCCGCAGCCTGACCACCGATCTGAAGTCGGCCTGACGCGCGCGCCAGTCTGTTCAGCGTGGAACCCGACCCGCCATGGCGCACCTGACACAGATTCTGTTGCTGCTGGCCGTGGCCGTGGCCGTGGTGCTGGCCTGCCAGCGACTGCGCATTCCCTCCAGCCTGGGTTACCTGCTCGTGGGTCTCATCCTCGGGCCGCACACCGCAGGGCCGACCGTGCACGCGCCGGAGTTCGAGGCGCTGGCCGAGTTCGGCGTGGTGTTCCTGTTGTTCACGATCGGCCTGAACTACTCGCTGCCACAGCTGAGCGCGCTGCGCCACCAGGTGCTGGGCCTGGGCACCGGGCAGGTGGCGCTGACCACGGCGGCGGTGGGCATCGCGACCTGGCTGGCCGGCGTGTCCGGCGCGGCGGCCTTCGTCATCGGCGCGGCCTTCGCGCAGTCGTCGACGACCATCATCGCCAGTCTGCTCAAGGAGCGCGGCGAGGACAACGCGCCGCACGGCCGCCTCGGGCTGGCGATGTCGGTGTTCCAGGACGTCACCGCGGTGCCGTTCCTGGTGATCATCCCGGCGCTGGGGGTGGCGGTGGCCGCCGATGCGCTCGCACTCGAATTGCTCTGGGCGCTGGCCAAGGGTGCGCTGGCGTTTGCGCTGGTCTTCCTCGCCGGCCGCTGGCTGCTGCGGCCGCTGATGCACCACGTGGCCGAGCGGCGCTCGGCCGAGATGTTCACGCTGACCGTGCTGCTGATCGCGCTGCTGGCGGCCTGGGCGACCGACGGCCTGGGCCTGTCGCTCGCGTTCGGCGGTTTCCTGGCCGGCATGATCCTGGGCGAGACCGAGTTTCGGCATCAGGTCGAGGCGGCGATCCGGCCTTTCCGCGACGTGCTGCTGGGCCTGTTCTTCGTCGGCATCGGCATGCGCTTCGACCCTGTGGCGGTCTGGCCGGTGCTGCACTGGGCGCTGCTGGGCGCGTTGGTGATCCTGCTCGCCAAGACGCTCATCGTCGCGGCCATGATGCACCGCATCGGGCTGGAACCGCGCCTGGCCTGGCGCACCGGCCTGCTGCTGGCGGTGGGCGGCGAGTTCGGGCTGGCGCTGCTGGCCATCGCGCTGGACGCGCGGGCCATCGACGCGCGGATGGGCCAGATCGCGATCAGCGCCATCCTGCTGGCGATGGTGGCCGGTGCTGTGCTGATCCGCTTCAACGCGGTGATCGCGGGCCTTCTCGCGGGGGCGGCAGGGCCGGCGCAAGCAGCGCCCGGCGCGCCGCAGGCCGAGTTGCCCTTGCCCGGGGCTGCCGACGCGTCCGCGCCCGTGGTGATCGGCGGCTACGGCCGTGTCGGGCACACCGTGGCGGTGCTGCTGCAGGCCAGCGGCGTGCCCTTCGTCGCCTTCGATACCGACCCGAAGCGTGTCGCGCAGGGCCGCGCCGACGGGCACGCGGTGGGCTACGGCGACATCGCCGACCCGGAGCTGCTGGCGGCGATCCACGTCGAGCGCGCGGCGCTGGTGATCCTCACCGTCGACGTGGCGGCCACGGCGCTCAAGGCCGTGACGCTGCTGCGCAAGGCCTGCCCGCAGGTGCCGGTGATCGCGCGTGCGCGGACTCTGGACGAGAGCTGCGAATTGATCGAGGCCGGTGCGGCCGAGGCCCATCCCGAGGCGATCGAGGCCAGCCTGCGCCTCGGTGCGACCGCGCTGCAGATGTTGCGCGTGGCGCCCGACGCCATCGAGCAGGTCGTCCAGGGCGTGAGGGACTGGGACTACCGACCGGTCGTCGAACCCGGACCGGATCGCTGAGTCCGGTCGGCCGGCACCGCGGCTGACCGGCGACAAGGCAAGTCGCTGCGGCACCGTTATACTGGTCTCGCAGAGAGCAACAAGGGAAGACGAGCCATGCAAGCCTTGACCACGATCCTGGCCCCGACCGACTTCTCCGCGCCCTCGCGCCACGCCGCCGAGCGTGCGGCGCGACTGGCGCGCGAGCATGGGGCGCGGCTGCAACTGATCCACGTCATACACGCCGGTGCGCTCGACCGCCTGCGCGGCCTGCTGGGCGCGGACGTCGGCGTGGAGGCCGAGCTGATCCTCGATGCCAACCGGCAGCTCGAGGCGCTGGCGGCCGACCTGCACGACGAGCGCGGACCCGAGATCGAGACCAGCCTGCGCAACGGTTCGGTGCTGACCGAGGTGGGCGCGCAGGGCGACGCGATCGCGGCCGATCTGGTCGTGCTCGGCGCGCGCGGCGCAGGCTTCGTGCGGCGCATCGCGCTGGGCACCACCTCCGAGCGGCTGCTGCGCACCACGCAGCGGCCGCTGCTGGTGGTCAAGCAGAAGGCCCACGAACGGTACCGGCGCGTGCTCGTGCCGGTGGACTTCTCTGCCTCGTCGGCACAGGCGCTGGCGCTGGCGCGGCGCGTCGCGCCCGATGCTCACCTGGTGCTGCTGCACGCCTGGGAGGTGCCTTTCGAGAGCCGCATGCAACTGGCTGGTGTCGATGCGAAGCGCCTCGAGCAGTACCGCGCGCAGGCACGGCAGCTGGCGCACCAGCGGCTGCACGAGACCGCGGCGGCCGCTGGGCTGCGGCCGGGGGATTGGCAACCCTGTCTCGTGATGCAGGATGCCTCGCTGGCCATCGTCGAGCAGGAGCAGGAGGCCGACTGCGACCTGATCGTCATCGGCAAACACGGACAGAGCGTCGGCGTGGACTTCCTGCTCGGCAGCGTGACCAAGCATGTGCTCGCGGAGTCAGCCGGCGATGTGCTGATGTCGACCGTGCGCGACGCGTGAATGCGGCGCCTGGATCGGCCGCGCGCACGCTGGGCTGCCTCGCGCTGGGGGCTGCTGTGTACGCCGTCGCGCCGCCCCCCGACACCCTGCGTGCCGGGCTGGCGCTGTTTGCGCTGATCGGCTCGCTGTGGATGACGCAGGCGCTGCACCTGAGCGCCACTGCGCTGCTTGTGCCGCTGCTGACGGTGCTGGCCGGATTGTCGACCGTGCCCGCCGCGCTGGCCTCGTTCGCGCATCCGGTGATCTTCCTGTTCCTGGGCGGGTTTGCGCTGGCGGCGGCGTTGCAGCAGCAGGGGTTGGATCGGGCGCTCGCTGCCGCGGTGCTGCGGCGGGCAGGCGGGCGCCGCACCGTGGCGGTGCTGCTGCTCTTCGTCCTGACGGCCGGGCTCTCGATGTGGATCAGCAACACGGCCACCGCGGCGATGATGGTGCCGCTGGCGCTCGGTCTGTTGCGTGGTGACGGCCCTGATGGCGGCGGCGAGGGCGCCGACCTCGGGCCGCGAGAGCGCGCCTTCGTGCTGCTGGGCGTGGCTTACAGCGCCAGCATCGGCGGCATCGGCACGCTGGTCGGCAGCCCGCCCAATGCCATTGCGGCGGCGCACGCCGGCATCTCGTTCGCGCAGTGGATGCGCATCGGATTGCCGGCCGTCGCACTGCTGCTGCCGCTGATGATCGGCGTGCTGTACCTGCTGCTGCGCCCGCGCCTCATTGGCCGTACGGTGCTGCGCGACGAGCCGCTGGTCTGGACGCGCGGTCGGCGCCTGACCGTCGGCGTGTTCGCGTTCGCCGGCGCCGGATGGGTCTTCGCCGGGCCACTGGCGCGCGCGTCGGGCATCACCACCGACATCGACAGCATCGTCGCGCTGGCCGCCGTGGTGGCACTGGTGGCCGGCGGTGCGATCGACTGGCCGCAGCTCGAACGCCGCGTGCACTGGGGCGTGCTGCTGCTCTTCGGTGGCGGGCTGGCGCTGGGCCGCGTGATGGAAGCCAGTGGCGCCAGCCGATTTCTCGCCGATGTGCTGGTGCAGGCGTTGCACGGCGCGCCGCCGTTGCTGGTGTTGCTGGGCGTGGTGGCCTTCGTCGTCTTCCTGACCGAGCTGGTGAGCAACACCGCGGTGGCGGCGTTGCTCGTGCCGGTCTTCCTCGTCGTCGGCGAGGCGCTCGGGCTGCCGGGCGCGCTGCTGGCCTCGGCCATCGCCGTGGCCGCCTCGTGCGCCTTCATGCTGCCGGTGGCGACACCGCCGAACGCCATCGTCTTCGCCACCGACCAGGTGCCGCAGGCGACGATGATGCGCTGCGGTCTGGTGCTGAACCTGGCATGCATCGCCGTCATTGCCGGCGTCGCCAGCGTGGCGTTCGGATGACCTGGCGCGGGATGCTGCGATGGGTCGTGCCGGCGGTGCTCGCGGCAGTCTTCGCCGGCAGCGCGCTGATCGACTGATGTGCCGGGGCCTCGAATGTCGCCCCGGCGTGATGATCCGCGCGGCACCGGCTGCCGCTGCGGCGCTTTGCGCCGTTCATCCGGGCTGACCCTGTCATGAGCCCGCCAGAGATGCCGGTTCGCCCCGTCGCCCCCCCTGTAGCCGGTGGCGCTGCTCGTGGCGCTGGCCGTAACCGGCATCGCCGTGCAGGCGTTCGAGCTCGTCGACGCCAGTGCACTGCTGGACTGGGCGCGTGGCCTGGCGGCGCACTGGTGGCTCGCCGTGGCGCTGGTGCTGCTGCAGGTCGTGCTGTCCACGTTTGCGCTGCCCGGCTCGGCCGTGCTCTGGCTGGTCGCGCCGCTGAATGCGCCCATCGCGGCTGCGGCGATCCTGAAGGCTGGAGGCTGTATCGGCGCGCTCGGTGCGTATGCGTTCGCGAGCCGCCTCACCTGGACGGCGATGGCACGGCTGCAGACCAGCCGAGGTGACCGGCTGATGCAGCGCGAAGGAGGCTTCCTGCTTCAATGCGCCTTGCGCCTTGCGCCCGGGTTTCCGTACTCGGTGCTCAACTACGGCGCGGGCGCGTTGCGGCTGCCGCTGGCGCCATTCCTGGTCTCGACGGTGATTGGCTGCCCTCAAGGCCTGGCTGTACAGCCGAGCCATCGACGCGGCACTGGCTGCCGGTCGCGTAGCCGATCTGTTCAGCACTCAGACCCTGTGGCCACTCCTCGCCGCCGTCGCCATCGCGCTGGCCGCTCGGGCGTGGGCGAGACGTCGGCGCTGATGTCGCGACTTCGGCGGAGCTGCCCGGCGGCCTCGCTTCAGCCGGCCCGCAGGGCCGCCAGGCGAGGCCACAGTTCCATCAGTTCCACCACGAGCACGATGGCCCAGGCCAGGATTGCGACCCCGGTGGCGGCAGCCGCGACGTCCTTGATGATGCCGATCCTGTCGTTGTGGCGCGTTTCGACGAAGTCGCACAGCGCCTCGATCGCCGTGTTGAAGAGTTCCGCCGCCAGCACGACGCCAGTGGCCAACAGGATGACCGCGGCGTCCACCCAGGCGCGCAGCCACAGTGCCAGCCCCAACACCAGCACCGACAACACGACCTTGTAGAGCACGCTGAAGTCGTGCAGGGCGGCGTAGCGCAGGCCGGCGAGGACCACGGCAACCTTGCGCAGCGGGTGATAGCCGGGCTCGCCCGTGCCGAGGAACTTGTTTCTCATGGGGCTCTCCAGGCCGGGGCGCCGCGGTCCGCCCCGGCTTCAGTGGGCCGGTGTCCTGCGGCGCAGCAGCACCGCCACCAGCGTGATCACCGTCAGCGGCAGCACGAAGCCGGTCATTGCCAGCGTGTAGGTGCGCAACGCGTCGTGCTGCTGCGCGGCCAGGATTAGATAGCCCACGTAGCCGACGTAGTACAGCACGAAGACCGCGCCCTCCCAGCGCGCGATCTCCCGGCCGGTCAGGAACACCGGCACGCAGGCCAGCGCCACGGCCAGCATGACCCAGATGTCGAAGGCCTGCACCGAAGGTGGCACGATCAGTCCGGCGTCGCCCGCGGCCAGCCCCGCGACGCCCAGGCAGCCCAGGATGTTGAAGAGGTTGCTGCCGATGACGTTGCCGACCGCAATGTCGCGCTCGCCCTTGATCGCAGCGGTGATCGAGGCAGCTACTTCCGGCAGCGAGGTGCCGGCGGCCACGATGGTCAGCCCGATCACGAGGTCGCTGACGCCCAGCGCCTTGGCGAACGTCACCGCGGCCTCGACCAGCCATTGCGACCCCAGCACCAGAGCGGCGAGGCCCGCGACCACGAGCCCGATCTGCACGAGCGGCGAACGGTCCCAGGCGGCTGTCACTGCAGGCCCAAGCGCTTCGGTGTATTCATCCTGCGCGGCGCGGGTCTGGCGCCGCGACTGCACCACCAGGAAGACGGTGTAGCCGATGAGCAGCGCCAGCAGCAGCGCCGCATCCAGCAGTCCGATCCGCCCGTCGAGCGACAGCAGCAGCAGCAGCAGCGAGGCACCGATCATGATCGGCACCTCCTGGCGAATGAGCTGGAGGTTCACGACCAGCGGCACGATCAGCGCGCTGACACCGAGAATGAACAGGACGTTGAAAATGTTGCTGCCGACGACATTGCCGATCGCGATGTCGACCCGCCCATCCAGCACGGCCCCCACCGACACGGCCATCTCCGGGGCGCTGGTGCCGAAGGCCACGACCGTCAGCCCGACGACGAGTGGCGAGATGCCGAACGACAACGCCAGCTTCGACGCGCCGCGCACCAGAAGGCCGGCGCCGACGACCAGAGCGAGCAGGCCACCCGCGAACATCAAGAACTGCATTTCCACTCCTGTCGTTGTTCACCGCACGTTCGTTGCTTCTGACCATACCAAGCTATGGCAGGGCGGACAGCGGCGACGCTATGGTTTGAAAGGACTTTAACCGATCATGTGCGTCAGTCCTGCAGACGAGTCGGCCGGGCCTCGCCGTCGGCCGCCCTATCGCGCCCGCATGCAGGATGGCCAGGATCACCGGCCCGACAAAGAGCCCGATCAGCCCGAAGGCCGCGAGGCCACCTAGCCCCCATTCTCGCTCGAACGAGTTGTCCAGGCCCGGTGCGGCCGCGCGACGTGACGCCTGCCGCAGTTCGGCGGCCACCCGGTCCACCTTGTGCAGCAGGTGCTGCGCCGTGTCGTCCTGCGTGGTGTGGGTGTCCTCGCCGCCGACTTCCGACGGGCGTGCCGGCGGTGAGCGCCAGCGCCAGGCGCACCGCGACGCCGGTATCGCGCAGCCGTGCCGCGATCCATACGTTGCAGGTCACGAAGAGGTGGAAGCGCTCAACCGAGCCATAAAAGCGCCCCCGGCCGTACAGCGAGGGCTTCGGCAGCCCTTCGGCGTCGCGCGCGTGGCTGGCAGCTAAGGCAGCGGTGATGCGCCGCGCGCCATCGCGGCTGATGTGCAGGGTCGACATCGGCGTTGGTGAGTTGTTGCGCCGGCGTGCTGCACATCGTTGCACTGCGCGGCGCGCCGGGGCTGGGCCATAACGACGCGAGCAGGCCGGCACAAAGCCACGGATCACTGGCCTAGTGATAAGCCCGTCCCAGCAGGCCTCGAAGTGCTCGGCATCGGGGAAGTCGCGCCGAGCCGGCCATGCGTTGTCGATCACGGTGGCCGGTATCACGAGGCCGCTCTGGCAGCCGTGCGAGACCACGAGCACGGTGACGGTATCGGCTGTCGTTTCTATGGCTGTGGCGCCGGGCGCAACGCCAAACAAGCCGGCGGTTGCCAACGCGGGGATCACCGAACGCATGCGCGTCACGATTCGCTACCCGGCGCTTGGGCGGTATCGGGAGGCGTACGCATCTGCGTCAGTCGAAATCACATGGGCGAGTCTGGGTCGACGCGGCAGTGGCGCTGACATCTTCAGCTCGCTTGTTGACGAGTGTCAATCTGCGATCCGATGGGCCGTCTAGGATGGGAACTCCCCACAAGCTAACGCCCTCGCAACAGGGCAGGAGGTTCCCATGGCAATGAAGATGAAAGCGGCGGTGTTCGTCGAACCCGGCCGCATCGTGCTCGACGACAAGCCGATCCCCGACGTGGGGCCGCTGGACGCGCTGATGCGCGTGACCACGACCACGATCTGCGGCACCGACGTGCACATCCTCAAGGGGGAGTACCCGGTGGCGCGCGGCCTGACCGTGGGCCACGAGCCGGTGGGAGTGATCGAGAAACTCGGCTCGGCGGTCAAGGGCTACCGCGAGGGCCAGCGCGTGATCGCCGGCGCCATCACCCCCAGCGGCTGGAGCAATGCCTGCCTGTGCGGCAGCGGCTCGCAAGACGGCGCCGGCACCGCGCATGGCTGGAAGCCGCTGGGCGGCTGGCGCCTGGGCAACACCATCGACGGCTGCCAGGCCGAATACGTGCTGGTGCCTGACGCCATGGTCAACCTCGCGCCCGTGCCCGACGAACTCAGCGACGAGCAGGTGCTGATGTGCCCCGACATCATGTCCACCGGCTTCGGCGGCGCCGAACGCGGCGGCATCCGCATCGGAGACACGGTGGCGGTATTCGCGCAGGGGCCGATCGGGCTGTGCGCCACCGCCGGCGCCAAGCTGAGCGGCGCGACGATGGTGATCGGTGTCGACCGCCTGGCCTCGCGGCTGGAGATCGCGCGCCGCATGGGCGCCGACCACGTCATCGACAGCAGCCGCGTCGATCCGGTCGAAGAAATCCTGCGCCTGACTGGCGGGCGCGGTGTCGATGTCGCGATCGAGGCACTGGGCATCCAGGCCACCTTCGAGGCCTGCCTGCGCGTGTTGCGCCCGGGCGGCACGCTGTCCAGTCTGGGCGTCTATTCGGGTGACCTGACGATTCCGCTGGGCGCGTTTGCCGCCGGGCTGGGCGACCACCAGATCGTGACCACGCTGTGCCCCGGCGGCAAGGAACGCATGCGCCGCCTGATGGCGGTGATCCAGGCCGGCCGGGTGGACCTTGGCCCGATGGTGACGCACCGCTTCAAGCTCGACGACATCGAGCGCGCCTACGATTTGTTCGGGCACCAGCGTGACGGTGTGCTCAAGGTGGCCATCACGCCATGACCGCCTGCGCTGGAAATACGCCCGGGCACCGGCTGCCGATTGTCCTTGCTCGTCTGGTGCTTGCAGCGGCGGCGGCGCTGTTGTGTGTTGGGCTGGCCGGCTGTGCGTCGTTGCTGCCTCGGGGCTCGAGTGAACAGCCCTCGGGCTTTGACAGTTTCGAGGCGGCGCAGCACGCGCTCGAGCAGGTGCTGCCGTTTCGCACCACGGTCGCCGAACTCGCGGGGCTGGGCTTCGACCCGGAGGGCGGACGCAACGTCACGCGGGTACCGTACCCGGAGGTGGTGACGCGGCTCGCGCCGCATCCCGGCGTGCCGCTGGAGGCGCTGGACGAAGGTGTGCGCGCCTGCGTGGTCGCGCAGGCGCAATGCCGGGCCTATGTCTTCCACCTGGGCGGGCAGACGCAGCGCCGCGAGGGCTCGTTCTGGCTCGACTTCTTCAACTTCAAGCGCACCACGGCCGTGGCCGGCTGGCGTTTCGACGGACTGGTCGTGGTGCGCGGCGATCTGGTCGTGTTCCGCAACTTCGGCGGCGAGGCGCGCATCGACCGCACCGAGCGGCAGGTCAATCCGCTGGGTCCGCTGCAGCGCGCCGGCGACGCCGTCGGTGCGCGCATACTCAACTGAGCGTTCCCATCGACTCCACAATTCGAAAGCAAGCCATCATGCCCACCGAATCCCCCGATCGCGCCGTAGTCCCCCGTCGCAGCCCCTGGCCGCACGTCCTCGTCTGGCTGTCCATGTTGCTGCTGCTCCTGCTGTGGTCGCTGCTGGCCTGGGCGGCCCATGCCCTGGCAGGCTGGTCCGGGTGGTCGGCCTGGGCCACGGGGGGTGGCGCAGGTACCGCTGGCTGGCAGGTTTGGATCGGCGCCCTCGAACTGCCGGCCTGGCTGGCACCCTGGCTGCCCGCGCAGTCGCTGGAAGCGGTCAAGGCGATGCTCGCGGCGTCAGCGCCGATGATCGAGTGGGCGGTGGCCAGCGCACCTGCGCTGATGGCCTGGCTGCCGACGCTGGTGCTCGTCTTTTGGGGGGGCGGCGCGGTGCTGTTGGTGTTGGCCGGCGTCGCGCTCAGCGTGGCCGTCGGCGTGTGGCGCCGGCGCGTGCAGCCGGCGCTGGCGGGCACGCGCTGACCGAAGCGGCGAGCGCGTCGGAAGGCCGGCTTCGTGCCGCTGCGCCGCGCCGGTGCCCTACGCCGACGCGATCAACAGCACGACCATGGCGGCGCCGAGAAGGGCCAGCGCGAGGCCGCTGCCGCCAGCCAGCGCAGATTCGGCGCGGGCCAGCCATGGCCATGACGGCACGGTGGCGTGCGCCACGGGCTCGGCGCCGTGCTCGGCGTGCCCCGCCGCCGCCCCATGCCCGTCCTGCTTCGACCCGGCGAGGGCTCTGGCCAGCGCCAGCAGCGGCACCACCAGGTCCCCCGGCGGTACCGTGAACGGATCGGCGCCTGGGCTTCTGCGGCGCCATGCCGAGACCAGCAGCGCCAGGATGCCGCCCAGCACGATTGGCCAGCTCGCGGCCGCCCAGCCGCCGGCCGTGGCGGGCAGCAGTTCGCGCGTTTCTCCGATCACCAACCATCCGGCCGCGCTGGCGGCCACCAGCAGCGCCCAACCGGCCCACATGGCAAGGTTCGGCGGGTGCGCGGCGTGGTTTCCAGCGTCGCGCTTCAACAGCCAGACCGTGCGCAGCATCACCAGGGTCGTGCCGGCAGCGGCCAGGCTCAAGGCCATGCCGAGCCAGGCCCAGGTCTCGGGCAGCGCAGCCTTGAGCGCCGCCTTGGCCGCGTAGCCGCTGGTCAGCGGCGCGCCGGCCAGGGCCAGCGCCGGCAGCGCCAAGCCCAGCATCCACAGCGCACGTGCGCGCGCCGTCGCTGCGCCAACCAGGCTGACGCCCAGGAACAGCGCCGCCTTCGCAAAAGCGTGGTGAAACGCATACAGCGTGGCCGCGGCCACTGCCGCCGGGGCCGCAGCAGGCACGGCCAGCGCCACACCGACGGCCACCGTGACGAAGCCCATCTGGCTGATGCTCGAATAGGCCAGCGCCGCCTTGGCGTGTTGCTGCATCGCGCCCACCAGCGCCGCGGCGAACGCGGCCACCAGGCCGAGCACGACCAGCGCCTCGCCCCAGGCCGGCGCCGCCAGCGCGGCGCTGCCCGGCACGCCCAGTGGCAGCAGGCGCAGCCAGCCCAGCAGGCCGGCCTTGATCATCGCGCCCGACAGCACGGCGCTGGCCGGCGTCGGCGCCACCGGGTGCGCCAGCGGCAGCCACACGTGCAGCGGCAGCGCACCGACCTTGATCCCGAAGCCCACAAGCGTGAGGCCGATCACCGCATCGCGCCACGGCGACACCGCTAGCGCTGGGCCGATGTCTGCGAAGTTCAGGCTGCCCGCAGCTTGCCAGGCCAGCGCGATGGCGGCGAACAGCGCCAGTTCGCCCAGCACCACCAGCGCCAGGTAGACGCGGCCCGCATGCAGGGCCTCGGGCGTGCGCGAGTGCACCACCAGCCCGTAGGAAGCGAAGCTCATCAGGGCGAAGAAGACATAGAAGCTCGCCGCGTCCTGCGCCAGCACGAGGCCGAGGTTACCTGCCATCGCCGCGCACCAGAACAGCCAGAAGCTGTTGCGCCTTGGGTCGTCGTGCAGATAACCCAGTGCATGGACGCCGCCGGCCAGCCACAGCGCCGCGGTGAAGAGCAGGAAGATGCGCCCGGTGCCGTCCAGCCCGAAGCGCGCACCGAGGAACAGCCACGGCAGGTCGACGGCACCCGGCGCTGCGAACAGCGCCACGCCCAGGGCGGGCAGCGCCGCCAGCGGCAGCAGCAGGCGCAGGCGGTTCAGCCGGCGCAGCGCCGGCAGCAGGAGCAGCATGGCGGCCAGCGGCACGAGCGCCGGGGCCAGCCAGGTCAGCGCACCGCCGGCCGCAGCGATGAAGGCGTCAGACGCCATCGCGTCAGCCACCGCCGTACTCCCGGCGAATGATCAGATACGCCCAGTCGAGCGGGCTCCACGGCGTCGCCGCCAGCACGCCCACGCCCACCGAGAACAGCGCCGTCAGCAGCACCGGCACCAGCAGCATCGGCTTGGCGTCGCGGCCGCGACCGTCCTCGTGCGGCCAGGGGCCGTTCTGGGGGCGGAACCAGGCGCGGTGCAACACCGGCAGGAAGTACATCGCATTGAGCAGGCTCGAGACGGCGAGCACCGCGATCACCCACCATTGGCCCGCCTGCGCCGCGCCGGCGCCAAGGTAGAGCTTGCTGACGAAGCCGGCCACCGGCGGCACACCGATCATGCCGAGCGCGCCGACTGTGAAGGCGGCGGTGGTCAGCGGCATGCGCCGGCCGATGCCGTCCATCTCGCTGACGTGGTGCACGCCGAGCGTCTCGGCATAGTTGCCTGCGCTGAAGAACAGGGTGATCTTCATCAGCCCCTGGTGCACCAAGTGCACCAGCGCGCCTGTCGTCGCCACCGGCCCGAGCAGCGCCGTGCCGAGCACGATGTAGGAGACTTGGCTCACGGTGGAGTAGGCCAGGCGTTTCTTCAACTCGTCCTGCATCAGCGCGCGCAGCGATCCGTAGACGATCGTCACTGCGGCCACCATGGCCAGCGGCGTCAGCACACCGAGTGTCGCGGCGAATTCGATGCCGAACATCTCGTAGACCACGCGCACGATGGCGAAGGCCCCCGCCTTGACCACCGCCACCGCGTGCAGCAGGGCCGACACCGGCGCCGGCGCGACCATTGCCTGCGGCAACCAGCCGTGCAGCGGCACCAGCGCGGCCTTGACGCCGAAGCCGGTCACCAGGGCGGCAAAGAGCAGCACCAGGGCCGTGGCATGGTCGGCGCCGAAAGGTTTCAGGTAACCCCCGCCGACGAAGTCCTGCGGCCCGGTCAGCACCTGGCTGGCGGCTACCGCCAGCAGCAGCAGCGCGCCGGCCGGCACGGTGTAGAAGAGGTAGGTGCGCCCGGCCGCCAGCGCAGCCGGCGTGCCGCGGTGGATGACCAGCGGATAGGTCACCAGCGTGAGGATCTCGTAGAACACGAACAGCGTGAACAGGTTGCCTGCTAACGCGATGCCCGCGGTGGCCGAGACGCACAGGCTGAAGAAGCCGAAGAAGCGGCTGCGGTGCGGCGAATCTTCGAGGTAGCCGATCGCATAGACCGTGGTCAGCAGCCACAGCAGGGCCGATAGGGTCATGAACAGCAGGCTCAGTTCGTCGGCGCGCAGCACCAGGTCCAGCCCGGGCAACACCGTCATGCGCGCTTCGTACTCGTGGAAGCGGCCGATGTTCCAGAGCATCATGCCGACCAGGCCCAGCTTGGCGAAGGCGCCTGCCAGGTTCAGCGTGGCGCGCAGCCCGCGCCGGTCTTCGGGCAGCAGGAAGATGACCAGCCCGGGCAGCAGCGAACTCGCCACCACCGCCAGCGGCACCCAGGCCTGCGCGCTCACGGCAGGGCCCCGACCGCGAGCAGGCGGCGCAGTGGTTCGCCTGCGGCAACCAGGGCCACGGCCACCAGAGCCAGGGCCAGGGCCGCCAGTTGCGGGGCCGCCGGCACCTCTGCCGAGGCCTTGTCGGCGGGGGCATCGGCGAAGGCCCGAGACAGGGCGTGGAACAGGAACGCGGCCGACAGCAGGCTGCCGGCCAGCACCACCGCCACGGCCCACCAGGCGCCGGCGCGCACCGCGGCTTCGACCAGCGCGAACTTGCCGACGAAGCCGCCCGTGGGCGGCAGACCGACCAAGCTGAGCGCGGCCAGTGCGAAGGCGGTGGCGGTGATCGGCAGCCGCGAGCCGAAGCCTGCCATCGCGTCGATGCGGTCATGCCCGTAGGCGGCCAGCAGCGAGCCGGCGCACATGAACATTGAGGCCTTGGCCGCCGCATGGCTGGCCGCGAGCAGCACGGCGGCATGCATCGCCCCACCTGCCGAGCCCCCCGCCACCGCCAACGGCAGCGCGATCATCAAGTAGCCCAGTTGAGCCACGGTGGAGTAGGCGATCATGGCCTTGAGGCGCGCCTGGCGCAGCGCCTGCACGCCGCCCCAAAGCACGGCGAGCGCGCCCAGCGCACCCAGCAACGCGGGCACCACGCCAGCGCCCGGCAGGGGACCGAACAGGTCCAGCCACAGCCGCGCGAGCAGGTAGAAGCCGGCCTTGACGACCAGGGCCGACAACGCTGCCGACACCGGCGCCGGCGCCGAGCCGTGCGCCGGCGGCAGCCAGAAGTGAAGCGGGAAGATCGCGGTCTTGACGAGTAACCCGGCGGTCATCAGCGCCGCGGCCAGCCACACCGACAGGCCGGGCTGCAGGCTCTGGCGCAGCTGCAGCAGGTCCATCGTCTGGTGCGCCGCGTACAACAGCTCGACGCCGAGAATGTAGAGCATGGAGCCCAGCAGCGCGAACAGCAGGTAGCGCAGTGCGGCGGCGGCCGCACCCGCGCCGGCCAGCGCCACCAGTGCCACCGCGGCCAGCCCGAGCAGTTCCAGCGTGACGTAGAGGTTGAACAGGTCGCCCGACAGGTACAGCGCGTTGAGCGCGCCCCAGGCCAGCAGCCACACCGGCCAGAACAGCCACTGGGTCGAGGCCGGCGCTGGCGGCGCGACTTCGCCGGCCGGCCCGGGCGGGCCGGCGGCGAGGGCGTTTGGGTCGTGGTGGGCGTGGTGGCCAGCGGCACCGAAGTAGCGCCACGCGTAGACCGAGATGCCCGCGCCGATCACCGCGGTTATCAGCAGCATCGCTGCGGCCAGACCGTCGGCACGCAACTCGATCCCCAGCGGCACTGCCCAGCCGCCGACCGCGACCCGCTGCATGCCACCCGTCATCACCTCCGCCGCCAGTGCGAACGCTGCCGCGACACCGAGCGCGCTCGTCAGCAGGCTGGCGGCCGCGGCGCCACGCCGGCCGGCCAGCAGCGCCGCCACCGCACCGGCCAACGGCACCACGAGCACTGTCACGAGCGCTGCGCTGCCGGTCATGGCGAAGCGTCGTCGCGGTCTTCGGGCAGGCGCGGGCTGCCCTCGTGCACATGCATGCGCCGCAGCAGCGCCAGCGCCAGCGCGGTGGCGCTGACGGCGACGACGATGCCGGTCAGCACCATCGCGTGAGGCACCGGGTCGGGGCGGGCGGCGCTGTCGGTCGTGCGCGAGGCCAGCGCGACCAGCATCATGAACACGCCCGAGCCCAGCACGTTCAGGCCTAGCAGGCGGCGCAGCACATGCCGCGCCGCCAGCGCCGCATACAGCCCCATGGCCACCAGCGCGATGCCGGCCAGGCCGTACAGCAGCGCCAGGCTCACGGTACCGCCCCCGTGTCCTGAGCGCCTGTCGTGGGGCTCGCGGCCAGCGAGTCACTCACCGTGCGTTCGCGGCCGACGAACAGCGCCACCATGATCAGCGCAATCGACAGCATGGCGGCCGCCTCGATCGCCAGGATGATGGCGCCGGCGTGCGCGGGCGGGAAGGTCAGGAAGCCGCCGCCGAGCAGGGCCGTTGTCACGCCGGCCGCCAGAAAAACCGCGAAGCCGAGCACGACGATCGCCCGCACCACGAGGCTCGGACCGAGCGAGAGCGGCCGCGCCAGGTGCCACAGCACGCCGCCGGCGGCCAGCAGCGCCGCGCCCTGGAAGGCGCCACCCGGTGCGTGCGCACCGACCCACAACAGGTAGCCGGCCACGATCACCGCCAGCGGCAGCAGCACGCGCAGCAGCAGCCCGAGCATCGGGTCCGCCACAGGGCGGGGCAGCGCCGGCTCGGCATCGAGGATCCATACGCCCAGCACCGCCAGCATCAACACGCCGATCTCGAGCAGCGTGTCGTAGCCGCGGTAGTTGAGCAGGGTGGCCGTCACCGGATTGCTGACGCCGCTGGCCTGCAACTGCTGCAGCGCCGGCTCGGCCAGGCCCGGCCAGCGCTCGGGCAGGGCCAGCGCCGAGGCGACCAGGAGCGCGGCCAAGCCGAGTGCCGCCAGCGCGATGCCGGTGCGCGCCGGCGTCAGGCCGAGCGGCCGCGGCTCGTCAGCGGCGCCCGAGCGGCCCAGGCGCGCCAGCGTGTCGAGCAGCAGCGCGCCCGCCAAGCCGGCGCCGATCGCGGCCTCGGCCAGCGCGACATCGGGCGCGCCCAGCCGCACCCAGGCCAGCGACAGCAGCAGCCCGAAGACAATGAACTGCACGACGGCCTTGAACAGGTCGGCGCTGGCCAGCGCACGCCAGCCCAACCAGAGCAGCAGTAGCACGAGCACGGCGTCGAAGACCTGCACCTCAGCGGCCATCGTCGCCTCCTGCGGCCGGCTCGCCTGGGGGCGCCGGCCGTGTCGGCTGCATTGGCGAGCCGTCGTCCGCGCGCACCACCGAGGCTGTGGCCGAGCGTGCGACCAGGTAGCAGGCCACCGAACTGGCGAACAACACCAGCAGCCAGACCAGCAGCAGCTTGAGCACTTCCTGCACGTTGGCCGCCTGCAGCATCAGGCCGGCCACGACGAGACCCAGGCCGAGGTTATCGGCTTTGGTCAGCGCATGCAGCCGCGACAGCAGGTCGGGCAGCCGCAGCACGCCAACGCTGCCGGCCATGAAAAACAGTGCGCCGGCGCCGATCAGCGTCAGCGACAGTCCTTCACGCCAGGGGATGCCGGTCATGCTTGCGGCCCCTGTACCGGCCCGTTGACCGGGGTCGGGCCGGTGTCTGGTGGCGACGCCGGTATCGCCTCGGGTGGCGACACGCCAATGCGCCGCACGAACACCGCACTGGCCACGCTGGCCAGCAGCGCCAACACCAGGGCCACGTCGAGCAGGGCGGGGGCGTCCGTCGCGCGCGCCAGCAGCAGCAGCACGGCCACGACGCCGGTGCCCAGCAACTGCGCGGCCAGCATGCGGTCGCCGTTGGACGGGCCACGTTCCACGCGCAGGAGGCCGAGCGCGATCGTCGCCAGCACCAGCGCGGCCAAGATCCACAGTGCGGCGGCCATCCGCTCAGCCCTGACCGGGCGCTCCGGGCGCCACAGCGGGCAGTGCGAGCGAGAACAGGCCGGCGACGGCATCTTCGAGCGCTGCCAGTTCGGCGGCCACCGGCGCGCCGGTGTCGAGGGCGTGAATCAGCAGATCCCGCCCACCGACGTTTGCCACCAGCGTGCCCGGCAGCAGGCTCACGCAGAGCGCGAATAGCGAGCGTGCCGGTCCGTCCTCGGGCAGCCGCCCTAGGTACTGCACCAGGCCCGGTGCGACGCGCGGGTGCGACGCGCTGACGCGCCGCGCCACGTCCACACCACCGCGCAGTGACTCGCGCAGGAAGAAGGCCGCGAAGCGCAGCGCACCCGACAGGCTCAGGCCCCATGGCCCTCGCGGGGCCAGGGGCGTAAGCAATGCCGCTGCCACGATCGTCGGAACACCGACGATCCAGGACGACGCCGTGCCGCCCGCCACGACCCACCAGAGCAGCGCCAGAGCAGCGAGGCGCCCGATCCATTGGCTAGGCCGCGCCGATGCGGCCGTCGCCGGATCGGCGCTGAGGTTAGAGGATGCGTGCATGTGTTGTTCTTGCGTCCCGTGGCTGGGTTCGGGTTCGCGCCCGGGCGGGATCAATCAGCCCGCTCCCCGCGTCACAGGTACGACGGGCCGACACGTTGACACCAACGGCGAAGTACCTTCGGTTCCGCAAGTTCAACTAAGAATAGCACGGCACCATGTCGACTCCGCGCCGCAAGGGTCGGGAGCGACCGACTGGGGCCAAGCGAGCCTGGCCGCAGAATGCCTCCAGCATGGAACCCTTGTCGGACGCAATGGAGATCGCGCGCGCTGCATTGCCAGGTTGGTCGGACGAGCCCCTACCGCGTGACGCCCGCGTCCGCCGCAGCGCGCTGCGCGACGGTGTTCGTGCTGACCATCGCACGCGCTGGCTTCACCCAAGACCCCGCCGGTGCCGCGCGCGGCTACTGCCACACGTTCCTGGAGGTCGGGATGATCGGCGAGCGCCTGTACCTGAAGGCTGGCGCGCTCGGGCTGGGCGTGTGTGCAGTGGGCACCTTCTACGACGACGAGGCGGCCGCGCTGGTCGGCATCGACCCTACGCCAGAATGGCCGGTGCACTTCGTTACCCTGGACTGGTCGGTGTGAAATCGACCACCCCTCCCCGCTGCGCGGGCACTCCCCCGTGGGGAGGCTCAGGCCGACGCTTGGGAGCGGCCCGGCGCTGGCCTGAGCACGCGCCAGATGTCCTTGAAGACCGCTTGTTCGACCTTGGCACGTTCCGCGCCTGGGCAGGTGACGCGCACGACGAGAACCAACTGCCTCGGATCGGAGAAGTCCCAGGAGACCCTGTTCCGGCCCGAAGGGTAGGCGATGAAACTCTCGGCAGAGATCTTGCGGAAGTGGGCCAAGGCTTCGTCGCGCCAGGCGCTGGTGGCCTGATCGGCTGCCGCCAGGGCAGCCTCTTCGATCCGGTCCAGGTCGGACCCGCTGCCTCTGGGAATGGGCATGCGGATGAGGTGCAGGGCGTACTCGCCGGTGGGTGAGTTGTTCTTGAGGGGAATGGTCAGCAGCAGCCCGTTCGGAAACTCGGCCGTCTTGCCCGTGACCTGCCCGGCGTGGTCCAGCTCGACCAGGGTGGTGGCAAACATGTCGATGTCGACGACCCGTCCGTGCAGCTGGTTGAACTCGATGAGATCGCCGACCTTGAAGGGTTGAACCAGGGTGACGTACAAGTAGCCCAGCACGCACATCACCAGGTCCTTGCTGACGATCAGCAGCGCACCGGCGACGGCCGCCACCGACAAAGCGAAGCCGGCGATCGTCGACGCCCAGACCGAGACGATGATCAGCAGCACCAGGAACCAGATGACGTTGCGTGCCCACACCAGGTGCATGCGCCGCTTCTCGGCGGAGATTTCGCCGCGCGCTAGATAGCGGGCCCAGAGGTGAGACAGCGCCAGCCCGAGGCCGATCAGGATGGCGGTGGCAATGACCTTTTCCCATTGACCGGGAATTGCAGCGAACAGTTTTTCGAGGGTCGGGCTGGACATCGTGTAGCGTCGGCAGTTATCGAGGAGGCGGGCCAGGGGGCGTAATCAGCGCCCTGTCGATCCATGTGCTTCAGCCCCGAACCATGCACGGGACGAGTCTGCCGCAAGTCAAGCGGACTTCACGATCAGAGTCGCGCAAACATTGTGCCAGCTTCGGGCTGCACGAGTCCTGGGGACGTCAGTCGGCAACGAGCAAGTTGATCAGCGTGCTACGTTTGAGAATCGCCGTGACCGCAGCGCGTGCGCCGCACAGACCGGTGAAGACTCTGAGAAGCACGCCTTCGCGCTTCTCGATGCTCAGGTGCCGGGCGTGCAAAGCCACCCCGGCGAGAGTCGCGGCCATGGCGAAGAGGAGGGTGCTTGTGTCCATGGACGAGGCCCGCGATCGGGATGGGCGCTGCGCAATGCGGGAAGTGCCACTCAGCCGGCCGATTGCACCTGGTCAGGCTGCGAGCCCGAGCCGCCGCCGCGACGGTGCCACACCGCGATGAGAAGGTGGGCGAGGCACCCAGCGCCACGAGCAAGACGCGCCCGATGCCCCAGACCACCCAGGTCCCGCCGTCAAACCGTTGGCCAGCGCGGGCGCCGCCTGAAGCAGGCTGTCGACGAGGGGCCCGATGCCCGACAACTGCGAGGTAGGCCCCGAGGTACTTGCGTGCGCGGTAGGTATACATGGCCATGTCCAGGCACATGCGCTCGTCGGCGACTTCAACTTCACTCGTCCAGGCCGAGGCGGCGCACGACCAGTTTCTCCACCTCGAGCACCAGGAGCACCAGGGCACCGACGGCGATGATCTGCGCGCCCACCTGGAGCGACAGCGCGCTGGTGTTGAACAGGGTCTGCATGAACGGTGCGTAGGTGAACACGAGTTGTAGCAGGAAGACGCCGAATACGGCGGCCAGCACTCGTGGCGTGCCCTGCACGCCGGTCCAGGTGAACGACGGCGACTTCAGGTAGCGCACGCTGAACAGGTAAAACACCTCCATCGCCACCAGGGTGTTGACGGCCACGGTGCGGGCTTCCTCGATGGCCGCGCCGCGCGCCAGCGCCAGCTCGAACATGCCGAAGATGCCCAGCATGAACAGCGTCGAGACGAACACGATGCGCCAGATCACGAAGCCCGACAGCATGGGCTCGTCGGGCCGGCGCGGCGGCCGCGTCATCACGTCGGCCTCGGTCGGTTCGAAGGCCAGCACCATGGCCAGGCCGATCGAGCTGACCATGTTCACCCACAGGATCTGCGCTGGCAGGATTGGCAGGGCGATGCCCAGCAGCACGGCCAGCAGCAGTGTCAGCGACTCGCCGCCGTTGACGGGCAGCAGGAAGGTCACCGTCTTGCGCAGGTTGGTGTAGACGGTGCGGCCTTCTTCGACCGCATGCGCGATGGAGGCGAAGTTGTCGTCGGCCAGCACGATGGAGCCTGCCTGCTTGGCGGCCTCGGTGCCCTTCATGCCCATCGCCACGCCGACATCGGCTTGCTTCAGCGCCGGAGCGTCGTTGACGCCGTCGCCAGTCATGGCCACCACCTGGCCCTCGGCCTGCAGGGCACGCACCAGGCGCAGCTTGTGCTCGGGGCTGGCACGGGCGAAGACGGTCGTCTCGATCGCCAAGCGGCGCAGCGCCAGGTCGTCGCATGCCTCGACCTCGGCGCCGGTGGCGGCTTTCACGTCGCCGCCGCCCAGGCCGATCTGGCGCGCGATCGCGCTGGCCGTCACGGCGTGGTCGCCGGTGATCATCTTCACCTCGATGCCGGCGGCGCGGCACTGCGCCACGGCGCGGATCGCCTCGTCGCGCGGCGGATCGATGATGCCCACCAGGCCGAGCAGGGTCAGCCCCTGTTGCACGTCGCCAAGCACCAGGCGTGCGTGGCCCGACGGCAGAACGCGCCGCGCCAGCGCCAGCACGCGCCGGCCCGCAGCGGCTTGCTCATCGACCCGGGTGTGCCAGGCGGCGGCGTCGAAGGCTTGTTCGCGGCCCTGGTCATCGAACTGCGCCGCGCACATGGTGAACACCCGTTCGGGGGCCCCCTTGACGAACACCACGTTGCCTGTACCCGGGGTTGTACCTGGGGCATGCAGCGTGGCCATGTAGCGGTGCTCCGACTCGAACGGGATCACGTCCAGCCGCGGCTGCTGCGCCGCCAGCGCGGCGAGGTCGAAGCCGGCCTTGCGCGCCAGCGTCAGCAGCGCGCCTTCGGTGGGGTCGCCGGTCACGCTCCACTGCCCGGCACCGCCAGCGGCGCCGGCCTGCTCGCGCAAGCTTGCGTCGTTGCACAGCGCGCCGGCCTGCGCCAGGTCGCGCACCGCAGGCGGCCAGTCGACGCACGGGCCGTCGGCCGTCTCCAGCCCGCCGTGCGGGGCATAGCCTGCGCCCTGCACGGTGAAGCAGCCCTCGGCCAGCACTACCTGCTGCACCGTCATCTCATTGCGGGTGAGGGTGCCGGTCTTGTCCGAGCAGATCACGGTCACCGAGCCCAGCGTCTCGACGGCCGGCAGGCGGCGGATCACCGCATGGCGCCTGGCCATTCGCTGCACGCCGATGGCCAGCGTGATCGTCATGATTGCGGGCAGTCCCTCGGGTATGGCGGCCACCGCCAGACCCACCGCAGCCATGAACATGTCGATGGCGGCGTAGTCGCGCACCAGCGTGCCAAAGCCGAACAACAGCGCCGCCGTCGCCATGATCACCAAGCTCAGCACGCGGCCGAAATCGCTCATCTTGCGCAGCAGCGGGGTGGTGACGGCCTGCACCTCCTCCAGCAGGCGCCCGATACGGCCGATCTCGGTGCGCGCACCGGTGGCCACCACCACGGCGCGGGCCTGGCCCTGGGTGACCATGGTCGCGGCGTAGGCCATGCCCAGGCGATCGCCGATGGGCGCCGCCTCGTCCACCGCAGCGATGTCCTTGTCCACGGGCACCGACTCGCCCGTCAGCGCTGCCTCGTCGATGCGCAGGTTGCGCGCCTGCAGCAGCCGCAGGTCGGCCGGCACGCGGTCGCCCGAGGCGAGCAGAACGATGTCCCCGGGCACCAGGTCGGTGGCGTCGATGTCGTGCTGCGCGCCGTCGCGCAGCACCAGTGCGCGCGGCGAGAGCATGCGGCGGATGGCTTGCAGCGCGCGTTCGGCCTTGCCTTCCTGCACGAAGCCGATCACGGCGTTGAGCACCACCACTGCGACTATGACCCCGGTGTCGACCCAATGCCCCAGCAAGGCGGTAATGCTGGCTGCGCCCAGCAGCAGGTAGATCAGCAGGTTGTGGAACTGCAGTGCCAGGCGCCACATGGGGTGGGTCGGTTTCACCTCGGCCAGGCGGTTGGGCCCGTGCTCGGCCCGGCGGCGCGCCACGGCGGCTGCCGCCAGCCCGGCCGTCGCATCGGTTTGCAGGCGCTCCAGCACCTGCATGGCGTCCAGGGCATGCCAAGCAGCGTCGGGTTTCGGGGCAGGCGGGGTCATGTGGGCAATCCGGAATTCATCGGCAGCGTCATCGCTACATTGGACTGTACCCGCCCATGCGCACCTTGATAGCCGGCAATTCATGCTGATCGCCCACACGTTCGGCGCGCACATCGGCCTGTTCCAACTGGGCAGGTGGTTGTGGACCAATGGGCTGCGGTTGCCCGCAGGCCTGCCTTTGCGGGAGATGCTGGCGCACTCCTGCGGTGGAGCCGCTCCATCTTGGTACTGACCTAAGGCTACGCTGAACAAGTAGCCGAATTGAGTGGGCTTCTGCGCAAGAGGTCGCTGACGTTGGGAAGCAGCGCGATTTGACCGCGTTCGCCGGCCCTACTGGCCGTGCTTTCGCACTTGGAGTGCGCAGCGGGCGTACTCATGCCGCGAGGCGCTTTCGCGCCAGGTAGATATTGGCCAGACCCAGCACCACGAACGAACGCGTGGCGTTCTTGGCAAGGCCTCGGTAGCGCACCTTGGCAAAGCCCCAGAGCCGCTTGACCACGGCGAAGACGTGTTCGACCCGGGCGCGGACCTTGGACTTGTTGTGATTCTTCGAGCGCGCGGCCTCGTCGATCTCGCCGTCCCTGCGCACGCGCTGGTTGGTGAAGTCCTTGGCCCGGGGCGCCTTCGATTCGATCAACGCCCTCTGGCTGGCGTAGGCGCTGTCGCCGTAGACACGCTGTTCGTTGCCGTGCAACAGCTCGGGCAGCGGGTGTTTGTCATGCACGTTGGCCGCCGTCACCACGGCGCTGTGGGCCAGCCCGGTGCGGCTGTCCACCCCGATGTGCATCTTCATGCCGAAGTACCACTGCTGGCCTTTGCGGGTCTGGTGCATCTGGGGGTCGCGCTGTTTGTCGGCGTTCTTGGTCGAGCTGGGTGCGCCGATGATGGTGGCGTCCACGATGGTGCCCACTCCCACCTTCATGCCCCGCTCCTGCAGTACCTCCCCCACCTTGGCAAACAAGGCCTCGCCCAGCTTGTGCTTCTCCAGCAGGCGGCGAAACTTCAGCAACGTGGTCCCGTCAGGCACACGTTCACGCCCCAGATCGATGCCCACAAAGCGGCGCAGTGCCGTGCTGTCGAGCAGCGCCTCCTCGCAGGCCTCGTCGGCCAGGTTGAACCAGTGCTGCACGAAGTACATCCGCAGCATGCGTTCCAGCCCGATCGGTGGGCGCCCGTTGCCGGCCTTGGGGTAGTGCGGTTCGATGACCGAGCACAACTCCTGCCACGGCACGATCTGCTCCATCGTCGCCAGGAACGCATCGCGCTTGGTCGGCTTGCGGTAGTGCTCGAATTCATCGCTTTGATCGGCTGCCATCGCAAGGGTTTGCTGTTTCATGTTCACCTTCCTGTTGGGTTGCATCAGCACATGCAAACACCTCGCCACATCAGACCTTATTCAGCGTAGCCCTAAGCCCGGAGTCCGTGATGACTGCAGCCGCGCTCTGTCAGCAGGCGCAGCGCAAGTGCACTGCAGCCGCGCGCGATCGGATTCCCGAAGCGGCCCTGACGAACGGCCTGCCCATCGACTGGTCCTCTGGGTCGTCGCCGATCGAACTGCCGCGGCATTCCGGCGTTATCACGCGACGCATCGCAGCCGTCGACCTTCCGCAGCAGAGGCCCGGACCGTGAGGTCGGGTGCCACCGCCTGGGGCCTCGGGCGCTGAGTTCGATGGGGTGCGCCTTCCAACTGGCAGGTGCTGCACGCCAGGGCCGCGAGGCGGTCCATGTCGAGGATTGCGATGGCGCGGTTTTCGACACGCACGCACTCCCGCAGCGAGCTTGAACCGAAGGAGCGACTGACCGTCTCATGCGCGATGCCCAGGTAGCGGGCGATGTCACGCCGACCCATGGGCAGGTGGAAGAGGCGCGGTGATTGCCCCCGGGCGGCCATGTGCAGCGACTGCTGCATGAGAAAGCGGGCCATGCGCACCTCGGCAGCCATGGGAGCCATCAGCGCGATCTGTTCGTCGCGCCGTGACAACTGGCGGCTGAGCGCGAAGTGCAAGGCGCGATCGAACCCTCTGATGCGTTGACCGAGCGCGGACAGATCCCGAACCGGTACCGCGTAGACGGTCGCATCCTCGAGCGCGACCGCAGAGGTCGGATGTGCACCCACGCAAAGGGCATCGAAGCCGAGCAGTTCGGCACGGCCAGCGAACCCGAGCACATGCTCGGCGCCGTCTTCGGCGATGCGGTGGCTCTTGAAGTGGCCGGTGTACACGACATAGATCGATTCCGCACGTGCACCCTCGTGAAACAGCGTGTGGCCGGCGTGCAGCTGACGCATCAGGACCGGAGTTGACTCCGCGGCTCTCGAGTTGCTGGGTTCATCACCCAGCAGTCTCAGCATGTCGGCCACGGTGCTTCGCCCGCCCATGCCCGCGTAACCAGGCAAGGCGAACGCGTCGCTCGTCAGGTGCTCCTCGCGCGCTTGTTTACAGGGGTTCATCATTCATCTCCCGAAGTTTCAATTGACGGCCTTGCGAACTGCCCTTGTATGGGCCGTCAGACCCGGCGGGTGCTGCGGGCCGTCACCTGGAAGTCGAGGCCGTACAGCAAGGGTTCCAGCAATTCATGCTCATCGGGGTGCAGACCCCAATGGTCGATGGCGGCCAGCACGACGATGGACTCACTGTCGTCGACCCTGCCGTCCGCATTGACGACCGCCGTACACAGGCGCAGCACCAGGCGTTGCAGTGCCACGTCGTCGATAACGGCGAGCATCTGTTCGATCATCCGGCCGTCGATCCGGCAGTCTGTGCCATGAGCGGCCGACCACAGCAGGTCGATGCACAACTCGTGGACGACGTCGTGCCATTCCAGGCGCGTCAGGCCCAGTTGTTCGTGGACCCGCATCGCTTCGAGCACGGCCACCTCGGAAGGCTTGACCTCGCCGTTCGAGATGAGTGCCAAGGCAACGATGTTGGCCGCGGCCTGTGGGCTGTTGCGGGGATAACGGCGCGTCGAGGAAGAATGCTTGTTCATGGTTGACCCTTCTGGTTGATCAGAGTTGGCTCCCTGCCCTATGGCCGGGCGTGCTTGGCACGGAGTCAGTCACGAGCCGATTTTTTTCAGCGTGGCCTGGATGCCCGCGGCCTTGGCCGCCTCGCGGAACGTCTCGGTCGTGGGCAACAGGGGTTTGGGACCGGTGTCTTCCAGGAACAGCGCAGGCATCGCCTGTTGGGCCAGTGCTTGGGTCTGTGCCTGGGCGCTCGCGATCGAGCCGAATAGCCAGATGGTGATGGCCAGGAGCAGCCAGCCGGCGGTGTACAGGACGGGCTTTCGGAGCGAGCGGACCGAGGTTTGGGCTTTCATTGAAATTTCCTTGGGGTTGCAGAGAAGAAACTGAAGATGCTGTCGAGGATAGATATCCGGTGGCGAGGAATCCTGGGGGGCTGCGTGGGCCCCGGCCCGACCTCGCGGGCAAGTCGCCTGAGTTCGTGTCGCGTTGTGCCTCCGGAGTCGGGGGGGGGCGGAGTCGCTGAACTCGCTGGCGACGTGACGCACGCTGTATTGCGAACTGGGCGATCCGTCGGATAGGACAAGGACTCCCGGCATGGTGTTCATCCTTTCGGACAATGCCGGACCATCTGTCTCGGTGAGGCGCCGATCAGCAAGTCCGGTGGTTGATGTTCATCATCCCAGGTGCTCGTCCTCGGGCAGCTGAGACCCCCGGGGCCGCCGCGCCTTGAACTCAGCGACGCGGGCTGCATGCCCCACAGCGCGAGCGCCGCCCCTAGAACCACCGACTCGCCCTTTGCAACGCGGCCGTCTGCCTCGATCACTGCGACGCAAAGGCACAGCACCGTGCGGCGCAGCCCGGGATCGGTGATCTCGGCCACCCGCTCGGCCAGCGAACGAGGGTCGACCTGACACGCGTCCGCCCAGGTCAGCTGCGCCGCCGAAAGCAATTCCTTCCAGCAGTCATGCACGACGACATGGAACTGCTCGGTTCCAAGCCCGAGTTGCGCGTGCGCGTCGAGTCGATCGAGCACGCCGACTTCGGCCATGCAAATGTCACCGTCGGCCAGCATGGCCAGCGCGACGATGCGGGCAGCCGCCTGCGGGCTGTTGGTCGGGTAGGGTTGCATGGCCCAATGTTCCTTGGATTGGCGTTGCTGCGGTCAGTCGAAGATCTCGCTCAACCACGATTTCTTGCGGTTGCTGCGTGGGTCTCGACCACGGTGTTGGTCGGAATCGGCAAAGTCGGGCCGCGATCGCCCGGCGCCGATCGGATCCGCTGCGGGCGCCGCTGTCGTGGCGCGTTCGATCAGCTTGTCGAGCTCGCCGCGATCGAGCCACACGCCCCGGCACTGCGGGCAGTAGTCGATCTCGACGCCTTGGCGGTCGGTCATCACGAGGGTGGAGTCGGGGCAGTTCGGGCATTTCATGGTGTGCACCTCAATCGTTGTTGTTGCCGAAGCCGATCAACGCCAGCAGGCTGCTGAACAGGTTGTAGATCGACACGTACAGGCCGACCGTGGCCATGATGTAGTTCGTCTCGCCGCCGTTGACGATACGGCTGGTTTCGAACAGGATCAGGCCACCCATGAGCAAAACGAACGCCGCCGAGACGGTGAGCGACAGTGCAGGCACCTGGAAGAAGATTGCGCCCAGCCCGGCCAAGAAGGCGACGAGGATGCCGGCCAGCAGGAACCCGCTCATGAAGCTGAAGTCCTTGCGGGTGGTCAGAGCGTAGGCGGAAAGGCCGACGAAGATGGTGGCCGTGCCGCCCATGGCCATCATCACCACCTGGTGTCCGTTGGGCATGGCCAGGTACTGGCTGACGATGGGGCCCAGCGTGTATCCCATGAAGCCGGTGAGCCCGAAGACGGCCGCCAGTCCCCAGGCGCTGTTGCGCAGTTTCGTGGTGGCGTACAGCAGGCCGAAGAAGCCGAGCAGGGTGAGCACGATGCCGGGATGCGGCAACTTCAGCGCGGCACTGGTGGCCGCGATGGCGGCACTGAAGAACAGCGTCGCCGACAACAGGCCGTAGGTGTTGCGCAGGACGCGGTTGGTGCTCAGCGTGCTGGGTGCGCCGGTCTGGGCAACCACCATCGGCAAGGTCCGCTCGGTTGTCATGCTCGTTCTCCTTCTGGATGTGCGGGGTGGGGTGTCGGGGCAAGTTCCTCGGGCGCGATGAGGTGGGCGTTGGCACGAGCGGGCCGCCGATCGATGCGTGAGCGGTCGAGATGCTTGACGACCACGCGACCCACGCGGTCCGCCGCGCGATCGATGACGGCGTAGAGGTCGGCTCCGATGTCGTCGATGACCGCCACCGGTGCGTCCAGCAAGTGCACCTGAATGCGGCAGAACTTGTCGACGCCGCCTCGTGGGCCGTTCTCGTCGCCGACACGTACCACGACGCGCTGGATTCGGTCGCTGTGCCGAGTCAGCACGAAGCGCAACCGACGCTTGGCGTGATCGGCCAGTGCGCTGGTCAGCGGGAATCCCTGGCTGTGGATATCGATGTTCATGCGTTTCCTTTTCCGGTCACCCGATGGGGCGACATGGAGAATGTAGGGGCCTGTCGAAGAAAGAAAAAGCAGATAGATCTAGAATGTTTATTCGTAAAAGTCGGATGGTTGAAGCGCCGGACTGGCCCGTTTTGCACCGCGCAAGCGGGTTGGGACAGGCCGGCCGCTTGGGTGGCAACCCCGTGGTGACCTCTGCAGTAGTCGGCAGGTGGGCGGCGGCGAAACCAGTGAGCCCGCATTTCTCGCAAGCAACCGGTTCGGCAGCGGGCTCGCGTGCAAAGTAACAGTCGTGACGACGTGTGGACACCCCGGAGCGAACCGGGTCCGTCAGCGCAGGGGCCCGCTTCCCGGTGGGGCGGCCGGCCCCCCGCGTCAGAATGGTTGTCGATCCTTCATGGAACAACCCCGGGAGCGGCGATGAAGCGCAGTCAGCGGATCATGTTCCGGGCCTCATACCCTTGGATCAACTGGCCCCGAGGGCGGCGCCGGTGGCCGCAGTGAGGGGTCCAGCTTCAGCGCCGCCTTGATCAACAGGTGGGCTGACACCGGAGCGGTCATGAAGAGGAAAAGGGCGATCAGCAACTCATGCAGGCTGGCCGTGCCCTGCGCCGCGCTGAACCACATCGACGAGGCGATCAGCACGCAGCCCACGCCCAGCGTCGTCGCCTTGGTGGGGCCGTGCAGGCGCTTCAGAAAGTCGGACAACTTGGCCAGTCCCCAGGAGCCGATCAGCGCAAATGCTGCGCCGATCACCACCAGGGCGGCCAGTAGCCCATCGAGCCACAGAGGCAGGTTGGTCACGGCTTCACTCCACGATATCGCCACGCAACAAGTACTTGGACAGCACGACGGTGCTGGCGAAGCCCAGCATTGCGATGAGCAGCGCGGCTTCAAAGTACAGCGGCGTGTCGCGTTGAATGCCGAGCAGCACAAGCAGCGCGATCGTGTTGATGTACAGCGTGTCGAGCGCCAGGATGCGGTCGACCAGCGACGGCCCTTTCAGCAGCCGCCAGGCGTTCAATGCCATTGCGAAGACGAAGGCCGCCATGGCCCAGGGCAGGACGGTGGCGAGCAGGTTCATCGGGCACTCCCTTCGAAGATGTCTTGCAGCGGCGCTTCGTAACGCGCCTTGATACCGGCGATCAGCGCCGCTTCGTCGTCGACGTTGAGCACATGGATCAACAGGTGACGCTGGTCTTCTGTCAGCTCCGACGACAACGTGCCCGGGGTCATCGTGATGATGCCGGCCAGCGCCACGATGCCGTGCGGGTCGGTGATCGACAAGGGCAGCCAGACGAAGGCCGGCTGGATCGCCGCCTCGGGGCCCAGGATGCGTCGGGCGACTTCGATGTTGGAGGTGACGATGTCCCACAACACGACCCCGCCCAGCCGGACGATCTTCAACGGGTGCCGCAGTGAGCCCTTGTTGGGACGCAAGGCCTCGGTGAACCAGGGAATCACCAGGGCCAGCAGGGCGCCGAGCGCCAGCTGGCCGAGCGACCACGACTGGTTCAGCAGCGGCCAGACGAGGAACAGCATGACGCTGAGCAGCGGGGCGGGGAGCAGTCGCTTCATGGCTTGCCCCCGCGCTCGCGCATCTCGCGCCGCACGTCGATCGCAGCGGGCACCGGCTGCGCCCCGAGCACGGCGCGCAGATAGGCCTGGCGTTCGAACAACTGTGCCGCCGTGGCTTGCGTGTAGCGCGACAAGGGCCCTGCGGCCAGACTGCAGGCGAGCATGGCCGCGAGCAGCAGCACCAGGGCCAGGCCGTGGCCCGCGCGCGGCGGCAGCGCGCCGGTTTCGATGGAGGATGATGCCGGCGCCGGCGTCGCCGGCGCCGGGCTCCAGAACAGCACCGAGCCGCTGCGCGCCAGGGCCACCATCACCAACAAGCTGCCGGCCAGCACGACGGCGATGGTCCAGGCCCCCCAGACGGTCGGGCCAGCGGCCTGCAGCAGCAGCGCCTTGCCCATGAAACCGGCCAGAGGCGGCATGCCGGCAGCAGCCACGGCGCAGACGAGGAACGTCACGCCCAGGCGATGGCGGGAGCCGTCGAACGGCCCGGCGCGCAAGGTGTCGGCCGACTGTCCGCGCGCGTAGGCGATGCGGTCGACCAGCAGAAACAGGGTCGCCGCCACCAGCGTGCTGTTGACCATGTAGAACAGCCCAGCCGCCACGGTGTCGGGCTGCGCCAGGCCCACCGCCAGCAGCAGCGTGCCGGCCGAGCCGATGACCAGGTAGCCGATCTGCGTGCGCAGTTGCTGCGCCGCCAGCGCGCCGATCGCTGCCAGCGCGATGGTCGCCAGCGCCAGCGCAGGCAGCCACGGCCCGGCCACCCCGGCCGTCGGGCCACCGTCCTCGCCGAAGATCAGCGTGCTGACGCGCAACACGCTGTACACGCCCACCTTGGTCATCACGGCGAACAGCGCCGCTGCCGGGGCACACGCCGCGCCGTAGGTCGCCGGCAGCCAGAAGTACAGCGGCAGCAGCGCGGCCTTGACGAAGAACACCACCAGCAGCAGCAAGGCAGCGCTCTGCAGCAGCAGCCCCCGATCCGCCGGCAGATGGGCCATGCGCTGTGCCATGTCGGCCATGTTCAGCGTGCCGGTCAGTCCGTACAGCAGGCTCACGGCGATCAGGAACAGCGCCGCGCCGGCGAGGTTGAAGCCGACATAGTGCAGCGACGCCCTCAGCCGCGCCAAGCCCGCCCCGTGCAGCAACAGGCCATAGGACGAGATCAGCAGGACTTCGAAGAACACGAACAGGTTGAACAGGTCGGCGGTCAGGAAAGCGCCGTTCAGGCCCATCAGCTGGAACTGGAACAGGGCGTGGAAGTGCGGACCGCGCCGGTCATCACCGCCGCAGGCGTAGAGCAGGGCTGCCAGTGCGACGCCGGCGGTCAGCGTCAGCATCAGCGCCGACAGCCGGTCCAGCACCAGCGAGATGCCGAAGGGCGCCGCCCAGTTGCCCACCAGGTAGGCCTGGACACCGCCGCGATCGGCCTGCACCAGCAGGGCGATCGCTACGGCCAGCAGGGCGGCGGTGGCGACGACGCCGATGCGTGCAGCCAGCGCCGGGGCACGGCCGCCGATCAGCACCAGAGTGGCGCCGCACATCAGCGGCAAGACGACCGGCGCGATGATCCAGTGGTTCATGGCCGCCCTCCTTGTGCTGCCGGCTCGTCCGCTTGCGGCTCGGCACCATCGACGTGGTCCGAATCGGTCAGGGCCCGCGTGCGCAGCGCGATCACCAGCATCACCGCCGTCAACGCAAAGCCGATCACGATGGCGGTCAGCACCAGGGCCTGCGGCAAGGGGTCGGCGTAGGTGGCCAGCGTGGCGGCGCGCTGGCCATCGACGATGGGCGCGGCATTGATCCTGATGCGCCCCATCAGGAAGATGAACAGGTTGACCGCATAGCCGAGCAAGGTCAGGCCCAGGATCAGGTCGAAGGTGCGCGCGCGCAGCATCAGGTAGACGCCGCCGGCGGTGAGCGTACCCACCAGGATGGCCAGCATCGCGGCCATCATGGCTTCACCCCCGCAGCACCGGCCGCGCTCAGGTTTCCCAGCGCCACCAATGCTGTCATCGTCGCGCCGACCACGGTGAGAAAGACCCCCAGGTCGAACAAGGCCGCGCTGGCGAGCGGCACCGCACCGACCAGCGGCCACAGCGGGTAGTCGTAGCTGCTGGTCAGGAACGGCGCGCCGAAGAACCAGCTGCCCAGGCCGGTGGCCCCGGCCACCAGCAGCCCGGCGCCGATCCAGGGCTGGTAGTCGGTGTTCATGCGCCCGGACACGAAACCCTGGCCATTGGCGACGAACTGCATCACCAGGGCGATCGCCAGCACCAGACCAGCGATGAAACCGCCGCCCGGCAGGTTGTGCCCACGCAGGAACAGGTACGCGGAGACCATGGCCGCCAGCGGCAGCAACAGGCGCACGATCAGCGCCAGCATCAGCGGGTGGCGGTCTTCCGCGCGCAGGGCCCGCGGCGGCACGGCGGCGAGGTGGGTCGGGCGCCAACCGGACAGCAGCGCCTGGATGATCAGCCCCGCCACGCCCAGCACGGTGATCTCGCCCAGCGTGTCGTAGCCGCGGTAGTCGACCAGGATCACGTTCACCGTGTTGGCGCCGCCGCCCAGCGACTGGGTGGTCGCCAGGAAGTACGGCGAGATCGGCTCGAACGGCCGCGCCAGCACCGCCCACACCAGCGCCGCGACGCCGCCGCCGGCCGCCAGCGCGACCAGCGCATCGCGAGCGCGCCGCAGCCCTTGGCCGCGCGGCGCCGCAGGCGACTCGGCCGGCAGCCAGTGCAGCGCCAGCATCATCAGAATGATGGTCGCCACCTCCACCAGCAACTGCGTCAGCGCCAGATCGGGCGCCGAGAAATACACGAAGGCCAGGCTCACCACCAGCCCCACCGCGCCCAGCAGCAACAGCGCCAGCAGCCGCTGGCGGTGGAACCGCACCGTGGCCAACGTTGTCGCCAGGCCGATGACCCAGGCGACGATGAAGCCGAAGCTCACCGGTGGGCCGTCGGGCATGTCCACGGCCGTCTGCGTGCCGCCCAGCGCGAAGGGAAGCGCGCCCGCGATGAGTGCAAAAACGACCAGCACCAGCAGGTAGCGCTGCAATGCGTCGTTCTGCAGCTCGCCGGTGACGCGCCGTGCCAGCGCCCGGCCGCGGTCCAGCGCCAGCGCAAACAGATCGCGCCCGCCGGTCTTCGGAGTCGCGGGCGCTCGCTCCAGCGTGTGCAGGTTGACGCGCCGCTGCAGCACGAAGTACAGCGCCACACCGCCCACCAGCGCCAGCGCGCTCATGCCCAGCGCGAGATTCAGGCCATGCCAGATCGCCAGCGTGTAGGCCGGCAGCGTGCCCTCGAAGCCGCCGAACAGGGTGGCCTTGGCGCCGACGGCCAGCAGCGGGCCGATCGACAGCGCGGGCATCAGGCCGACCACCAGGCACAGCACGACCAATACCTCGACGGGCACGCGCATGAAACGCGGCGGCTCGTGCGGCGTCTTCGGCAAGCCCACCGGATCGCCGTTGAAGAACACGTCATGGATGAAACGCAGGCTGTAGGCCACGCTGAACATCGCCGCCAGCGTCGCGCCGGCCGGCAGCAGCCATTGCATGAGCGGTGTGCTCTGTTTGGCCGCCGCTTCGGCGAAGAACATCTCCTTGCTCAGGAAGCCGTTGAGCAGCGGCACGCCGGCCATCGCCCCCGCAGCGACCATGGCCAGCGCGCCGGTCCACGGCATGCTCTTCCACAGGCCGTTGAGCCGGCGCATGTCGCGGGTGCCGGTCTCGTGGTCGATGATGCCAGCAGCCATGAACAGCGAGGCCTTGAAGGTGGCGTGGTTGAGGATGTGGAACACACCCGCCACAACGGCCAGCGGCTCGTCCAGTCCGAACAGCAACGTGATCAGGCCGAGGTGGCTTATCGTGGAATAGGCCAGCAGCCCCTTCAGGTCGTGCTGGAACAGTGCCAGGTAGGCGCCCAGCAGCAGCGTGGCCAGGCCCGTCAGCGAAACGATCCAGAACCACGGCTCGCTGTCGCCCAGTGCCGGGTACAGGCGAGCCAGCAGGAACACGCCGGCCTTTACCATCGTGGCCGAATGCAGGTAGGCCGACACCGGCGTCGGTGCGGCCATCGCGTGCGGCAGCCAGAAATGGAACGGGAACTGCGCGCTCTTCGTGAAGCAGCCCAGCAGCACCAGCACCAGCGCTGGCAGGTACATCGGGTGCGCGCGCAGCAGGTCGCCGGACTTCAGTACCACGTCGAGATCGGTCGAGCCGACGATGTGCCCGATCAGCAGCACGCCGGCCAGCAGGCACAGCCCACCTGCACCGGTCACGGTCAGCGCCATGCGCGCGCCTTCGCGGGCGTCGGCGCGATGCTGCCAGTAGCCGATCAGCAGGAACGACGACAGGCTCGTCAGTTCCCAGAACACCACCAGCAGGATCAGGTTGTCGGCCAGCACCACGCCCAGCATGGAGCCCATGAACAACATCAGGAACAGAAAGAATCGGGCCGGGGGATCTTCCGCGGCGAGGTAGTAGGCGGCGTACAGCACCACCAGCGCACCGATGCCGGTGATCAACAGCGTGAACAGCCACGCCAGCCCGTCCATGCGAAAGCCGAACTTAAGGCCCAGCGTCGGCAGCCAGTCGACGGACCAGCGCAGCACCTCGCCGCCGAACACGGCCGGCGCGGCCGCGAGCATCGCAATGAACACGAGCAAGGTCACGGCGCCCGCCAGCCACGCGGCCGTTCGCCGCTGGCGGTTGTCGACGCCGGCGATCAGCGCGGCGCCCGCAAAGGGTGTCAGCGCCAGCCAGGGCAGCAGCGCGCCGCTGCTCATGGGCTACAAGTGACCGCAGGCGGGGCCGGCTGCAGCATCTCCAGGACCAAGGTCACTACGGCGAGCGGCAGCATGAAACTCAGCATGACCCAGCTGTCGAGGGTGTTGCTGCCGATCACATTGCCGGTGGCGATGTCGGTGCGCCCCTCCATCGCAGTGCCGAACGACACTGGGAGTCTTGGCCCGCTGGTGTCCAGGGCGACGATGGTCAGGCCCACCACCACCAGCTGCGAGATTCCGAACGAGAGCACCAGTCGCGACAAACCGCGCACCAGAAGGTCGGCGCCGGCCACCAGCGCCGCCAGCCCGCCGAAGAAAATCTGAATCTGGATCATCATGTTGAAGCGATAGGCTGACGCCGCTCGGAGCGTCCGTCTCTAGTCTCTATTATGTGGGATGGTAGCTGGTCACCTTGAATCCGCAGAACCACTTTCCCGTCGCCCTGCACACGGCTCGTGCGACCTGAGTGCCATCGAAGAAAAGGCCTTGCACCCAAATCGCGTTGCTGCCTCTGGTCGCCGGGCTGGCCGGGGTCGGCGTGGTGCAGGTGCATGACCAGATCGATGTGCTGTCGCAGATCGAATTCGTGGTACTGCTGTTTGTAGTCGGCCCCAAGCTCGGCCTGCACCCTCGCCACATCGGGCCGGTGCCGTTGGCCACCTGCTTGGAACACGGGCTCTCACCATCGCCCGACTGGTCTGCGTTGATGCGACCCGAGGGCCCTGCCTAAGGCCTTCATGGTGCTGCCCGAAGTGTTCGCGTCGATATCGGGTGTGTCTGGCTCGGGACCGCGCTCTTCACGCTGTTGGTCATTGCCGCACTGACTGTCGGCGGAGTCGCTGTAGGAGGCGCCCGCTGCCTTTGCGCTATACCGCCGGGGCTGGTCGCGTATACGCGCCAGCCTGAGTCTGGGCAAGTTCTGGCACGGAGCGCGCGCTAAACCGTACGCTTGCCCGTCGCCGTGGTGCTGGTGTGCAGCGCATGGCAGGCGTGACCGGGCCGATCGGTCGGTACCGCCATGCAGTGGCTCGATCAAGCGCTGGTCTGCGTGAGCGCCTTGCCTGAAAGTGAATCGGCAGGTACCTGCTGCAACCGCGCGTCGACCTCCGCCTCGGCTTTCAACCAGCCTTCGAGTTCGTGCCCGTAGACACAGCCGCGCGCTTCGAGTTGCGCGTAGGCAGCCTGGCGAATCGCCTGTTGACGCGGATCGTCTGGAGCAACCTGCGTCGCATCGACGGCTTCTTGCTGTGCAGAACTCGGCTCGGGCCCGGCACGGGTGCACGCGGTTTCGCTGAGTTGTGCTGGCATAGTCGGATCTCCTGGCTGAAAGTAGGTTCGCTGCAGAGGCATCGCGACGCCGCTACCGCAGGCCTGAATATAGGCGCATCCGGGTGGGTACCGTTGCGCTGCGTCAATTCATGTGAGTTGGGTGAACATTTCCTCCAGGCGCTGCCGCGACCAGTCCGGACGGCCGAGACCAGTGCCTCGATCGCGCCGGCCGGTTCTTGACCGGAGCGGCGTTGGGAATCGACCTGCCGTTCACTATCGCTCGCGCGCTCGCGGAGGGACCTGTGTTCAGTCCACAGCTGGGGCATCGATTGATGCCTGCCAACGGTGTCGAGATGGAATGCCTGAACATCGCTGGTGCTGGTTCGCATGCTGCGGCATGACCGGGACTGTCACCGGGAGACGTTGCACCATGACGACACTTCGCAGCATTGTGGCGGCGACCGACTTCTCGCCGGCCTCGGACGCTGTCGTACACCGCGCGGCGCAACTGGCGGCGACGCATCGCGTTTCGCTGCGCCTGCTGCTTGCCTTCGACATCGGTTCCTGGCAAATCCTGAAGGGCGTCCTCTGCGGCGTCGGACCACCGCCAAAGGTGATCAACGCGTATGTCGACTAGCATGCAGGCGCCCTCGTCGTGATCGGCTCGCGTGTCGAACCCGCACTTTCGGGCCGGAGCACCACCGCTTTGATGTTTGTACGCAGGCCGCCATGCGCGATCCTGATCGTGCGTGTGGCCGATGACCGGCCTTGCGAC
Source organism: Pseudomonadota bacterium (assembly GCA_040385485.1). Lineage (GTDB taxonomy): Bacteria > Pseudomonadota > Gammaproteobacteria > Burkholderiales > Burkholderiaceae_C > Hydrogenophaga. Next base: position 75,725 of record JAZKHJ010000027.1, on the reverse strand, counting down.
AAGATGCTGTCGGTCGTCAGCCTGTGCGAAGACTTCGTTTGGACCGCGTCCCTTGCCGTCAATCTGTTGCCGGCCACGCACCTTCACCTGCTGTATTCGCTGGACGCGGCATCGGGCAGCGCTGGATGGGGCGGTCTCTGCGGCGAACCTATGCGCCTGATGCCGGAATCGCTACATACCCAGGCGGAAGGCGGGTTGCAGCGGTTCGCGCAGCGCCTGTCCACTCGCTGCCGGCGCGGGCGATCCTGGTCGCTGCCGCGAAAATAAGCGCGGATCGTGTGGTCGCGGGCCACCATGGCCTGTGCACAGCCACCGACCAAGACCTCGGCAGCATGACTCCGAAAGTGATCTACGCTGCGCTTAGCGATGTGCTGGTGGTGCGATGAGGTGCGCGCAACCTGCGTTCGCGGCCGGGACCTCGGCTTCATGGGTCTGCGCCAAAGGGGGGGCGGAATTCCGACAAGCTGCTGGAAGCGGTACAGAGGTTGGTGCACGCCAAGCAGGGGATTTTGTTGCGCTACCTCAACACGCTGACCGCGATGGCCGGGGAAAAACCTCGACGTTCGTCTCCCTCTTGCCCATCGACCTGATTTCGTCGGTGATTGACGGTCTGACGTAGGCTCGCAAGTCAGGAGATCCAGGCTGACCCGGAATCCGCAAGCGGGCTGCGTCGCCGCGTGCAGTAGCATTGCCACATGACATCGCGCCGTATCAGGCACATCGACCTCGCGCTGCAGGGCGGCGGCGCCCACGGCGCGTTCACGTGGGGCGTGCTGGATCGCCTGCTCGAGGACGAGCGCATCGAGATCGACGCCATCAGCGGCACCAGCGCCGGGGCGATGAATGCGGTGGTGCTGGCCGACGGGCTGATGACCGGGGGGCGCGAGGGCGCGCGCGAGGCCCTGCGGCGCTTCTGGAGCCGGGTCAGCAATGCGTCCGGGCGCGGCCCGATGGTGCCCCAGGCGCTGGGTGCGTTCTTCGGCAACTGGTCGCTCGAGGGCTCACCGCTGGGCATGTACCTGGACTGGGTCGGCCGCTCGCTGTCGCCGCACCAGATGAACCCGCTCGACATCAACCCGTTGCGCGACATCTTGGTGGCAGAGGTTGATTTTGAGCGCGTGCGCGGCTGCAACAAGGTGCGCCTGTTCGTTTCCGCAACCAACGTGCGCACCGGTGCGCTGAAGGAATTCCGGCAGTCCGAATTGTCGGCCAACGCCGTGATGGCCTCGGCCTGCCTGCCGCTGCTGTTCCGCGCGGTCGAAATTGACGGCGAGGCCTATTGGGACGGCGGCTACCTCGGCAACCCGTCGTTGCTGCCGCTGATTTCCGAAAGCCCGGCGCACGACCTGGTGCTGGTGCAGATCAACCCGTCGCGGCGCGAGGCGCTGCCAACCACGGCCGCGGACATTCTCGACCGTCTGAACGAGATCACCTTCAACAGCAGCCTGGTGAAGGAACTGCGCTCGGTGGCGTTGCTGCAGCAACTGTTGCGCCTGGAGGGCGTGCCGCCCGGTGCGGGTCGAGCGTCACTGTTCACGCAGGTCGCTGCACTTCGCATGCACCGCATCGAGGCCGAGGCCGAGCTGGCCGGCCTCGGCGCCGCGAGCAAGCTCAATGCGGGGTGGCCGTTCCTGACGCGGCTGCACCGCATCGGCCATCGCGCTGCGCAGGCCTGGCTCGAAACCAACTTCACCCACTTAGGGCGCCGCTCCACCCTGGCGCTGGAACCCTTCCTGACATGACACTCCTCACTTGTTGCATTGTGCCCCCGGGAGTCTCGCCATGCTGAGCATTGCCGGCATCCTGCTGTCGCTGGCGCTGTTGATGTGGCTGGCCTATCGCGGCATCAGCGTGCTCATCCTGGCGCCGCTGATGGCCTTGCTCGCAGTGCTGCTCAGCCCCGACGCGCCGCTGCTGGCCAGTTACACGCAGGTCTTCATGAAGGCGCTCGGCAGCTTCATCGCGCTGTTCTTTCCGCTGTTCCTGCTGGGCGCGGTGTTCGGCAAGCTGATGGAAGACTCGGGCGCGGCGCGCGTGATCGCCTCGCGCATCGTCGACTGGCTGGGCGCAGGCCGCGCCGTGCTGGCCATCGTGCTCGCCTGCGCGGTGCTCACCTATGGCGGCGTGTCGCTGTTTGTGGTGGCCTTCGCGGTGTACCCGATCGCGGTCGAACTGTTCCGCGCCGTCGACGTGCCCAAACGGCTGATCCCGGCCACCATTGCGCTGGGCGCGTTCACCTTCACCATGACGGCACTGCCCGGCACCCCGGCGATCCAGAACGCGATTCCGATGCCTTACTTCGGCACCACGCCGTTCGCGGCGCCCGGGCTCGGGCTGATCGGCGGTGCGGTCATGGGGGTGCTCGGGGCGCTGTGGCTGCTGCGCCGTGCGCGCCAGGCGGCGGCCGCCGGGGAGGGCTATGGCGCGGATGCCGATAGCCCGGCCCTACTGGCGCGCAGCGTGCGCCCGCACGCGCAGGGCGAGGGTTACGACGTGGCCGAACTGGGCCCACAGGGCGGGGCCACGTCACCGGCGCTGCCGCCGAGCTTCGGCGTGGCCATCGCACCCATCGTGGCCGTGGTGGCGCTGAACTGGGTGTTCAGCGCCCACATCCTGCCGGGCCTGGACAGCAGCTACCTGGCCACGGCCCTGTACGGCGCCACGCGCCTGGACGCGGTGCTGGGCACCTGGGCCATCATCGCGGCGCTCGCGCTGGCCAACCTGCTGCTGATCGTGCTGGCGCGGCGCAGCCTGCCCACGCTCAAGGCCACGCTGGACGCCGGGGCCAGCGCCTCGGTGCTGCCGATTTTCAACACGGCGTCGCAGGTCGGCTACGGCGCGGTGATCGCCTCGCTGGCCGGCTTTGCACTGATCCGCGATGCCGTGCTGGGCATCGCGCCCGGCAATCCGCTGGTGTCGCTGTCGGTCGCCGTCAACCTGCTGGCCGGCATCACCGGCTCGGCCTCCGGCGGCATGAGCATCGCGTTGCAGACGCTCGGCAGCACCTACCTCGAGATGGGGCGCGCCGCCGGCATCTCGCCCGAGTTGCTGCACCGTGTCACGTCGATCGCCACTGGGGGCCTCGACTCCCTGCCGCACAACGGCGCCGTCATCACGCTGCTGGCTATCTGCAAGCTGACGCACCGCCAGTCCTACCTCGACATCTTCGTGGTGGCGGTGCTGGCCCCGCTGCTGGCGCTGGCCGCGGTCGTCGTGCTGGGCACCCGCTTCGGGTCGTTCTGAAGCCGCGGCGTGGTCGTCTGTCGGCGGGCACTGCGGCTCGCCGCTTGCGCGGCCCGCGCTTTCGTTGTCGTTTGACCCGTACGGCCCCGCTCGACGAGTCTCGCATAGATGCAGGCTCGATTGCGCCAGAGCAACGACAGACCTGCAGAACACCCGCAAACTCGACCTGCGGACGGGGCGCGTGGCATGGGCGATGCGCACGGGATCCGGATCGAAGCTCACCCGAGGAGCACCATGCAACGTTTTGTCCCGAGACCCGGTCCTTCGGCCTATGCCAGCGGCCCTGGGGCTGTTGGCCTACGCAGTCGCGGCCCAGCCGGGGTGAACTCAAGTTCGGTGCAGACCTGCACCGACAGGCCGAATGTAAGACGGCAAACCCTTCAGACCTTCACGCCGCCGAATCTTGCTCTTCTGGAAACGTCCATGTAAGACCTTCCACAAGCTCGTTTCTGCGAGTTTTTACATGAGTCCCTGCCGGCCCTCAATCCGGCCCTGTCCATCGGCGCGGCGCTGGGCGTCACGTTTCCGTTCAACCTGCTGGTCGGCATTCCGCTGTATCACCGGCTCGCGCAGAAAGCAATACATTGAGCACGCAATGCAACTACCGGAGACAGGCATGATCAAACTGCTGACCGTCGTGTGCGAGGCCGCGCTTGAGACCACGCTTCTGCGCGACCTCGAGTCGCTGGATGCGCGTGGCTACACGGTGACCGACGCGCGCGGCAAGGGCAGTCGGGGCCGGCGTGACGCCACCTGGGGCCCGCACGCCAACATCCGCGTGGAGGTGCTTGGCGCTGCCGAGACGGCGCTCGCCATCAGCGCTGCGCGAGCGCACTAAGACAACGAATCGATAATCCGGCTAGTGGCCGACGTCGAGGTGCTGCGGTCCGAGAAGTTCTAAGCGCTCTATTTCATCAAAGTAACCAAAGGAGTCCGGATGCGTATCCTAATGCCCGTCGATAGCAGTGAGTACAGCAAGGCAGCCGTCGCGTTCGTCGCGACGCGCACCACCCTGTTGAAGAACCCCACCGAAGTTGAACTGCTCAACATCCAGTATCCGGTGCCATCACGTGCCGCGCGTGCATTGGGGCGCGAAATGGTGCAGTCATACCACGAGTCAGAAGCGGCGAAGGCGCTAAAGACTTCGGCGGCGGCGCTGAAGCGCGCTGGTGCGAACGCCGCAGGACGGTACGTTGTTGGTACCGTGGCGCACGAACTGGCGTCGATCGTTGCCAACGACCGGGCTGATCTGATCGTTATGGGTTCGCACGGCGACACGGGACTTAAGAAGCTGCTACTCGGCTCGGTGGCAAGCGTTGTGGCCGTCTCATGCACCAAGCCACTGCTCATCCTGCGCGGGGCTCAGATCCCCAAGCGGGATTCGCTGAAAGTCGGCATTGCGCTGGACGGCAGCCCCTACGGCCTAGCCGTCGCGCGCTTCGTGGCCAGGAACCGGGACCTGTTCGGCGCGTCGCCTTCGGTGAGCCTTATTCACGTCGTTCCCGACCTGACGAAGATCGTTGTGCCGGGCTGGATTGAACGCGAGGTGTCGACCGGCATCAAGCCAGAGCAGGTCGAGGCCATGCAGAATGCGGCGTTCGAGAACGTGTTTAAGCCGGCCCATGAGCTTCTTGCCAGAGCCGGCATCACGGCCGCCGAAGTTCGCTTGGTCGGGCAGGTGCCCGGCGATGCGATCGCTATGCATGTCACGAAGAGCAGGCTGGACCTGCTGGCGATGGGGTCGCTCGGCTTCGGAGCAGCCCGGCACGCTCTAATGGGCTCGGTCGCGACCCGCGTGGCGTCGCGTTGTCGGACCGCGCTGCTGCTGGTGCGGGAGAAGTAGAGACGTGGCCCCGCCTGTTTGAACAGTTTTACCCCGAGAGATAAAGAGACTGCGTGCGGGTTGAAGAGGTGCAGAGTTGTCCACGTCGGCGGTCGCTGTTCGACGAACCGCTCGGGCCGGTGGGCAACTCGGGGCGCACCTGGATTTTCATTCTAGGCAGCCACGGCCAGCTCGGGCAGCAACGCCCAGTAAGCCTGCTCGGGCGTTCGCATCCTCGATGCGCGAATGCACGCGCTCGCGGTTGTACCAGTCGATGTAGGTGTCCAGGTCTGAGCGGGCAGCACTCACCGCCTCGTAGGCCTGCAGGTACACCCGCTCGTACTTCATGGTGCGCCACAGCCGCTCGACGAACACGTTGTCGTGCCACGCACCCTTGCCATCCATGGACAGGCGACATCCCCGCGATAGCACCGCATGGGTGAACTCCTCGGCCGTGAACTGGCTGCCCTGGTCGGTGTTGACGATCTCGGGCACCCCGAAGCGGGCGAACGCCTGCTCGATGATCTCGTGCGCATGACAGGCTTCCAGCGTGATGGCCACCTTGCGCAGCAGGTAGGGGTGTTCACGGTCGATAATCGCTTTGCGCTCAGCAATCCCGCCTTGGTGAGCGCGCCTTCTAAAACATCATTCTCCAGCGCCAGCTGGCCGATCCTGACGAGCATCGGGGCAAGATCGACCGGCGCAACGACGGGGGACAGTCGGTCACCCGCTGCCGCCGATGTATTTCTGCATGGCCTCCGCTTCTGACAGAACCTCCTCCAGACGCAGCTGAAGCAGGTCATGGACGGTCACCATGCCGACCAGCGTACCGTTGGTCAGCACCGGTACGTGGTGCACATGCCTGGACATCATGAGCGCCATGATGCCCACCGCTCGATCTTGTGGAGCGCAGGTCAAAACCTTTGCGGTCATCAGATCCCGTACGGACTTATTCAACAGATCGGGGCCGATGCTTTTCAATCCACGTACGATGTCGCGCACGGTAATGATGCCTTCTATGGTTCTGCCGTCGCTGCTCACCACCAGGGCGCCCCCGTCTTCGAGCCCGGGGGACTGCAATGCCGCAGCGATCGTGGTGTCAGGTGTGATGGTCGAAGCGGTGCGCTTCGGCTGCCTGTCGAGAATGCGCTGAACAGTCATGTCGAACTCCTTGTGGTGGATGGGCGGTGCCGGCACAGCCGGCGGGTAGGGTGGCTGTGAAGGTCCAACAGGCTATTTTTGTTCACCTGAGTTGAGTTTGAGTGAGCGGGAATCACCACACCCCCGGAACCCTCAATGAACTCAACCAAATGAACATCTATAAGAATGCCCGACTTACGCTGGCGCGTCGAATCTAAATGGTTCGAGACATCACCATGAGCGCGCCCACGGCGCGTAAGTGTCTGGGCTGCTTCCTGGCCCTGGGCCAAGAAGGCCGGGTTGACGCGTCCTCGTGCCCGTCTCACGTATCCCGCGCCATCGAACCCGCCAAGGGCCTGACCCTGGTAGAACTGCGCCGCAAGTGGCTCATCCCATGCGAGAAGACGCGCAACGCGGTGCAGGTCCTGAGCAACGCGCACGCCTACTACGGCAATCTGGGGGTGCGCAGTCAGCGCCGGCTCATCACAACGGAGTAGCCTTCTGTTTAGGAGACTTTGCGTTGGCCTTCAAAGAGCGGGGCATTCGCCACCGGTTCACTAAACTCTTCCGACCGCAGACCATCAGCATGTTCGGGTATTTCATTCAGTCGACCCGGCGCATGTGGACCTATTGCTTCACTTACCAGAACTCCAGCGAGAGAACAGCCGCGTTCGACGACTGGAATCACCTCTACAACTGGCATCAGCTCATCAAGGTATCGGTGGCGTCGCTCCCATGTCCCGGCTCTCTCGCTCAAGAAGACCTCTTGACTCTTCGCAGCTGGCGGGGCCACCGGGCTGAGACGGCAGTCCCCGGCCACGGAGCAATCCGGTCTTGCGCGAGACTACCGATCATCGGGCCGCTCGAGAGCTCGGCACGGCCCCAGCACCGTCATGCTGAAGACCGCGAGTTGCAGGTCTTGCCGGTTACCGAGCAGCAAGGTGGCCCGGCCGGCGGTCGACGTCGTCTCCATGGCGGCGGGTGCCCCGAGCCACGAGGCGCGGCCGGGCAGGGCCGGCGAAGCTGCAGGGGTGGACTGCGCGCTCCTTGGGCTGTCCGCCAGCGGCGCTTCTTGCTCGGCGGTTTCCGGCGGGAGCGGTGCTTGCCGGGGTTCCGCATCGGGCGTCGGCAGCAGACCAAACCGCTTCATCACGTACTGAAAAAGCAGGATGGCGGCAAAGACCAACCCATAGATTAGTTCCGCAGGTATGTCCATCGCTGTCGCGCTCGTCACTTTCTGGCGCTGGCCGCCGGATCGCCGCCGTTGCCGGCGATCTCGTGGCGCATCACCGTATCGGCCTGCAGGTTCTTCATGCGGTAGTAGTCCATGATGCCCAGATTGCCCTGGCGGAAGGCTTCGGCCATCGCACGCGGCACCTCGGCTTCGGCCTCCACCACGCGCGCGCGCATCTCCTGCTCCAGCGCGACGGCCATGGCCCGGCGCTCTTCGGCCTTGGCCTGCGCGATCTGCTTGTCGGCGTTGGCCTGGTCGATCTGCAGCTTGGCGCCGATGTTCTCGCCCACGGTCACGTCGGCGACGTCGATCGACAGGATTTCGTAGGCCGTGCCCGCGTCCAGGCCCTTGCTCAGGACATGCTTGGAGATGTGATCCGGACTCTCGAGCACGCTCTTGTGGCTGGCAGACGATCCGATGGTGCTGACCATGCCTTCACCGACCCGCGCGATGATTGTCTCTTCGCCGGCGCCGCCAACCAGGCGATCGATGTTTGTGCGCACCGTGACCAGGCACACCGCGATCAGCTGGATTCCGTCTTTGGCCACAGCCGCGATCTTTGGCGTCTGGATCACCTTGGGCAGGACCGACATTTGCACCGCTTCGAGCACGTTGCGCCCGGCCAGATCGATGGCTGCGGCGCGCTTGAAGGGCAAGGGAATGGCGGCCTTGTCGGCCGATATCATGGCGTTGACCACCCTGACGACGTTGCCGCCCGCGAGAAAGTGGGCTTCCAGGTCGTTGATGGAGATGTCCAGGCCGGCCTTCACCGCGCTGATCCGCGCCGTGACTACAGTGCCGGGTGGAACGCGGCGCAGGCGCATTGCGATGAGCGTGAACATTCCCACGTATGCGCCTGAAGCCCATGCGGCGATCCACAGCGGTATTGGCACCAGATACAGCAGCAGAGCCAGCCCCGCCGCCACTGCGATGAGCAAGCCGAAGCCGCCCATCAAGCCCGTCATGACTTCGTTCATTCGTCAGCCCTGTTTGTTGATGTGCAATACATTCCGCGCGACGAGTCGGCAGTCGTCGCGGCTCGCCTCGACGTTGATCGGGTCACCCTCGACGAGGCGTACCACAGACTGAAAAGACCGAGCAGCGTGATGAAGATCCCGGGATGCGACAGCTGCGACGCGAGGCTTGCCGCTGTGCCCGCAGCGATGAAGGACAGCGTCACGAACAGTGACCAGACGGTGTTGCGTTGTGCGCCATCGATGTATAGCGCTCTGGTCGCTGCAGACTGAGCGACGGCCTGCGGGAATGTCTGTTTCGATCTCACGTATTTTCTCCTTTGAATTGAGTCGGGTAGGTTGCACCGTCGGACGAATGCTGCAGCTGTGTCACTTTGTTGGGCGCAGTGCGCCGGCCCATTCGCGACTGATCCAGATGCTTGACCACCGCACGGCCCGCTCGATCTGTCGCCCGTTCAATCACGTCGTACAGATCGGTACCGATGTCCCTGAAGCAAGCGACATGTGCATCGACCAGGTAAACCTGGATTTGGCAAAACTTAGCGACGCCACCGCGCGGGCCGTTCTCGTCACCAAATCGCACGGCAACGCGCTTCACCCGGTCACTGTGGCGGGTCAACGCGAACCGCAGGCGGCGATCGGCGTGATCGATCAACGCGGGCGTGGCTGGAACCCCCATACTTTGAACACTGACTCTCATGCGTACCTCTATGGTTGATTGCCGCAGCGACCTGGTTAATTTAGTGGCTGCGGTCACATGTGTAAACTCGAAAGATATAGACTAAAGGTTCGAAAAAAGAGGATGGTAGGACCGTGAACTACAAACACCTCCACTACTTCATGCAGGTGGCAAAGTCAGGCAGTGTGACGCGCGCAAGCGAGCAACTGCACCTGACGCCGCAGACCATCAGCGGGCAGATCCAGTTGCTCGAAGAGGCCATGGGCAGCGCGCTGTTTGCAAAGAGCGGGCGCAGTCTAGTGCTCACCGATGCGGGCCGCCTTGTGCTGGGCTATGCCGAAGAAATTTTCTCGATGGGGGCCGAACTCAGCGAGGCGGTGCGCGAGCACAAGGCAAAGGGGCGTCTGCTGGAGTTCAAGGTCGGGGTGGTCGACGCGGTGCCCAAAGCCATTGCGTACCGGCTGCTGGAGCCGGCGACCCAGTTGCCGGAGCGGGTGCGCATCGTGTGCCGTGAAGGCAAACTCGAAGGTCTGCTGGCCGCGCTGGCCATGCACCGGCTCGATCTCGTGATTTCCGACACTCCGATGCCGACATCGATCAGCGTCAAGGCCTTCAATCATCAGCTCGGCGCCTCGGGGGTCAGCTTTTTCGCGGCGCCTGCGTTGGTCGAGACATTCGAAGGACCTTTCCCGCGCTGTCTCGACGGTGCCCGAATGCTCATGCCGGGCGACGACTCGGCGGTTGGGCGGCGACTGCGTGCGTGGTTTCAGGAGCGCTCGTTGCAGCCGCTGGTCGTCGGCGAGTTCGACGACAGTGCGCTGGCCAAAGAGTTCGGTCGCCGCGGCGCGGGAGTTTTCGTTGCTCCCACGGTGCTGGCGAAGGAAATCGAGAGGCAGTTCGGTGTCAAGGACGTGGGCGCTGCAGCCGAAGTCTTGGCCGAGTTCTTCGCTATCTCTGTCGAGCGGCGCGTCACGCATCCTTGTGTCGTCGCGATCACTCAGGCAGCGAGAAACGAGTTGTTCGCGCCGCCCGCCAACGCTAGGCGCACGCGCCGACTGGCATCGCTTTGACATGACGCATGACACGATTCAGGCCTTCGCTCGCCTGAGCGGTGCCGGCCGTCCCGTTGATGGTCTGCAGACTCCCGGGGTGACTTTGCTGCGCCGGTCCTGGTCGTTTGGCTGGGTGACGTTCGAGGTCGTGACAATCAAGCCAGCCACATGGCCGCACCCGCCAGCGTGCCAGCCGCACCGAATGCCGCCAGCAATTTGGCGTCACGCTGGTTGTCATTGGCATATTCGCGCCAGGCACCCAGCAAGACGACGCCCCCGAGTAGCGCGACCAGGAATGCGAAGTCAGACACGTTCGACGCCCCATAAGGAGGGCTGCGTCCGCAGCATCTCGCGATATAGGACCCATTGATCAACAGCCTTGACCGCCGCGACGCACAGGCGCAGCATCTTGTGGCGCAATTCCGGATCATCGATTTCGGCAATCAGCTCGCAGAGCATTCGAGGATCCACTTCGCACGAGTCCGCGCGCCTCAAATGCGCCGCCGAGAGCAGATCCTCGCAGACGGTATGCATGGTTATCTGCAACTCTTCGGACTGAACCCCGAGTTGTTCATGGGCGCCGAGCCTGTCGAGGACGTCGAACTCCGCCTTGCTCAGGCTGCCGTCGGCCAGCAAGGCCAACGCGATGATGCGGGAAGCTGACTGCGGGTTTTTGTTCGGCTAGGAACGCATGATCTGTACTCTCTGCAAACAGGTTGACCGGATTGGCCGAAGATGGCGTTTTCACACCAGTCGTAACGAGGCACTGACAGGCACTTGCAAGCCTTTGACCGCTTGCGTCATCTTTTTCAGGCTTTCTTTCACCTTGTTCAGCGATCCAAACCGATCGCGCGCTGGCCGGAACGCTCGTGGCCATGCGTGCGCCGCCAAATGCGCACCAACGCCCGGGCGGCGCGCGCGAGCGCGCCTTCGAGAGCAGAACGCCAATCGCGCGCCATCGATGTGATCACCACGGTGCCGGAGCTGTCGGTTTTCAGTTCCAATTGGCAACGTTTGTCCACGCCACCGCGGACCGTTGACGTCCGACTGTTGCACCTTGGCGTGCGGTACGAGCCAGGCGGGACGGCGCATCACAAAGCGCACGCGACGCACCGCGAGATCGCGCAACTGCGCACCTTCCGGATCGCGGGACTGAAAGAGCACATGCATGACTGATCTCCATCGGTTGAAAGTTGGCCCAACGATAGGGCGTCGCGGACCTTCGAAAAATCAGGAAATTGCATAGCGAAAGGTCCCATAAATCTGCCTAAATGCCCAACCTGAACCTGTGGGCCTGTGGGCCTGTGGGCCTGTGGGTAGCTCTCCGACTGCCGCTTTGCGGCCTTGATCACGGGCAGCCGTCAACGATCGAACGGTGCGCCGGCCTGACCTGCACGAACAGCCGGTGTCGGGGCCCGTCGCCTTTACGCCAGCGGAACGGGGGCCTGCCATGTTGAAGATCTTGGTTCAATGCTGCGGGTGGCCATCATTGACCGCTTGCCGTGTTCGTGGGCACGACGCCCATCCGACCATCGCCTGCGTCTGCGTCGCGTCCGGCTGCACCGTTTAGGCCGTGGCCGTTCAATCGCGGCCATGGTGGGTGATAGCGCGGTGGAGAACATCCCATACGGGCTGATGACGCCCTGGTCGGAGTTCCCGCGCGGGATTGCTCCCCCGGGTTGGGCGCGTTGGCGATGACAGTCAGGCCCCCGCTGGTCAGCGCGCCAGTGACAAGCGGACACTTGAATCGTTCGTTCGTTTTATGCACGAGCGAGCCCATGATGATCACGCCGGCCGTGATGGCCATCGGCAACATCTAGGCGTTCATCCTGCAAGACATGAAGCGCAACGAGGATGGCTTGGAAACCAACCACATCAAGGCCACGCAAGAGATTGATAGTCGACTTCGCGTTCAGCAACTGCTGTAAAACGGGCGTGCCCGATGTGGTGATCGGCAAGAATACGGTCTTGTGGCGGAAGGCGGTGGACAATCGCTGCGTGTTGCATGACAGCCTCCAGGCTGACATGACACGGCCAGGACAAGGCGCGCGTCCACGTCACCGAGCGAGGCATCACGCGAATCACGCCCTCGATGCTGGGACAGACCTTGCGAGTGGTGGGCGCAGCGGACCTGAGGGTGAATCCCGGTGGGGGGCGAACCCACCCGTTCGGCCACATTTGCAGAAATCAACTAGGAGTTGAGTCATGAAGATCCTCGTACCCGTCGATGGTTCCGAACGGGCGTTGGACGCCGTGCGCCATGCCTTGCGACTGAAGCGTGAAGGCCTGAATGCGACCTTCGTCCTGGCCACCGTTCAGGAACCGACCTATCTGTACGAATTGATGCTCGCTCCCGACGCCGACGTGCTGGAACGGGTCAGCGGCGCGGTGGGCTCGCGTGCGCTGGAGGGCGCCGAAGCGCTCTTCAACGCGGCTGACGTGAGCTTCGAGCGTGAGATCGGATCAGGCGACCCTGCGCAAACGCTGGTCGAGTTGGCCGAGCGCCTTGCTTGTGACGCCATCATTCTGGGTTCCAGAGGCCTGGGCACCCTGCGCGGTACGTTGTTCGGCTCGGTGTCGCAGGCTGTGCTTCACGCCGCCAAGGTTCCGGTGACGATCATTAGGCACACCGAATCGGATGCTGCCAACTGATAGGGTGCTGCCGCGAGTGGAGCTTGAAATGAAGAAAAATCATCCACCCACCCATCCACCAGATCGAACTCCGCGTAGTCGAACTGCCCGAGTTGTTCAACTCGATGGATCCGACGCCGTTTCATCACCGCGACCTCGATCTCGACACCGATGCGAAGAAGTTCCTGGAAAGCTGGGCTTTGGAGTTCCCGCAGGTCTGCCACTTTCGCATCATCGTCCACATCGAAAAGATGCCACTGGAGGATCCTGCTCCACTGGTTGCCGAGGCGATCTGCAACGACTTCGAAGAATACAAGTCGGTGCTGGCCAAACGGACGTTGCGCCTGCTTCTGCTGGAAGTGCGCACCAGCCTGCTGATCGGCATCGGCATCGGCATCGGCATCGGCATTGGCTTCCTGGCGCTTTGCCTGATTGCCGCCGATCTCCTGCCCAGCTTTGCCAACAACACCTTCCTCAAGTTGCTGAAGGAGAGCCTGCTCATCGGCGGCTGGGTCGCCATGTGGAGCACGCTCCAGATCTTCCTTTACGTCTGGTGGCCCATCGTTCGAAAGATCAGGATCCACCGCAACCTGGGAGCCGCAAGCGTCCACATCGCCGCCGCCTTTAATGTTGGATCTGAGCTAGCAACGAATAGAGAGGTCGATCAGGCTCTTTCGAGCCTCCTGCTCCGTGCTGTAAATTAACCACGATAAGATATAGTTATTAACACCTATCTCCCCGACAGCTCAGAAGGAGCGGGCGCACTTTTGTCGCTTCACAACACTCACCGGGCGACTGCTCAAGCTACAGAAAACGTCTTCGCCCCGTTCGCAGAAATTGGTCGATGTGTCTTCGCACGCAATTTCTCTGCGGGACTTTTGCGGGACTGGGCTCTGAAATACATGTCTAAACAGGGTAGTTTTGGTACACTGAGCGGGCACGGAGCCCATATAAATCAACAACTTAAAGATGATCTGGTAGCTACGAACCAAGGGGTCGTGGGTTCAATCCCTGCCAGCCGCACCACTATGAAAACCCTGTAGCCAAAAGCTGCAGGGTTATCTCGGTTCTGTCGCATTAGCGATCGCCGGGCGCCCTGAGGCCAGGGTGCTTCGCGAAAATTCAGAGGGCGAGGCTGTAAACAGCTTTGCTGCGGACATGACTTCGCCTTGCGGATCTTGTGCATGACTTCTATGCCAGCGCTGATCTTGGCAGCGCAGTGGAAATTCTTGAATCAAAGCATCGGCGGGGTCCGGCGCTTGATCGCACGGTGTCCCGTTCGACGAGCTTGTCCAAGTACTTGGACGGGCGCAGCTCGATCGCCAGGCCGCTTGCGGTGTCTGATGGATTCCTGCGTCTTGGTGACGTCATTTCGTTCCAGTTGCCGGCAAATCATAGGCCCGTTGCTCTAGGGCAGGGCGCTGCAGCAACCGCGCCGATTGCGGCGTTGCGCGCGATGAATACGCAATACGCCTGGCAACTGCAGAAATAAACAATCTCCCGATCCCGCGAGTCACAGGCACGTGCATTGCCACGATGCCGCCATGTCCGGACCTCTCTCGCCGCCAGCCCGTCCGACGGCTGCGGCACATTGGAGGTGCTGGTCGCGCTGGCCGGTGCGCTGTGGGCTTGCTCGTCGCTCGATGCATCGAACGACGTCATCCTGTGGGGGCGAAGCGCACACAGGCTCGCAGCTGGCGTCTCTTTCCTCTGAAACACGGATCGATGGCTCCTACGCATTTGGCAACGTGTGGTTTGTCACCGGCTAGCAGCCCCCCGTGCGCCGCGGCGCCTGCATGCTGCTCGGGACCTGGCTGCCGGTGGATCGCAGCGCATGGACTCGGTTTGAGCCGCTGGGGCCATTGCACAGCTCACGAGTTGCATTTGGCTCGGCTACATACAAAGAGAAAAGCTGCGAGGTGGTAGCCTATGATTCTGTACGCTGCACCCGCTGCACAGCGATGTCCTCTCGTCCTACGCAGTCCAAGACCTGACTGTTCGTGCGCGCGCGTGAACTCTCTTAAGACAGCAGCGCAACCTGCTTATCTGGTCTGTTTTTGTGGCAGACTTCAGCGGAGCTTGTAAGTCATTGATTTTGAATTCGTTTTTTGGAGCGTGTTGGATTGCAAATCCGGTTAGTCCGGTTCGACTCCGGATCGCGCCTCCAGATCAACTGCAACCCCGCCAACTTGAACGTTGCCGGGGTTGTTTCATTTCAGCGGTCTGCTCTGTGGAGTCGTTCGCATCCAAGGTGTCTCCACCTGCGACAATCCACACTCGGCCTCGATGGTGAAATTGGTAGACACAGCGGACTTAAAATCCGCCGCCATCCCGAAAGGGAGCGTACCGGTTCGACCCCGGTTCGAGGCACCAGGACTAGGTTTTTTCCGGTTTCGCCGGTACAGTGAGTTTTCATGACCCGATACAACGCGCCCTTCGAAATCCACGTGCATGGCGACGTGCCCCTGCGCGAGGACGTGGTCTACGCGCAGATCCAGGACGCCCTCAAACCTGTGTGGGTCTATGCAGGTGCCAAGTCGCTGGCGGCTGCGGCGGAGAGCAGCTACGAAGACGAACCAGGCATCCGCTTTGACGCCGAAGCTCACGTGCTGCAAATCTGCTGGACCGTGCCAGGTGACGAGGACTTTCGCCAGGTGATCGAGGAGGCCTGCATGGGCCTCAACGACATTGCGGCCACCGGTGCGCCGCTGGAGGTGTCGTTCTACGATGCCGAGTTCGACGAGGAAGACGAATCCTCCGAGGAAGAAGCGCGCGATGACTTCCTGATGTGCTTTGTGGGGCCCACGCCAGCCGCCATCATGCAGGTGCAACGCGACCTGCTGGTGCAGGATGTGCTCCACGTCATGGAGCGCCACTTCGATGCCGCCGAACTGGGCGATGTGGTGGGCTCGATCGACAAGCTCTTCACACAGCGCTTTGATGCTCTGGTCAGTTCCATGCAACTGGGCAAACCCCCGCGTGGCTACGGTGGTCCTTCGGGCCATGGTGGTCCGCGCAAGCCGCGCCACCTTCACTGATCCGCGACGGGATGCGTTGGCCTGACATCCACAGGCCCTAGACTGCGCTGCATCGCGGGACCCCAGCCCGCTGCCCGGAGCGTCCATGTCTTTCTTTTCCACCGATGCCCTGAACCCCGGCGTGCGCAAGCGCGAGGTGTTTGGCTGGGCCATGTTCGACTTCGCCAACTCGGGCTACACCACGGTGGTGTTGACCGCGGTGTTTGCAGCCTACTTCGTGGGCGCTGTGGCAGACGGTGCAGAGTGGGCCGCGTTCGCATGGACCGCGGCCTTGAGCGTGTCGCACCTGATCGTGATGCTGACCATCCCGGCC
Organism: Pseudomonadota bacterium; assembly: GCA_040385485.1. Classification (GTDB taxonomy): domain Bacteria; phylum Pseudomonadota; class Gammaproteobacteria; order Burkholderiales; family Burkholderiaceae_C; genus Hydrogenophaga. The sequence goes on along the minus strand of JAZKHJ010000027.1, from coordinate 59,599 downwards.
ATGGGCGCGTGGGCCGATCAGCACGCGGCCAAGAAACGGCTCCTGATGTTCACCACCGCGGGCTGCGTGCTGGCCACGGCGGCGCTGGCCTTGGTGGGGCCCGGGGCGGTGGTGCTCGGCATGCTGCTCATCGTGGTGTCCAACGTGTTCTTTGCCTGGGGCGAGTCCCTGGTGGCGGCATTTCTTCCGGAGCTGGCCAAGCCGTCGGCGATGGGCCGCGTGAGCGGCTGGGGTTGGAGTTTGGGTTACTGCGGTGGCATGCTGGCCCTGGGCTTGAGCCTGGCCTATGTGTTGTGGGCTCAGGCGCAAGGGCAGAAGGCAGCCGAGTTCGTGCCAGTGACCATGTTGATCACGGCTGCCGTTTTCGCGCTTGCGTCGTTGTTCACCCTGGTGTTTCTGCGCGAGCGCGCAAGACCTCAGACCGGTTTGACCACAGGATCGGCCTGGAGGCAGTCGTACCGTCAGTTGCGAAGCACGTTCCAGCAGGCACGGCGCTACAAGGACTTCATGTGGCTGCTCGCCTGCGCCACCGCTTACCAGGGCGGCGTGGCGGTGGCGATCACGCTGGCGGCGATCTATGCCGAGCAGGTGATTGGCTTCGTGCAGCAGGAAACCATGGTGCTGATCTTTGTGCTCAACATCGCCGCCATGGTGGGTGCGTTCGCCTTCGGCTACTGGCAGGACCGTCTGGGGCACAAGCTGGCGCTGGGCATCACGCTGGTGGGTTGGGTCGCCACCTGCATCATCGCGGCCATCACCACCACCAAGGGCGGCTTCTGGTACGCCGCTGCCATTGCGGGGGTGTGCATGGGCTCCAGCCAGTCGTCGGGCCGTGCCATGGCCGGCATGCTGGCGCCACCGGCGCAACTGGCCGAGTTCTTCGGTCTGTGGACCTTTGCCACCCGGGTGGCCAGCATCATCGGGCCATTGAGTTATGGCGCGATCACCTGGATGACGGGGGGCAACCAGCGGCTGGCCATCGGGTCCACCGCCGTGCTGTTCGTGATCGGACTGGTGCTGCTGATTCCGGTCAACATGAAGCGCGGTCGGGAGGCCGCGCTTCGGTAGCGCCGCCGGCTCAAGCCACCAGCTTCTCGGCCCGGGTCTGGATGCCCAGCCAGCGGTTGGCCGCGAGCGACAGCGCGGCGGGATCGCCAGTCGACAGCAAACGGGGCGGCGTCGCATCGCTGCCGGTCGGGATCGACATGCCCAACACGTCGCGTGTGCGGCGTGCGACAGCGATGCCCGTGTCGACCAGCGTCACATTCGGCCCCAGAAGCTGTGCCAGTACATCGGCCGCAAAGGGGTAGTGCGTGCAGCCCAGCACCACGGTGTCCATGTTCCCGGGGGCGTGCTCGCGCAGGGCGACCACGTAACGTTCGCACAGGGTCTGTTGTGCTTGCACGTCGTCTCGCTCGATGGCGTCGGCCAGGCCGTCGCAGGGCTGGCAGATGAAGTGCACCGGGCTTGAAGCCGTGCTTTCCAGTTGTGTGCGCAGGCGAGCGAAGCGCTCGCTGTTGAGCGTGCCCCGTGTCGCCAGCACGCCGATGTGGCGCGTGTGGCTCATGGCCGCGGCGGGCTTGAGCGCAGGTTCCACGCCCACGATGGGGAGGTCGGGGTGGGTGGCGCGCAGGCTGTCGATGGCGAGCGCGGTGGCGGTGTTGCAGGCGACCACCAGAGTATCGATGTGGTGGGTGTGGCGCAGCCAGGCGGTGATGCGTTCCGATCGCTCGGTGATCTCAGCCACCGTGCGCTCGCCATACGGAGCGTAGGCACTGTCGGCCACGTAGACGAAGCGCACGCCGGGCAGCTCGGCCAGCAGGGCGCGCAGCACGCTCAGGCCGCCGACCCCGCTGTCGAACACCCCGACGGTTTTCAAGCAGCAGCGACGCTGATGCCCTTGAACTCGCCGGTGGCGATGCGCTGCTTCCACTCGGCCGGGCCGGTGATGTGGGCGCTGGTGCCGCCCGAATCCACCGCCACCGTCACCGGCATGTCGACCACGTCAAATTCGTAGATGGCTTCCATGCCCAGGTCTTCGAAGCCCACCACCTTGGCGTGCTTGATGGCCTTGGACACGAGGTAGGCCGCGCCGCCCACGGCCATGAGGTAGGCGCTCTTGTGTTGTTTGATGGATTCGATAGCGACCGGGCCGCGCTCGGCCTTGCCGATCATGGCGATCAAACCGGTCTGCTCCAGCATCATGTCGGTGAAGCCGTCCATGCGCGTGGCGGTGGTGGGGCCGGCGGGGCCGACGGCCTCATCGCGCACCGGGTCGACCGGACCCACGTAGTAAATGACGCGGTTGGTGAAGTCCACCGGCAGCTTCTGCCCCTTGGCGAGCATGTCCTGGATGCGTTTGTGCGCGGCGTCGCGGCCGGTGAGCATCTTGCCGTTGAGCAGCAGGGTCTGGCCTGGCTTCCAGCTGGCCACCTCGGCCTTGGTGAGTTGGTTCAGGTCCACACGCTGGCTCTTCTGCGTGTCGGGCACCCAGTTCACGTTGGGCCACAAGTCCAGGCTGGGCGCCTCCAGATACACCGGGCCGCTGCCATCGAGCACGAAGTGCGCATGGCGCGTGGCGGCGCAATTGGGGATCATGGCCACGGGCTTGCTGGCCGCGTGCGTGGGGTACATCTTGATCTTGATGTCGAGCACGGTGGTGAGACCACCCAGGCCCTGCGCGCCGATGCCCAGTGCGTTGACCTTGTCAAACAGTTCCAGGCGCAGTTCTTCGACCTGACTGAGTTTCTCGCCCTTGGACGCCTTGGCCTGCAACTCGTACATGTCGATGTCGTCCATCAGGCTCTCCTTGGCCATCAGCACCGCCTTTTCTGCGGTGCCGCCGATGCCGATGCCCAGCATGCCCGGCGGGCACCAGCCGGCGCCCATGGTGGGCACCGTCTTCATCACCCAGTCAACCACCGAGTCGCCGGGGTTGAGCATGATCATCTTGCTTTTGTTTTCGCTGCCGCCGCCCTTGGCCGCCACGGTCACTTCCACCGTGTCGCCGGGCACGAGCTCGGTGAAGATCACGGCGGGGGTGTTGTCCTTGGTGTTCTTGCGCGCGAATTGCGGGTCGGCCACGACCGAGGCGCGCAGCTGATTGTCGGGGTGGTTGTAGCCCTGGCGCACACCTTCGTTGATGGCGTCTTCCAGGCTGCCGGTGAAGCCGTCGAGCTTCACGTTCATGCCGACCTTGAGAAACACGTTGACGATGCCGGTGTCCTGGCAGATCGGGCGGTGGCCGATGGCGCTCATCTTGCTGTTGGTCAGGATCTGCGCGATGGCGTCCTTGGCGGCGGCGCTCTGCTCGCGTTCGTAAGCACGGGCGAGGTGGGCGATGTAGTCGGCCGGGTGGTAGTAGCTGATGTACTGCAGGGCGGCGGCGACGGATTCGATCAGGTCGTTCTGGCGGATGCTCGTGGTCATGGCGGTGGGGAGGTTGTGGTCGGGTGGGCCGTTGCCGCAGGGGCCGGGGCGGCGCATAGTCTGCTACGGTCTGCCAACCGGTATTTTGACAGGTCGTCCCAACGCCGGCTGACACAGGAGAGTGCCATGAAGAACCGGATCGAACGCGACACCATGGGCGAGGTTGCCGTGCCCGCCGAGCGCCTTTGGGGTGCCCAGACCCAGCGCTCGCTGCAAAACTTCGACATTTCGGGCGAGCGCCAGCCGCGTGAACTCATCCGGGCGCTGGCGCAGGTCAAGCGTGCGTCCGCCGTGGTGAATCACGCGCTCGGCCTGCAGGACGAGAAGAAAACCGGTGCCATCGTGGCCGCGGCCGACGAGGTGATTGCCGGGCAGCACGAGGCCGAATTTCCGCTGGTGGTGTGGCAGACCGGTTCGGGCACGCAGACCAACATGAACCTCAACGAGGTGCTGGCCAACCGTGCCAGCGAGTTGCTGGGTGGCGAGCGGGGCGAAGGCCGACTGGTGCACCCCAACGACGATGTGAACCGCAGCCAGTCGAGCAACGACGTGTTTCCCACTGCCATGCACGTGGCGGCGGTGGATGCGATCACGCAGCGGTTGCTGCCTGCGCTGGATTTGTTGCGCACCACGCTGGCGCGGAAGGCTGCCGAGTTCAACGACATCGTCAAGATCGGCCGCACCCACCTGCAAGACGCAACGCCCCTGACCCTCGGTCAGGAGTTTTCGGGCTACGTGGCGCAACTGTCAAACGGCGAGCGTCATGTGCGCGATGCGTTGCCGCACCTGTGTGAGCTGGCCCTGGGCGGCACCGCCGTGGGAACAGGGCTGAACGCACCCCCGGGCTACGCGGTCGCGGTGGCGGCTGAGCTGGCCCGGCTCACCGGTCTCCCGCTGGTGAGCGCACCCAACAAGTTCGAGAACATGGCCAGTGTGGACGCCCTGGTGCACGCGCACGGCGCGCTCAAGACCTTGGCCGCGAGCATGAACAAGATCGCCAACGACGTGCGCTGGCTCGCCAGCGGGCCGCGCAGCGGCATCGGCGAGCTCAGCATCCCCGAGAACGAGCCGGGTTCGTCCATCATGCCGGGCAAGGTCAACCCCACGCAAAGTGAGGCGGTGACCATGCTTTGCGCCCAGGTGATGGGCAACGACGTGGCCATCAACATCGGCGGTGCATCGGGCAACTTCGAGCTCAACGTGTTCAGGCCGATGGTGGCGCACAACTTCCTGCAGAGCGTGCGCCTGCTGGCCGACGGCATGAGGAGTTTCAACGACCACTGCGCCGTGGGCATCGAGCCCAACCGCGCGCGCATCGCCGAACTGGTGGACCGGTCCCTGATGCTGGTGACCGCGCTCAACCCTCACATCGGTTATGACAAGGCGGCGCAGATCGCCAAGAAGGCACACAAGGAGGGCAGCAGCCTGCGCGAGGCGGCGTTGGCGCTGGGCTTCGTCACGGCCGAGCAGTTCGACCAGTGGGTCCGGCCCGAGCAGATGGTGGGGCGCTGAGCCGACCCTCAGTGCTTGGAGCCTGCCGGTTGCTGCATCAGCCTGTCGGTCATGGCAATCGCCATGGCGCTGAGCAGGAACACCACGTGGATGATGGTTTGCCACATCAGCACCTGTTCGGTGTAGTTGGCAGCGTTGATGAAGGTCTTGAGCAGGTGGATGGAGCTGATGCCGATGATGGCTGTGGCCAGCTTCACCTTGAGCACCGAGGCATTCACATGGCTCAGCCACTCGGGTTGGTCCGGGTGGTTCTCCAGGTTCATTCGGCTCACGAAGGTCTCGTAGCCACCGATGATCACCATGATCAGCAGGTTGGAGATCATGACGACGTCGATCAGGGCCAGGACCACCAGCATGATCACCGTCTCGTTGAGACCGGTCAGTTGCACATCGCTTTTGTAGCCAATACTGCTGACGAGTTTGTCGAGCGCCAGCTGGCTGCCAAAGGCGGCTTCGACCAGATGAACCAGTTCGACCCAGAAGTGAAAGACGTAGATACATTGCGCTGCGATCAGGCCGATGTAGAGCGGCAACTGGAGCCAGCGGCTGGCGAAGATCAGGTTGGGCAAGGCGCGAATCGGGGCGGGAGTTTTGACAGGATCGGTCATGGGAGAGGCAATGCGCCGGGTGCCCGGGACGGGCGGCCACAAAGCCGGTGTATTGTAGGGTGACCGTTGCGCTGAGTCCGGGTTTGTACCGATGTACCCGGTCGGCCGAACGGGTGTGTTGCCCGCCATGTAAGTGGCTCGTAAGAGCCTGTGCCCACAGTCATCGGTTGAGATCCGAATCCACAACACTTGAGGAGACTGCCCATGTCCGCACCGTCGACGTCCATCGAATCGACCCTGGTCGAGAACCGCGTTTTTGAACCCACTGCAGCAACCGTCAAGGCTGCCCGGGTGTCGGGGATGGCAGCCTACCAGGCGCTGTGTGACGAGGCCGACAAGGACTTCGAAGGCTTCTGGGCCCGCTTGGCCCGCGAGACGCTGACCTGGAACAAACCCTTCACCAAGACGCTGGACTCGTCGAATGCGCCGTTCTACAAGTGGTTCGAGGACGGCGAACTCAATGCCTCGTACAACTGCCTGGACCGCCACATGGGCACGCCGGTGGAGAACAAGACCGCCATCATCTTTGAAGCCGACGGCGGCGAGGTCACCAAGGTCAGCTACAAGGAACTGCTGGCCAAGGTCTCGCGCTTTGCCAATGCGCTCAAGGCGCGCGGTGTGAAGAAGGGCGATCGCGTCGTCATCTACATGCCCATGACGGTCGAAGGCGTGGTGGCCATGCAGGCCTGCGCCCGCATCGGCGCCACCCACAGCGTGGTGTTCGGCGGCTTCTCGGCCAAGGCGCTGCAAGAGCGCATTCAAGATGCCGGTGCCGTGGCCGTGATCACCGCCAACTACCAGCTGCGCGGGGGCAAAGAGCTGCCGCTCAAATCCATCGTGGACGACGGCATCGCGATGGGTGGCTGCGAGTGCATCAAGAACGTGATCGTGTTCCAGCGCACGCCCACCGCCTGCAACATGGTGGCAGGGCGCGACAGCTTCATGCACGAGGTGATGGCCGCCGAATCCGACGTATGCCCGGCCGAAATGGTGAGCGCCGAGCACCCGTTGTTCGTGCTTTACACGTCCGGCTCCACCGGCAAACCCAAGGGCGTGCAGCACAGCACCGGCGGTTATCTGCTGTGGGCCAACCTCACCATGAACTGGACCTTCGATCTGAAGGCCGACGACATTTTCTGGTGCACCGCCGACATCGGCTGGATCACCGGTCACACCTACGTGACCTACGGCCCGCTGGCCGCTGGCGCCACGCAGATCGTGTTCGAGGGCGTGCCCACGTACCCGAACGCCGGTCGTTTCTGGCAGATGATCGAGAAACACAAGTGCACCATCTTCTACACTGCACCCACGGCGATCCGCTCGCTGATCAAGGCGGCCGAAGGTGATGAAAAAGTGCATCCAGCGCGCTCCGATCTGTCCAGCCTGCGCCTGCTCGGTTCGGTGGGTGAGCCCATCAATCCCGAGGCCTGGATGTGGTACTACAAACACGTGGGCGGCGAGCGCTGCCCCATCGTGGACACCTTCTGGCAGACCGAGACCGGTGGCCACATGATCACGCCGCTGCCGGGCGCCACGCCGCTGGTGCCGGGCTCATGCACGTTGCCGCTGCCCGGCATTGCCGCGGCCATCGTCGACGAAGCCGGCATCGATGTGCCCAACGGCTCGGGCGGCATCCTGGTGGTGAAGAAGCCCTGGCCTTCCATGATCCGCACCATCTGGGGCGACCCCGAGCGCTTCAAGAAGAGCTACTTCCCCGAGGAGCTCAAAGGCTACTACCTGGCCGGCGACGGCGCGGTGCGCAGCGCCGACCGCGGTTACTTCCGCATCACCGGGCGCATCGACGACGTGCTCAACGTGTCGGGCCACCGCATGGGCACGATGGAGATCGAGTCGGCCTTGGTGAGCAAGACCGATCTGGTGGCGGAAGCCGCCGTGGTGGGCCGCCCTGATGACCTCACGGGCGAGGCCATCGTGGCCTTCGTGGTGCTCAAGCGCTCGCGCCCCACCGGTGAAGAGGCCAAAGCCATCGCCAAGGTGTTGCGCGACTGGGTGGGCAAGGAGATCGGCCCGATCGCCAAGCCCAAGGACATCCGTTTCGGTGACAACCTGCCCAAGACCCGCAGCGGCAAGATCATGCGCCGCCTGCTGCGCTCGATCGCCAAGGGCGAGGCCATCACGCAGGACACCTCGACCCTTGAGAATCCCGCCATCCTTGACCAGTTGTCGGAAAACAATTGATCGGCCGGGACTTCGGTCCCGCTCAGGCAACAAAAAAACCCGCTGGAATCCAGCGGGTTTTTTGTTGGAAGAAGCGGAACTTACTTCAGGCTCAGAACCCAGGCTGCCAGCTTCTTGGCATCGGCTTCGCTCACCTGCGTGTTGGCGGGCATGGGGATCGCGCCCCACACGCCGGAACCACCCTTGACGATCTTGACAGCCAATGCATCGGCTGCCTTGGCATCGCCAGCGTACTTCTTGGCCACGTCCTTGTACGACGGGCCCACCAGCTTCTTGTCCACCGCGTGGCAGGCCATGCAGTTCTTGCTTTTGGCCAAAGCCTCGTCGGCGAATGCAGGAACCGCCAGTGTGGTCATGGCGGCCATAATCAGGAGAGCGCGTTTCATGGGGTTGTCCTTGTGAGTGAATGCTGATGCCAGCACGGTGTGGATTTTAACGATGCATGGCCGTGGTGAAACGATCGCTTACAGATTCTTGCCCCACTTTGTCGGACCTTTACTGGAGCTGTGATGTATTTGCTGATCCTGGGCGTGATCCTGATGCTGATGAAGTACCTTGACGTGGGCTTCATGGTGGACGTCTCGTGGTGGTGGGTGTTGTCGCCGTTTGCGCTGGCCGTGGCCTGGTGGGCCTGGGCCGACAGCACGGGCTACACCAAGCGCCGCGAGATGGACAAGATGGACAAGCGCAAGCAGGACCGCATCGACAAGCAGCGCGAGAACCTCGGCATCAAGACCAAGCGTCGCTCGCGCTGAAACTTCGTCAGTAGTTGTCCAACACGGCGCCCTTGCTGGCGCTGGACGCGTTGAACGCAAACTTGGCCTGCACGCCGCGTGTGTAGCGCGGCGCCGGTGCAGTCCATGCCGCCCGGCGCTTCTCGATTTCTGCCTCCGGCACGTTGAGCTCCAGCAGCAGTTTGTGCGCGTCGATGGTGATGCTGTCGCCTTCGTTCACAAATGCGATCGTGCCGCCGGCAGCGGCCTCGGGCGCCACGTGGCCCACCACCATGCCCCAGGTGCCACCGCTGAAGCGGCCATCGGTGATCAGGCCAACGCTTTCACCCAGGCCCGCGCCGATCAGTGCACCGGTGGGCGCCAACATCTCGGGCATGCCCGGGCCGCCTTTGGGGCCGAGATAGCGCAGCACCATCACGTCGCCCGCCTTGATCTTGCCGTCCAGGATGGATTGCAGCGCCGACTGCTCGTCGTCGAACACACGCGCCGGGCCGGTCATCACCGGGTTCTTCAGGCCGGTGATCTTGGCCACCGCGCCTTCGGGGCTGAGGTTGCCCTTGAGGATGGCCAGGTGGCCGTGCTCGTACATGGGCTTGTCGATCGGGCGAATCACGTCCTGGTCGGCGCGCGGTGCATCCGGCACGTCCTTGAGCACCTCGGCAATCGTCTGGCCGCTGATGGTCAGGCAGTCGCCGTGCAGCAAGCCGGCGTTGAGCAGAACCTTCATCACTTGTGGAATGCCGCCTGCCTTGTGTAGGTCGACCGCGAGGTACTTGCCGCTGGGCTTCAGGTCACACAACACGGGCGTTTTCTGGCGCACGCGCTCGAAATCATCGATGGTCCACTCCACTTCGGCCGCGTGGGCAATGGCCAGGAAGTGCAGCACTGCGTTGGTGGAGCCGCCGGTGGCCATGATCACCGCCACGGCGTTTTCGATCGCCTTCTTGGTCACGATGTCGCGCGGCTTGATGTCTTTCTTGATCGCCTCGATCAGCACCTTGGCCGACTCCTTGGCCGAGTTCATCTTCTCGTCGTGCGGGTTGGCCATGGTGCTGGAGTAGGGCAGCGAGATGCCCAGCGCCTCGAACGCGCTCGACATGGTGTTGGCCGTGTACATGCCGCCGCAGGAGCCAGTGCCGGGGATGGCGCGCATCTCGATCTCGCGCAGGTCTTCGTCGCTCAGGTTGCCGGCCGCGTTCTGGCCCACGGCCTCGAACACGCTCACGATGTTGAGATCTTGTCCCTTCCAGTGGCCTGGCAGGATGGTGCCGCCGTACACGTAGATGGCGGGAACGTTGGCGCGCAGCATGCCCATCAGGCCGCCGGGCATGTTCTTGTCGCAGCCGCCGACCACCACCACGCCGTCCATCCACTGGCCGCCCACACAGGTCTCGATGCAGTCGGAGATCACCTCGCGGCTCACCAGTGAGTACTTCATGCCCTCGGTGCCCATGGCCATGCCGTCGGAGATGGTGGGCGTGCCGAACACCTGGGCGTTGCCGCCGGCTTCCTCGATACCGGCGATGGCTGCATCGGCCAGCTTCTGCAGACCCGAGTTGCACGGTGTGATCGTGCTGTGGCCGTTGGCCACGCCCACCATGGGTTTGACGAAGTCGCCTTCCTCGTAGCCCATGGCGTAGTACATGGATCGGTTGGGCGCGCGCGACTTGCCTTGCGTGATGTTGGCGCTGCGGCTGTTGATGGGCTTGATCGGGATGGTTTTGCTGTCGGCCATGGTCTTGTCTCGTGGGTGGGGAAACGAGCGCCAAGTATGCGGCAGCCCCCGGCAGGTTTCCAATTGCTTTGAGGGGCAGGTTTGATACGCTCGGCATATGAATGATCCATCCAGATCGCTGCGCATTGAATTGCGCCAATGGCGCCAGTTTGTGGCGCTGGCCGAGGAGCTGCACTTCGGCCGGGCCGCCGCGCGCCTGCACATGACCCAGCCGCCGCTGACCCAGGCCATCGCCGGACTGGAGGCCGCGCTGGGCGTGCGCCTGTTCGAGCGCACCCAGCGCAGCGTGCAGATCACGCCGGCTGGCGCAGCGCTGCTGCCCGAGGTACGCGACTTGCTCAGCCGGGCGCAGGCCTTGCCCGAGCTGGCGCGCGCTGCAGCAGCCGGCGAGTTGGGGCGGTTGCGGCTCGCATTCGTGTCCACCGTCGGTTTCGAACTGCTGCCGCGCTGGGTGCGAGCGTTTCGCGAACAGTGGCCACGGGTGGCGCTGGAGCTCATCGAGGCCACCGGTGATGTGCAACAGGAGCTCCTCGCACGGGGCGAGGTGGACGCCGGCTTTGTCCTGCATTCCCCCGGCTTCACCACCCCGGATCTGGTCCACGCCTTGATCGCAACCGAGCCGTTGGTGGTGGCCCTGCCCGAGTCGCATCCACTGGCTGCAGAGGAGCGCCCTGCGCTCAAGCACCTGCTGGCAGAGCCGCTGGTGATCTTTCCGCGGCGCATTCTGCCGTCGCTGTTCGATGCGATTTTCGCGCTGTACAACGCGGCCGGCCGTGTACCACTGGTGGCGCAGGAAGCCATCCAGATGCAGACCATCGTGAACCTGGTGTCGGCGGGGTTGGGCATGGCCTGGGTGCCGCAGAGCGTGCGGCAGTTCCAACGGCCTGGCGTGCTGTACCGGTCGGTGGCCTGGCCGCGGGGCAGGGCGGTGCCCGCGTGTGAGACCAGCCTGGTCTGGCGCGCGGATGCGGTGAGCCCGGCACTGGCGCATTTCATACAATTTGCGAGGGACCAGGCTTCAGTCCCGGTGACCCCGGCGCGAAACAAGCCAAAGGCACAATAGACCGATGCTCCAACATCCCCAAATCGACCCCGTCGCCCTGCAGATCGGCCCGCTGGCCATCCACTGGTACGGCCTCACCTACCTCGCGGCCTTCGGCCTCTTCATGTGGCTGGCCAACCTGCGCCTGCGCCACCAGCCCTTTGCCGGCGTCACCAACCCGCCGTGGACGCGGCGCGACGTGGAGGACATCCTGTTCCTGGGCGTGCTCGGCGTGGTGGCCGGCGGGCGCATCGGCTACTGCCTGTTCTACAAGCCGGCCTACTACCTGGCCAACCCGCTGGAGATCTTTGCGATCTGGCAGGGCGGCATGAGCTTTCATGGCGGGCTGATCGGCGTGATGCTGGCCATGGTCTGGTACGCGCGCAGCCGCCAACGCCCGTTCATGGAGGTGATGGACTTCGTGGCGCCTTGCGTGCCGACCGGTCTGGCCGCCGGGCGCGTGGGCAACTTCATCAACGGCGAACTCTGGGGCCGCGTGGCCGACCCCTCACTGCCCTGGGGCATGGTGTTTCCCGGTGCGGGCGATGCGCCGCGCCATCCTTCTCAGGTTTATCAGTTCCTGCTCGAGGGCTTGTTGCTCTTTGTGCTGCTCTGGCTCTACGCCCGCAAGCCGCGTGCGCGCGGTCAGGTGTCGGCCGTGTTCCTCATGGGCTATGGCGTGTTCCGCTTCATTGCCGAGTACTTCCGCGAGCCCGACGCCCACTTGGGGCTGCTTGCGCTGGGTATGAGCATGGGGCAGTGGTTGTGCGTGCCCATGATCGCGGCGGGCGCCTTCATGTGGTGGTGGTTCGGCCGCCGCACCTAGGGTCGCTGCCCCCGCGCTCCACCGCTTCGCGGGTCGCTGCCCCCCGAGGGGGCTGATCCGCCCAGGGGCGGCCCGGCGGGGGATCTGTTCACCCTTCGTCGCCAGCAAGGGTAAATCCCCGGTACAGAAGGCCGGGGATTTTTTATGATGATGCGTAATTACAGATGATTACGAACGAACCCAAGCCAATGCGACTGGTGCTCAACTCCCTGCACGACGAAGTGGCCGCGAAGCTGCGCGAGCGCATTTTCGACGGTGTGCTGGCACCGGGAAGCTTCATCGACGAGCTGGGGCTCTGCGGCGAATGGTCGATCTCGCGCACGCCGCTGCGCGAGGCGCTCAAGGTGCTGGCCGCCGAAGGCCTGGTGCGCCACGAGCCGCGCCGGGGTTGTTTCGTCAACCAGATCACCGAGCGCGACCTCGACGAGATCTTTCCCGTCATCGCCCTGCTTGAGGGCCGTTGCGCATTCGAGGCCGCGAGCAACGCCACCGACGCCGATCTGGTGACGCTGGAGCAGATGCACGACCGCCTGAACCGCTGCGCCAAGGCGCGTCGCATCAACGATTACTACCAGGCCAACTTCGCCATCCACGAAGCCATCATCACCCTGGCCAACAACCGGTGGCTGGCACAGGTGATCGGAGACCTGCGCAAGATCGTCAAGCTCGCGCGCCTGCAGCAGTTGCACGCGCCGGGTCGGTTGGACCAGAGCCTGTCCGAACACATGGCGGTGTTTGCCGCGCTCAAGGCGCGCGACGCCGAAGGCGCCGAGGCCGCCATGCGCACCCACCTCACGCGCCAGCGCGTGGCCCTGCGCGAACTTGCGCGCAGCAACACTTCGAGGATCACGGCATGAACACCGCTGAATGGTTGGAAAAAGGCGCTTCCATGTTGCGTCCCGGCGCCAAGGCGGGCGTGCGATCCACCCAGGAACGCCTGAAGGGAACGCTGCGCCACGACGACGAGGCGATGTCGCCGCGCCAGTTGCGCCACCTGCTCGACCAGCTCAAGGGCATCGTCGATCCGCTGCTGAGCGAGGTCGAGGGCGGGCGCCGCGCTCAAGACCTGATGGCCTGGTACACCAAAGCCACGCCGCCCCAGCGCCGCGACCTCTGGCTGCTCATGAGCGAGCAGTTCGTGGCCGACGCCGAGCAGATCAAGGCCGCGCAGACCCAGTTTGCAGCCGCGGTGGGCACGCCCGATGAGGCCGCTGCCGAGGTGCTGTACCGCCGGGCCACGGTGTCGCCGCGCCGGCGCATATTGCAGCGCTTCAGCGCGCACCCCGAGGGCATCCGTTTCCTGGTCGATCTGCGCGCCGAGATGCAGTCTCACCTCAAGGGCGACAAGCGCTTGCTCGCGCTCGATGTGGAGATGGAATACATGTTCTCCACCTGGTTCGACGTGGGCTTTCTGGAGCTGCGCCGCATCAGCTGGGATTCGCCGGCCTCGCTGGTGGAAAAGCTTATCAAGTACGAGGCCGTGCACGACATCCGCAGCTGGGCCGATGTGAAGAACCGGCTCGACGGCGACCGTCGCTGCTATGGCTTCTTCCACCCGCGCCTGCCTGAAGAGCCGTTGATCTTCGTGGAAGTGGCGCTCATGAACGAGATCGCTGCCAGCATCACGCCACTGCTGGACGAGGAGGCCGATCCGGTCGACATCGCCAAGGCCAACACAGCCATCTTCTATTCGATCAGCAACACGCAGAACGGGCTGCGCGGCGTGAGCTTTGGCGACTCGCTGATCAAGCGCGTGGTCGAGACGCTGCATCAGGAGTTTCCCAAGCTCAAGGTGTTCGTGACGCTTTCGCCCATACCGGGTTTACGCGCCTGGTTGAACAAGAATGCGCCAGCCGAATTGCTCAAGAGCTGGGACAACCTCGAGCAACTCACCGAATCCGCGCCCGAGCGCAAGGCGTTGCTCGGCTGGGCCGCGCGCTACCTGGGCAAGGAAATGCAGGGCGGCAAGCCGCTGGACCCGGTGGCGCGTTTTCACCTGGGCAACGGTGCGCGTGTGGAGCGCCTGAACTGGGCGGGTGATCCGTCGAACAAAGGCGCCAAACAATCGTATGGCTTGATGGTCAATTACCTCTATGACCTCAAACGCCTGGAGAAACACCGCGCCTGGCTGGCGCAGGGAAAGATCCCGATAGCCGCAGCGATTGAAGACCTGTACCTTTGACGCTGCTTTTTCACAACCACAGGAGACAAAAAACATGACCGACAACTTCAATCGCCGAGACATCTTGCGCACGGCAATCGCCGGCGCCGCTGTTTACAGCACCGGGGCGTACGCCCAGTCCACCTGGCCCAGCAAGCCGGTGACCATGATCGTGCCGTTCCCCGCCGGTGGCGGTACCGACGCGTTTGCCCGCCCCATGGCCGCGCAGTTCACGCGTCTCTCGGGCAAGAGTCTGGTGATCGACAACCGTGGCGGCGCTGGCGGCACGCTGGGCGCGGGCATCGCGGCCAAGGCCGCGCCCGATGGCTACACGCTGTTCATGGGCGCGGTGCACCACACCATCGCCCCGAGCATGTACCCCAAGCTGGACTACAACATCGAGACCGACCTGATTCCCCTGATCCTCGTGGCCAGCGTGCCGCAGGTGCTGGTGGTCAACCCCAAGAACATTTCCGGCGCGGGCTTCAAGGAGTTCATGGCGCAGGTAAAAGCCAACCCCGGCAAGCTCAACTACGGTTCGGCCGGTGGCGGCACCTCGCACCACCTCGCGGGCGAGCTGTTCAAGCAACAGTCCAACACCTTCATCACCCACATTCCGTACCGCGGCGCAGGCCCGGCGCTCAACGACCTCATTGCCGGCCAGGTGGACATGATGTTCGACGGTCTGGGCTCCTCGGCTGGCCACATCAAGGGCGGTCGCATCAAGGCTTTGATGGTGTCGGGCAACAAGCGCAACGCGGCGTTCCCCGATGTGCCCTGCGCTGCCGAACTCGGGATGCCCGAGTACAACGTGACCACCTGGTATGGCGTGTGGGCGCCCAAGGGCACGCCCGCCGATGCCCAGGCGCGCGCGATCGAGGAGATCCGCAAGGCGGTGACGACCGACGAAGCCAAGGCGGTCTGGGCCAACCAGGGCGCCGAATTCGCCAACATCAGCGGCCCGCAGTTCGACGCCTTCGTCAAGGGCGAGATCCGCAAGTGGGCGCAGGTGGTCAAGGCCTCTGGCGCCAAGCTCGACTGAGCGTGAGCATGTCGGGCCGGGTTCATCTCGCCATCGAACACACGCTGGCGCGGGTGACGCTGTCGCATCCGGGCAAGTTCAACGCCATGTCGCGTGCGATGTGGCGTGAGTTGAAAACGGTCTTCGTCGACCTGCAGGCGCGTACCGACGTGCGCTGCGTGATCATCGTGGGCGAGGGCGGCCATTTCTGCGCCGGTGGCGACATTGCCGAGTACCCCGACTTCCGCTTCGTTGAAGCCGCCTTGCGCGAATTCCACGAAGACGATGTGTGGGGTGGTCTGGGCGCCATGCTGGCGTGTGACGTGCCGTTGCTGGCGCAGATAGAAGGCAACTGCATGGGCGCGGGTGTGGAGATCGCGAGCTGCTGTGACATCCGCGTGGCGGCCAGCGGCGCGCGCTTTGGCGCACCCATCGCCAAGCTGGGTTTTCCCATGGCGCCGCGCGAGGCCGCGCTGGTGGCCCGCGAGGCCGGCGTGGCCACCGCACGCGAAATGCTGCTGGAAGCCACGGTGTTCGACGCTGCCGGGATGAAGGCGCGTGGCTTCCTCAACACCGTGCTGCCCGACGGCACGCTCACGCCCGCCGTGCTGGCGCGCGCTCAGCGCATCAGCGCGCTGTCGCCGCAGGCCGCGCGCCTGAACAAGCAAGCCTTGCGAGCCACGCAAGGCTCGACGGCGGCCGAAGGCGAGGGTGCCTACCGGTACGCCGACAGCGCCGAACACCGCGAAGGCATTGCAGCGTTCCTCGCCAAGCGCTCGCCGGTTTTCTGACCGACCTTCTGATTTTTTTGTCACACCATTTTGCTGACCAGAACATGAGCAACCTCAACCTCTTTGCTGCCCTGCGCGCGGCCTTTCCGCAGGACCTCGACCGTGTTGCGATCGAGACCGACGATGGTCTGAACTACTCCTGGCGCGACCTCGACCGCGCCTCGGCCATGGTGGCCAATCTGCTCGATTCGCTGGCGCTGCCGCCCGAGTCGCGCATCGCCGTGCAGGTGGAGAAGTCGGTCGAAGCGCTGGTGCTGTACCTGGCCACGCTGCGCGCGGGCCACGTGTTCCTGCCGCTCAACACCGCCTACCAGAGCGCGGAGATCGAGTACTTCGTCGGCAACGCCGAGCCCGCGGTGGTGGTGTGCAGCCCGGGCCAGTTCGGCTGGGTCAGCAAGATCGCCTTCACAGCCGGCACGCGCCATGTGTTCACCCTGGGTGACGACCGCACCGGCAGCCTGCTGGAGCGTGCGTCCCACATGAGCGACCGGCACACGCCCGCCGTGCGCCGGGACGACGACCTCGCCGCCATCCTCTACACCAGCGGCACCACCGGGCGCAGCAAGGGCGCCATGCTCACTCACGGCAACCTGCGCAGCAACGCCGAGGTGCTCAAGACCTACTGGGGCTGGCGCCCGGATGACGTCTTGATCCACGCGTTGCCGATCTTCCACGTGCACGGCCTGTTCGTGGCCATGCACGGTGCGCTGATCAACGGCAGCAAGATGTTCTGGATGTCGAAGTTCGACCCCAAGCTGGCTATCGCCAAGTTTTCCGAGGCCACCGTGTTCATGGGTGTGCCCACGCTCTACACCCGGATGTTGGCCGAGCCCACGCTCTCCAAACAACAAGCCTCGCACATGCGATTGTTCATCTCGGGCTCGGCGCCGCTCTTGATCGAGACCTTCAACGAGTGGAAGGACCGCACGGGCCACACCATCCTGGAGCGCTACGGCATGAGCGAGACCGCCATGCTGACCTCCAACCCCTGCAGCGCCGATGCGCGCTATGGTGGTGCCACCGAACGACGCGGCGGCACCGTGGGCTTCCCGTTGCCGGGCGTGGAGCTGCGCGTGATGGGCGACGATGGCCAGGTGGCGCAACCCGGAGAGATCGGCGGCATCCAGGTGCGCGGCCCCAACATCTTCAAGGGCTACTGGCGCATGCCCGAGAAGACGGCCGAGGAGTTCACCGCCGACGGCTGGTTCAAGACCGGCGATGTCGGCAAGATCGACGAGCGCGGCTACGTGGTGATCGTCGGCCGCAGCAAAGATCTCATCATCAGGGGCGGCTACAACGTCTACCCGGCCGAGATCGAGGGCTACATCAACGAGATGCCCGGTGTGGTCGAAAGCGCGGTGATCGGTGTACCGCATCCTGACTTTGGCGAGGTGGGTGTGGCCTTGCTGATCGCCAAGCCGGGTGCGCAGGTGGATGCGGCCCAGGTGCTGGCTTCACTCAAGTCGCGGCTGGCCAACTTCAAGATTCCCAAGCGCTGTTTTGTGGTGGGGGAGTTGCCGAGGAACACCATGGGGAAGGTGCAGAAGAATTTGCTTCGGGATCAGCACAAGGGTTTGTTTGCCTGAGTTGGTTTTCGTTGGCCTGCTCCGGTCGGTGGCAACCGGCGTGAACGGCTCCGCGGCTGTCCCCCGACCCGGCTGCGCCGGGTCTCCTCCTTGATGCCGCTGCGCCGTTCACGCCGGCTGCCACCGACCTCGTTGGTATGCGAAGCGCAGGCAATCACCGCTAGCCCGAAACGACGATTGAAGAAGAGGCTTCCCGCTCCAACCGCCTCAGCACCCGCCGACTCAACCACACCCCCATCAAACCAAACACCACAACACCCAGGCCGTAACCCGCCAATACACCGCGCGCACCAAACCACTGCGCACCGATCCAGATGAAAGGCGCCACGCCCAGTGTGGCGCGGCCCCAGTTGAGCGCGGTGGAGTAAAAGGCGAAGCCCAGGTTGTTGAAGGCTGCGTTGGCCACGAACAGCGCGCCGTTGAAGAAAAAGCTGCCAGCCACGAACACGCAGAAGAACACGATGAGTTCGCGTGCCTCACCTTGCGCGGCGAACGCGTCGGCGATGAAGCCGCTGCCCACGGCCATCAGCAGCCAGACCAACAGCACATACACCAGCGTCACCTTCAGGCTGTCACGCACCGTGCTGCGCAGCCGATCGAACCGACGAGCGCCCAGGTTCTGCCCAAGGATCGGTCCCACCGAGCCCGAGAGCGCGAACAAGGCCACGAAGGCCACCGGGATCAGGCGCACGATGACCGCCCAGCCCGCCACGGCGTTGTCACCAAACGGTGCGATGGCCGCGGTCACGAAAGCATTGCCCACCGGTGTGGCCACCTGGGTCAGCACAGCCGGCACACCGATGGCCAGGAACGGCTTGAGGCTGCCGCGCAGCACCGACGCGCTCGGCCAGGCAAACAGACCATGCACCCGCAGCGCCTGCACGCCAATGACCACCATGGAGCATCGCGCCAGCACCGTGGCCACGGCCGCGCCGTCCAGCCCCCAGCCCAGAACCAGGATGAACAACGGGTCGAGCACGGCCGAGACGGCACCTGCGCCCAGCGTGACGAACATCGCCCGCCGTGCATCGCCCAGCGAACGAAGCAGCGCCGCCAGGCACATGCCCAGCCCCAGCGGCACGGCCGAGGGCAGCACCCAGCGGGTGAAGCGCAGCGCCAGCGTGGCGGTGTCGCCCGTGGCGCCAAGCAGTGCGAGCAGCCTGGCCAGCCAGGGGTAGACCAGCAGAACGGCTCCACCCATGAACAGCGCCATGAGCACCAGCGAGGCCCCCGCGATCAGCTTGGCTTGTTCGCGTTCGCCGCGCCCCAGGGCGCGCGAGGCCAATGCCGTGGCCGCGATCGACAGACCGATGGCCAGCGAGGTGAGGAAGAACAGCAGCGTGCCCGCGTACCCCACCGCCGCCGCCAGCTCCTTCTGCCCGAGCTGCGCGATGTAGAAGAGGTTGAGCACGTCAACGAAAAAAACCGCCGCCAGCCCGATGGAGCCGGTGGCGGTCATGCTGATGACGTGTCTGAGCGTGGAGCCGGTGACGAAGGTCGGCGTGGCGTGGGGTGAGGGCGGCATGGAGGGGGGGCGAGAATGCGCGCCCACTCTACACCGGCCCTCTCAGGCCTGTGAGGCCGAGGTCAAGTCATCGCAGGACGAGAACGGGCGTGTGCGAATGTGTCAGCACCTGCTGGGTCTCGCTGCCCAGCAAGAGTCGCTTCAGGCCTCGGCGGCCGTGCGAGGCCATCACGATCAGGTCGCATTTGCTGCGCTTGGCCGTGGCGATGATGGCCTCGGCGATCAGGTCTGATTTCACGGTGACCGGCTTGACCTTCACCTCGCGCAGCTGCCCGGCCGATTTCACCGCGTTCACCACGGCCAGGGCTTCCTCGTTCCACTGGGCTTCGATTCGTGCGATCTCCGCGGCTGCCAGCGCCACGCCACCTTCGAAATAGGTTTGCGGATAGCGGGGAATCACCTTCAGGGCCACGACCTCGGCACCGGTCAGGTCGGCCAGGGTAAGGGCATGCTCCACCGCCATCTTGGAGAGTTTGGAGCCGTCGGTGGCCACCAGGATGCGCTTGTACATGGCTTGCTCCTTCAAAGTTGTTGTTTGAATCCACAGGGTAGCGCAGGTGAGCGCTTCGTGGTTGACTTGGATCAAGCCCATGAAAGAACACCCCGCTTACCCTCCAGACATGAATCTGGCCGCGTCCACGCTCCCGGTGCGGCCCTTGCCCGCCGAATCCTCACCTGTCCCGCCAGCGGCCAGTTGGTTGGGCGACCACCGGGGTCCGCTCACCGTCACCGACAACTTCGCCGTGCTCGACGACCCGGTGGAGCAGGAGACCTTCACCCTGCGCATCGAGCAGACCGAAGGCGAAGTCGCCGAGTCGGTGTTGATGGTGCAGGGCATGTATTGCGCGGCCTGCGCCGACACAGTGGAGTCGGCCTTGCAGGGCCTGCCGGGGGTGGTGCAGGCGCGCGTGCACGCGGCCACGCGCCGGCTCACGCTGCGCTGGGATCCGCGGGCCACCCGCATGTCGGCACTGGCGCAGGTGGTGGGCGAGCGCGGTTACCGCTTGCTGCCCATGCAGCAGGCACTGGGCATCAGCGAGCGCCTGCGCGAGACGCGCCAGGGTTTGTGGCGCCTGTTCGTGGCGGGCTTCTGCATGATGCAGGTGATGATGTACGCATGGCCCGCGTATGTGACCGAGCCGGGCGAGATCCCCGCCGATATCGACCAGCTGCTGCGCTGGGCGAGCTGGGTGATCAGCCTGCCGGTGGTGTTCTTCGCCAGCGGTCCGTTTTTCGAGAGCGCCTGGCGCGACCTGAAGCACGGCCGCGTGGGCATGGACACACCGGTCTCCATCGGCATCCTGGTCACCTTCCTGGTGAGCTCGGCCGCCACCTTCGACCCCACCGGCCCCTGGGGCGCGGAAGTCTGGTTCGATTCGCTGACCATGTTCGTGTTCTTCCTGCTCGGCGGGCGCTATCTGGAGTTCAAGGCGCGCGACCGCACGGCCGGCGCGCTCGACAGCCTGATGAACCGCCTGCCCGAGGTCTGCGAGCGCGAGACCGTGAAGGGACTGGAGACCGTGTCGATCCGCCGCCTGGTGGTGGGCGATGCGGTGCGGGTGCAGGCAGGGCAGGCCTTTCCGGCTGATGGTGAATTGCTGAGCGAGCGCGCGACGGTGGACGAGGCCTTGCTCACCGGCGAATCACGCCCGGTGAATCGCGCGCAAGGGCAGGGCGTGGTGGCGGGCAGTTTCAACCTGGGTGGCCCGGTGCGCATGCGCGTGACCCAGGTGGGGCGCGACACGCGCTTTGCCCAGATCGTCAAGCTGATGGAGCAGGCCTCCACCGAGAAGCCGCGCCTGGCCATCCTGGCCGATCGCGTCGCCGCGCCGTTTCTGGTGCTGGTGTTGCTGGCAGCGGCGGTGGCCGCTGTCTGGTGGTGGCAGATCGATCACACCCGGGCGCTTGCGGTGGCGGTGGCGGTGCTCATCGTCACCTGCCCGTGTGCGCTGTCGCTGGCCACACCGGCGGCCATGCTGAGTTCGGCCGGCGCGCTGGCGCGCCGCGGTGTGCTGGTGCGCCGGCTGCAGGCGTTCGAGACTTTGGCCGGCATCAACGCCGTGGTGTTCGACAAGACCGGCACGCTCACCCACGACCGCCTGGCGCTGCGCGAGGTGAGCACGCGGGCCGGCGTGAGCCGCGAGCAGGCGCTGGCCCTGGCGGGCGCGCTGGCGGCGGGCTCGCTGCACCCGGTCTCCCGTGCCCTGGCCAGCCACGGGTCGGGGTTGCAACTGATGGATGTGACCGAAGTGGCCGGGCAGGGTATGCAAGCCCGCCTGCCCGGCGGCACCGGCGTGCGGCTGGGTTCTGCTGCGTTCTGCGGCGCGCCCGGACCGGGCACGCCCGAGGAAACCCCGCGCGTCCACCTGAGCGATGACGCCGGCTGGATGGCCAGCTTCACGCTGGAAGAAGCCCTGCGCGAAGACGCCCGCGAGGCGGTGCAGGCGCTGCGCGCGCTGGGCGTGCGCACCTGGCTGTTGTCGGGTGACCGCGTGGCGGCGGCCGAGGCGGTGGGCCAGGCGGTGGGGGTGGACCACGTGATCGCCGGCGCCACACCCGAGCACAAGCTGGTGGAAGTGACCCGTCTGCAGGCACAGGGCCTGAAGATCGCCATGGTGGGTGACGGCCTCAACGACGGACCGGTGCTCGCTCGCGCCGACACCTCGTTTGCACTGGGCCAGGCCGCGCCGCTGGCGCAGGCCCAGTCCGATTACGTGATCCAGGGTGGTCAGGTGATGGACGTGGTGCACACGCTCACCCAGGCGCGCGCCACCCTGCGCGTGGTGCGGCAAAACCTCATCTGGGCTGCTGCCTACAACGTGGTGGCCGTGCCGCTGGCCCTGGTGGGATGGATGCCGCCCTGGCTGGCCGGCCTGGGCATGGCGGGCAGTTCGCTGCTGGTGATCGCCAACGCCTTGCGCCTGGCTGGAAAACCTCTTGACTCTTCGCCATCCAAACCGGTTGTTGCGCCCGCATCGGCGTAGCATGGACCGAACCCTTCCAACGATTCCGAGAGCTCGCCACCCATGGACATCCTCTATCTGCTGATTCCGCTCTCCGTGCTGCTCGTGTTCGGAATCATCGGCGTGTTCTGGTGGGCTTTGCAGTCGGGGCAGTTCGACAACATCGAACGCGAAGGTGAGCGGATTCTTAAAAGCGATTGAGCTCGCTTGATGTAAGTCAATGTGCGGAGCTCCTTCAGTGAAGACACTTCAATCAGTGACATTTGCGAGGAGTTCTTATATGTCCGTGACAACCAAGACCAGCCAGGCGGCGGTCTACAACGACAAAGTGGTGCGGCAGTTCGCCATCATGACGGTGGTGTGGGGGGTGGTGGGGATGCTGGTGGGCGTGATCATCGCGGCCCAGCTCACCTGGCCCGAGCTCAATCTGGGCATTGAGTGGTTGTCTTATGGCCGCTTGCGGCCGCTGCACACCAATGCGGTGATCTTTGCCTTTGGTGGCTGCGGGCTTTTTGCCTCCAGTTACTACGTGGTGCAGCGCACCTGCCAGACGCGCATCTTCTCCGATGGTCTGGCGGCCTTCACCTTCTGGGGTTGGCAACTGGTGATCGTGCTGGCTGCGATCACGCTGCCACTGGGCCTCACGCAGGGCAAGGAATACGCCGAACTCGAATGGCCGATCGACATCCTGATCGCGGTGGTCTGGGTGGCCTACGCGGTGGTGTTCTTCGGGACCATCGGCAAACGCAAGGTGCGCCACATCTACGTGGCCAACTGGTTCTTCGGCGCCTTCATCCTGGCCGTGGCCATGCTGCACATCGTCAACAGCGCGGCGCTTCCGGTGGACGGTTTCAAGTCCTACTCGGCCTACGCCGGCGTGCAGGACGCCATGGTGCAGTGGTGGTACGGCCACAACGCGGTGGGCTTCTTCCTCACGGCCGGCTTCCTCGGGATGATGTATTACTTCATCCCCAAGCAGGCCGAGCGTCCCGTCTACTCGTATCGTCTGTCGATCGTGCACTTCTGGGCCCTGATCTTCACCTACATGTGGGCCGGCCCGCACCACCTGCACTACACCGCGCTGCCCGACTGGACACAGTCGGTGGGCATGGTGTTCTCGCTCATCCTGCTTGCGCCCAGCTGGGGCGGCATGATCAACGGCATCATGACGCTCTCGGGCGCGTGGCACAAACTGCGCGACGATCCGATCCTGCGCTTCCTGATCGTCTCGCTCTCGTTCTACGGCATGTCGACCTTTGAAGGTCCGATGATGTCCATCAAGACGGTCAACGCCCTGAGCCACTACACCGACTGGACCGTGGGCCACGTGCACAGCGGCGCCCTGGGCTGGGTGGGTCTGGTGACCATGGGCTCCATGTACTACCTGATTCCACGCCTGTACGGCCAGAAGAAGATGTATTCGGTGCCGGCCATCGAAATCCACTTCTGGGTCGCCACCATCGGCATCGTGCTCTACATCGCGGCCATGTGGATTGCCGGTGTGATGCAGGGCCTGATGTGGCGCTCGGTCAACCCTGACGGCAGCCTGACCTACACCTTCGTGGAGTCGGTGAAGGCCACCTTCCCCTTCTACGTCATCCGGCTGCTCGGCGGACTGCTCTACCTGGGCGGCATGCTGGTGATGTTGTGGAACACGTTCATGACGGCCCGCAACGGACAGGTGCCCGAGGTGCGCATACCCGCCATCAACCCTGCCCACGCCTGAGGACAACAACATGGCCAACCAAGACAAAGTCCAGGGTTTCACCCACGAGCGGATCGAGACCAACAACTTCCTGATGATCGTGCTCATCGTGCTGGTGATCGCGGTGGGTGGACTGGTGGAGATCGTTCCACTGTTCTTCCAGAAGTCCACCACCCAGCCGGTGGAGGGTCTCAAGCCCTACACCGCGCTGCAGATCGTCGGGCGCGACATCTACGTGCGAGAAGGTTGCTACAACTGCCACTCGCAGATGATCCGGCCGCTGCAGGCCGAGACGCTGCGTTATGGCCACTACTCGCTGGCGGGTGAATTCGTGTACGACCGGCCCTTCCAGTGGGGCAGCAAGCGCACCGGGCCCGACCTGCACCGGGTGGGCGGGCGCTACAGCGACGAGTGGCACCGCGCACACCTGACCAATCCGCGCGATCTGGTGCCCGAGTCGAACATGCCGGCCTACCCGTGGCTTGAGAAGAACGTGGTCAAAGAGGCCGGTGTTCCCCGGCGCATGGAGGTGCTGCGCACATTGGGCGCGCCCTACACCGACGACGAGATCGCAACGTCCATTGCCGACGTGAAGGGCAAGAGCGAGCTCGACGCGCTGGTGGCCTATCTGCAGGTGCTCGGCACCGCGATCAAGTGAACCCCACGGAGGACACCATGGACATCAACGACCTGCGCAGCATCGTCACCGTGGTCAGCATGCTGACCTTCCTGGGCATCGTGGCCTGGGCTTGGTCCAAGCGGAACAAGGACCGCTTCGATGAGGCAGCGCAGCTGCCTTTTCAGGACGAATGAACCCCGCGAAACCGTCAGAACAAGAGAAACATCATGAGTGATTTCACCAGCGAATTCTGGTCCTGGTATGTGGCTGGGCTGACCCTGGTCAGCATCCTGGCCTGCGCGGTCCTGCTCTGGATCAGCGGCACGACCAAGGTCAAGGCCCGGGCCGACAACACCACCGGCCACGTGTGGGACGAGGACCTGCAAGAGATGAACAACCCCCTGCCACGCTGGTGGGTGTACCTGTTCGTCATCACGGTGATCTTTGCGCTGGTCTACGGCGTGCTGTACCCCACCTTCGGCAAATACCAGGGTCTGCTCGGTTGGACGTCGCAAGGCCAGCACCAGGCCGAGGTGGACAAGGTGCAGAAGGACATCGCCCCCATCTACGCGCGTTTCAATGGCCTGTCGCCCGAGCAACTGGCCGGTGACGCGCCGGCCATGGCGGTCGGCGAGCGGCTGTACATGAACAACTGCGCCCAGTGCCACGGTTCGGACGCGCGTGGCGCCCGCAGCTTTCCCAACCTCACCGACGGTGACTGGCTGCACGGCGGCGACCCCGCCACCATCAAGACCACGCTCACGCAAGGCCGCATCGGCATGATGCCGCCCCTGGCTGCTGCCGTGGGAACGCCCGACGATGTTCGCAACGTGGCCCACTACGTCTTGAGCCTGTCGGCCACGCCGCACGACTCCGTGCGCGCATCACAAGGTCGCGCCAAGTTCGCCGTGTGTGCCGCCTGCCACGGCGCCGATGGCAAGGGCAACACCGCGCTGGGCGCACCCAACCTGACCGACGGCATCTGGCTGCACGGTTGGGGCGAAGACGCCATCACGCGCGCCGTGACCAATGGCTTCACCAACCAGATGCCTGCACAGGTGGCCAAGCTCAACGCAGACCAGATCCACGTGCTCACCGCCTATGTCTGGGGCATGTCCAACAAGGCGGGCAGCAAGCCCGCCGCGGCGGTCAACTGAGCCTGATCGCAAGCACCCGTGTCCACCACCAAACCCTCCGCCACCGTCATCCCCATCGTGCCCGCTGCAGTGGACGATGAGACGATGGTGTCGCTGTACGCGGCCAGCCAGAAGATCCAGCCGCGCTCGGTTTCGGGCGTATTTTCCAATTGGCGCTGGCTGATGGTGTGGATCACGCAGATCGTCTTCTACGGTCTGCCTTGGCTGGAGTGGAACGCGCGCCAAGCCGTGCTGTTCGATCTGGAGGTTCGCCGCTTCTACATCTTCAGCCTGGTGCTGTACCCGCAGGACTTCATCTACCTCACCGGTCTGCTGGTCATCTCGGCGCTGTCGTTGTTCCTGTTTACCGCGGTGGCCGGGCGCTTGTGGTGCGGCTTCGCCTGTCCCCAGACGGTCTACACCGAGATCTTCATGTGGATCGAGAAGAAGGTCGAAGGCGACCGCTCTGCGCGCTTGCGGCTGGACGCGGCCAACATGTCGGCATCCAAGCTCGGCAAGCGCGTGCTCAAGCAAGTGCTGTGGATCGCCTTTGCGCTGTGGACAGGCTTCACCTTCGTCGGCTACTTCACGCCCATCCGCGAGCTCGCTGCCGTGTCCCTGGCCGCCTCGCTCGGCCCCTGGCAGACCTTCTGGATCTTCTTCTACGGCTTCGCCACCTACGGCAACGCTGGCTTCCTGCGCGAGCAGGTGTGCAAGTACATGTGCCCTTACGCGCGTTTCCAGAGCGCGATGTTCGACAAGGACACGATGATCGTGACCTACGACGAGAAGCGTGGCGAGCCGCGCGGTCCGCGCTCCAAGAAGGCCGACCCGGTGGCCTTGGGTCTGGGCTCGTGCGTGGACTGCACCCTGTGTGTGCAGGTCTGCCCCACCGGCATCGACATCCGCAAGGGCCTGCAATACGAGTGCATCGGTTGCGCGGCCTGCGTTGACGTGTGTGATGACGTGATGGACAAGGTCGGCTACCCACGTGGACTCATCAAGTTTTCAACCCAGAACGGCATGGCGCAGGGCTGGGACACGAAGCAGATGCTGCGGCGCGCCATGCGACCACGTGTGCTGGTGTACTCGGCCATTCTGTTGACCATCACCGCCGCAGTGGGTGTGAGCCTGTTCATGCGAACGCCCCTGCGGGTGGACGTGATGCGCGACCGCGGGTCGCTCGCGCGCATGGTGGAGCAGGGCCGCATCGAAAACGTGTACCGCCTGCAGATCATGAACGCCACTGAAAAGACGCAGCGCTACGCCATCACGGTCTCTGGCTTGCCGGGCATCACGCTGGACCCGGTCACCGAGGTCGAGGTGTTGCCCACCGAGGTGCGTTCGGCCGCGGTGCGGGTTCAAATCCCGCCCGGCACTGCGCAAACCGGCTCACACCCGATCCAGTTCGACATCAGTTCCACCGGCGACGACGTGGCCCGCGTGACCGAGAAGGCCGCCTTCCTCGTGCCACGTTGATCCAGCCCCTTTTCAGGAGATTTCCATGAGTTCATCCCATGCCATGACGACCGCCCCGGCCCCCGCCTGGTGGCGCACCCCGCAGATGTGGCTGGTGGTGGGTGCGCCACTGGTGGGCGTGGCCGCCAGCCTGACCGCCGCCTTCTTCGCCATCAACGGTGCCGACCCTGTGCTCAACAAGGCCGACTACCAGCGCGACTTCAAGGCCGCCCATGCACTGCAAGGCCAGGCCCGTATCGACGCGCTGGCCAAGCTGCAGCCGGCCCACCAGGCGCGCAACAACGCTGCCTCGCCGGTGATCCCGGCCCAGTGATCCGCCACCACAACAACGGGGAGACCAGCCCATGTGGGGAAAACGCCTGATGTGGATTGCATGGCCCGCCTTTCTGGTGGCGGCCGTGCTGGAGATGATCGTGTTTGCGCTGGTGGATCCGAGCGACCTGCACTGGTTCGGCTCGCCGCTGACACTGTCGCGCGAAGCGGTCTATACGCTGGCGTTTTTCGTGTTCTGGGGGTTGACGGTGGCGTCGAGTGCGTTGACCACGCTGCTGGCCGTGCCGCCGTCGGAGCTTTGAACGATCCGCCGCCGGGCCGCCCAAAGACGGATCAGCCACCGTGGGGGGCAGCGACCCGCGCAGCGGCGGAGCGTGGG
Organism: Pseudomonadota bacterium; assembly: GCA_040385485.1. Classification (GTDB taxonomy): domain Bacteria; phylum Pseudomonadota; class Gammaproteobacteria; order Burkholderiales; family Burkholderiaceae_C; genus Hydrogenophaga. The sequence continues at coordinate 31,876 of JAZKHJ010000027.1, read as the reverse complement.
GGCCTTATATGCAGGTCTGCGGGTTGACGATCTGGCGCAGGCCTTCGACGTTCTTGATGTGCACGTGGCGCTGCTTGACATCGATGATGCCGTCCTCTGCGAACTTGGAGAACGTGCGGCTCACCGTCTCCAGCTTCATGCCGAGGTAGCTGCCGATTTCCTCGCGCGTCATGCGCAGCACAAACTCGGACTGCGAGAACCCGCGAGCGTGCAGGCGCTGCACCAGGTTGAGCAGGAAGGCGGCCAGCCGTTCCTCGGCCCGCATGCTGCCCAGCAAGAGCATCACGCCGTGCTCGCGCACGATCTCGCGGCTCAGGATTTTGTGCACATGGTGCTGCAGCGTGGTGAACTCGCGCGAGAGTTCCTCAACCTGGTCGAACGGCATGATGCAGACCTCGGCGTCTTCAAGCGCCACGGCGTCGCAGGAGTGGTGGTCGCTCACGATGCCGTCCATGCCGATGATCTCGCCCGTCATCTGAAAGCCGGTCACCTGGTCGCGGCCATCGGCGGTGGTGACGCAGGTCTTGAAAAAGCCCGAGCGCACGGCATAGAGGGAGGTGAACTTGTCGCCCACGTTGAAGAGCGATTGACCGCGTTTGATGCGTTTGCGGGTGGAGATCACGCGGTCCAGCTTGTCCATCTCCGCGGGGTTCAAACCCATGGGAAGACAGAGTTCGCGCAGGTTGCAGCTGGAGCAGGCAACTTTTATCGTGTGGGCATCCATACAGATTCCGGGAATGTGTGACAGGTGACAGCATACCCCCGTGGGGTGTTGATGACCAAAGCTGCCCGCCATACCGCCTGTTGATGAAGATCAAGGGGCACATAGCCGTCGTGCTGCACAGTGTCCCCATTGATTGGGAGACCCCCGTGAGCCACACCATTTCCGACGACCTGCTTCGCCGGTTCGACATCCCCGGACCGCGCTACACCTCGTACCCTACCGCCGATCGCTTCGTTGAAGCTTTCACCGAGCAGGACTATGTTCAGGCGCTCGAGCAGCGCAAGGTGGGATCGATGGCGCTGCCGCTCTCGCTGTACGTGCACATTCCGTTCTGCGAATCGGTCTGCTACTACTGCGCCTGCAACAAGGTGATCACCAAGCACCACGAACGCGCCGCCGAGTACCTGCGCTACCTCGCGCTTGAGGTGGAGTTGCAGGTGGCACACGTTGGTCCGGGCCAGAACGTGTCGCAGCTGCATCTGGGCGGCGGCACACCGACCTTCCTGTCCGACGCCGAGCTGGAAGACCTCATGAGCATGCTGCGCTCGCATTTCACGCTGGTGCCGGGCGGCGAGTACTCGATCGAGGTGGATCCGCGCACCGTCACCGAAGAGCGTCTTCGTACGCTGGCGCGTCTGGGCTTCAACCGCCTGAGCTTCGGCGTGCAGGACTTCGACCCCACGGTGCAAAAGGCGGTGCACCGCATTCAGCCCGCGGAGCAGGTGTTTGCCCTGGTGGCAGCGGCACGGCGCATCGGGTTCGAATCGATCAATGTCGACCTGATCTACGGCCTGCCCATGCAGACGCCGGAGTCGTTCGCGCGCACGCTCGCACAGGTCAACGAGTTGCGGCCCGACCGCATCGCGCTCTACGCCTATGCGCACCTGCCCTCGCGCTTCAAGCCGCAGCGGCGCATCATTGCTGCCGAGCTGCCCAGCGGCAGTGCCAAGCTGTCCATGCTGTCGGCTTCGCTCGACGCCCTGCAAGACGCTGGCTACGTGTACGTGGGCATGGATCATTTCGCCCTGCCCACCGACGCCTTGGCCGTGGCCAAGCGACAGGGCCGGCTGCACCGCAACTTCCAGGGCTACAGCACCCAGCCCGACTGCGACCTGATCGCACTCGGCGTCTCCGCCATTGGCCGCATCGGTGCCACCTACAGCCAGAACGCCAAGACGCTGGAGGAGTACCGCGACATGCTCGACCAGGGCCGTCTGCCGATCGTGCGCGGTTTGGCGCTGACGCGCGACGACCTGCTGCGCCGCTCGGTGATCATGTCCTTGATGTGCCAGGGCGAGCTGCAGTTCGAGTCGATCGAACTCGGGCACCTGATCGATTTCAGGGGCTATTTCGCGCGTGAGCTGGAGATCCTTGAGGGCTTGGCCGAGCACGGGCTGGTGCGCATGGACAAGGCTGGTCTGCAGGTGACCGAGACCGGCTGGTACCTGGTGCGTGCCATCGCCATGGTGTTCGACAAATACCTGAGGGTGGACCAGGATCGAGCGCGGTTCTCCAAGATCATCTGAGCTGCACTACATTGACCCCATGCAAACCTCGATGGCAATCACGGCCCTGTTCATGGGCGTGGTGGGTGGCCCCCACTGCGTGGCCATGTGCGGTGCGGCCTGCGCCGGCATCAGCCGCGCCGCAGGTGCACGCAGCACCCAGGCCCTGTGGACTTTTCAGGTCAGCCGCATGGTCGGCTACGCGCTGTTCGGTGCTTTCGCGGCGGGCTCGGTACAAGGCCTGGCCTGGCTGGGCACCAACACGGCGGTGATCCGCCCGGTGTGGACCTCGTTCCACGTGGCGGCCTTGCTGCTGGGCATGACGCTGCTGTGGCGCGCGCGCCAGCCGGCCTGGATCGAGAGCATGGGTCAGAACATCTGGCGCAAGGCCCGCCCGGTGTTCATGTCCATGGGCCAGCGCGCGCCGGTGGTGCTGGGCGTGGCTTGGGCATTGATGCCTTGCGGTTTGTTGTACTCGGCGCTGCTGGTGGCGTCGCTCTCGGCCAACGCGCTGGAGGGCGCGGCCGTCATGGCGCTGTTCTCCATCGGCACCTCAATTTCGTTGACCGCCGCTCCGTGGCTGCTGCTGCGGCTGAACGGCGCGCGATCGGGCGCCTGGGGCATCCGGCTGGCGGGGTTGGCGCTGGCGGTGACTTCCGGCTGGGCGCTGTGGATGGGCATCACCCAGCCCACCGGGCTCTGGTGCCTGTGACTCAGGCCTGTGTCGTGCGCCGGGAGGGCAGGGTGGCCAGCACGAGGCCGAGCAGGGCGATGCCGAAAGCCACCATCTGCAAGGTGGTGAGACGTTCCCCCATGAACAGCACGCCAATGGCCGCCGCGCTCACCGGCAGCATCACGGTGAACACGCCCGCCTGAGACGCCGGCACAGTTTTGAGGCCCGTCATCCAGAGCCACACCGTCCACACACTGGCCGCCAGCGCATAGAACACCAGCAGGGTCCAGATTGGCAAGCTCACGGCGCCGAAATCGAACGACCACGCAGCCCACAGCCCAAACGGGGTGACCAGCGCAAAACCCCAAAGATTGATGATGGCCGAGATGCGTTTTGGGCCCAGGCCTTCCGTGAGGCGCTTGCCGATCACCACGTAGGACGCTTCGCACACCACAGCCGCGAACACCAGCAGATTGCCCAGCAGCGCCCGGCTGATGCCGAGCGGACCGCTGGTGTCGACCGCCACAGCGCTGTCGACCTTCTGCAGCGAAAACAGGCCAATGCCGATGGCCGCGCAAGCGATGCCCGCTGCACTTCGCCAGCCGATGCGCTCGCGCAGGAAGACCCAGCTCAGCACCGCCACCACCGCCGGTATGGACGACATCACCACGCCGGCCGCCACGGCCGTGGTCATGCTCACCCCAAACAGCATGCAGATGGAAAACAGGAAGTTGCCGAGGAACGACTCGAGAAACAACAACCAGCGCGTGTGCGGCGTGATCGGCGGCTCTCCGAGCGGCTTCTTCAACCAGCGCCCCATGGCCAGCCCGCCAATGCCGAAACGCAACCAGGCCAGCAAGAAGATGGGAAACACAAGCACCAGCGGCTTGGACAGGGCCACGTAGCTGCCCACGAGTGACATGCTCAGCGCGAGGCAGGCATACGCCCACCAGCGGTTCAGGGGAAGGATGGGATTCACGAGGACGGTCAATTCGGAAGTGGGCAGGATCATGCCCGAAGCGCGGGCGCCGCCACTTTTCGGGATGAGGAAAGTCAATTTCTCATTGTGAAATTCAAGAATGCTGCGGTGCGGAAAAATTTCTCAATACAAGAAAGACAATTCCGCATTGAGAAAAAGTATCAAAACACCATTGATAAACAAGGAAAAAGTTTTTCTCTTATATAAGACATAAGAGCTTCTAAAACTCTTCTATAAGACTTAAAGTCAAGGCACTGGCTGCGGCCCTGCAAACAAACTTGCACCACCCCGAAGCCGACCCTGTTCCATCAACCTCACGGAGTATCCCCATGCCTCAATCCCTGACAGAGCAACTGAGCCGCCAGCAGCAAATCGAAGCCCTGGAAAAAGACTGGGCCACCAACCCGCGCTGGAAGGGCGTGAAGCGCGGTTACTCCGCCGCCGACGTCGTGCGCCTGCGTGGCAGCATGAACATCGAGCACACGCTGGCCAAGCGCGGCGCCGAGAAGCTGTGGGACAAGGTCAACGGCGGCTCCAAGAAGGGCTATGTGAACGCCTTCGGCGCGATCTCCGCTGGCCAGGCCATGCAGCAGGCCAAGGCCGGTCTGGAAGCGGTGTACCTGTCGGGCTGGCAAGTCGCCGCTGACGGCAACACCTCCGAGACCATGTACCCCGACCAGTCGCTCTACGCCTACGATTCGGTGCCCACCATGGTTCGCCGCATCAACAACACCTTCAAACGCGCCGACGAAATCCAGTGGGGCCGTGGCATCGAGCCGGGCAGCCCTGAGTTCATCGACTACTTCCTGCCGATCGTGGCCGACGCCGAAGCCGGTTTCGGCGGTGTGCTCAACGCGTTCGAACTGATGAAGAACATGATTGCCGCCGGTGCCGCCGGCGTGCACTTCGAAGACCAGTTGGCCGCCGTGAAGAAGTGCGGCCACATGGGTGGCAAGGTGCTCGTGCCCACGCAAGAGGCTTGCGAGAAACTCATCGCCGCGCGCTTCGCCGCCGACGTGATGGGTGTCTCCACCATCGTGCTGGCCCGCACCGACGCCGAAGCCGCCAACCTGATCACCAGCGACCACGACGCCAACGACAAGCCGTTCCTGACCGGCGAGCGCACCCAAGAGGGCTTCTACCGCGTCAAGAACGGCCTGGAACAAGCCATCAGCCGAGGTATTGCCTACGCTCCCTACGCCGACCTGGTGTGGTGCGAGACCGGCGTGCCCGACATCGGCTTTGCCCGAGAATTCGCGCAAGCCGTGCAAGCTGCCTGCCCCGGCAAGCTGCTGTCGTACAACTGCTCGCCTTCGTTCAACTGGAAGAAGAACCTCAACGACAAGCAGATCGCCTCGTTCCAGGAAGACCTGGCCGCGCTGGGCTACAAGTACCAGTTCATCACGCTGGCCGGCATCCACATCAACTGGTTCAACACCTTCCAGTTCGCCCACGCCTACGCCCGCGGTGAAGGCATGAAGCACTACGTCAACATGGTTCAAGAGCCTGAGTTCGCCGCACGCGACAAGGGCTACACCTTCGTGTCGCACCAGCAGGAAGTCGGCGCAGGTTACTTCGACGACGTGACCACCGTGATCCAGGGTGGCTCCTCCAGCGTGAAGGCCCTGACCGGCTCGACCGAAGAAGAGCAGTTCCACTGAAATCCCCGAGTCCGCCCCAGAGCGGTTGGAGGAGACAAGAATCGCCACCCTTCGGGGTGGCTTTTTTGTGGGAAAATTTGGTTTCTTTGAATCAGCAAGAGCGAGAAAGGCAATCTGGTTATGACACCGCGAACTCAGGAGATCTCCCTCCCGGCCTTCTAAGGCCCGCAGTTCGCGCCTGCCCGATTCCCTTTTGACCCACACCAGCGCGGCCCCTGCCGCGCTTTTTTGTTTTCTGGACCACCCCATGTTGCACATCACGCTCCCCGACGGTTCCCAACGCGAATTTCCCGGCCCGGTTACCGTGGCCGACGTCGCTGCCTCAATCGGCAGCGGCTTGGCCAAGGCCGCGCTGGCCGGCAAGATCGACGGCAAGGTGGTTGACACCAGTTTCCTCATCACGCAGGACAGCCCGCTGTCCATCGTCACCGCCAAGGACGCCGATGGCCTGGAAGTCATCCGCCACTCCACCGCCCACTTGCTGGCCTATGCAGTGAAGGAACTGTTCCCGGACGCGCAGGTGACCATCGGCCCGGTGATCGAGCACGGCTTTTTCTACGACTTTTCGTACAAGCGGCCCTTCACGCCCGACGACCTGGTCGCCATCGAGAAGCGCATGACCGAGTTGGCCAACAAGGACGAACCGGTGGTGCGTCGCGTCTTGCCGCGCGACGAAGCCGTGGCGTATTTCAAGGGCATGGGCGAGCACTACAAGGCCGAAATCATTGCCAGCATCCCGAGCAACGAAGATGTGTCGCTCTACCGCGAAGGCGCATTCGAAGATCTGTGCCGCGGCCCCCACGTGCCCAGCACCGGCAAGCTCAAGCACTTCAAACTCATGAAGGTGGCCGGCGCATACTGGCGCGGCGACCACCGCAACGAGATGCTGCAGCGCATTTACGGCACGGCCTGGGCCACCAAGGACGAACTGCAGCAGCATCTGACCATGATCGAGGAGGCCGAGAAGCGCGACCACCGCAAGCTCGGGCGCGAACTCGATCTGTTCCACATCGACGAGCACGCTCCCGGCTTGGTGTTCTGGCACCCCAAGGGGTGGACGCTGTGGCAGGAGGTCGAGCAGTACATGCGGCGCGTCTACCGCGACAACGGCTACCAGGAAGTCAAGGGGCCGCAGATCATCGACAAGTCGCTGTGGGAGAAGACCGGTCACTGGGACAAGTACCGCGACAACATGTTCACCACCGAGAGTGAAAAGCGAGACTACGCGTTGAAGCCCATGAACTGCCCGGGCCACATCCTGATCTACAAGCAGGGCATCAAGAGCTACCGCGACCTGCCGCTGCGCTACGGCGAGTTTGGCCAGTGCCACCGCAACGAACCCAGCGGCGGCCTGCACGGCATCATGCGCGTGCGCGGTTTCACGCAGGACGACGGCCACATCTTCTGCACGGAAGAGCAGATCCTGCCCGAGTGCCTGGCGTACACAACGCTGCTGCAGAAGGTCTACGCCGACTTCGGCTTCAAGAACATCATCTACAAGGTGGCCACAAGGCCAGATGCACGCATCGGTTCCGACGAAGTCTGGGACAAGGCCGAGCACGCGCTGATGGAAAGCCTGCGTGCCTCGGGCTGCGAATTCGAGATCTCGCCCGGGGACGGCGCCTTCTATGGCCCGAAGATCGAGTACACGCTGAAGGATGCCATTGGACGGCAGTGGCAATGCGGCACCATGCAGGTCGATTTCTCCATGCCCGAGCGGCTGGATGCCGAGTACGTGGGCGAAGACGGCGCGCGCCACCGCCCCGTGATGCTGCACCGCGCCATCGTCGGCAGCCTGGAGCGATTCATCGGCATCTTGATCGAAGAACACGCCGGCGCGCTGCCCACTTGGCTCTCGCCCGTGCAGGTGGCGGTGCTCAACATCACCGATGCCCAGGCCGATTACTGTCGGGAAATCGCGAAATCATTGCAAAATCAAGGGCTTAGGGTCATCACAGACCTGCGCAACGAGAAAATAACGTATAAAATACGAGAGCACGCGTTGCAAAAGCTGCCTTTTATCATTGTCGTGGGCGACAAGGAGAAAGAAGCTGGTGCCGTGGCTGTGCGGGCTCGGGGTAACAAAGACCTCGGTGTCATGCCGCTGGAAGCCTTTTCCAAACTCATTGCGGCAGACGTTTCATCCAAGGTTTGATTTCAAACATCCAGGTTGATGCCCTCGCTGCCGTGGCGCACTTCATGTGCATGTGGGCGGCCGAGGGGCCGCCCTTTCACCTGATCAGCCCACATCAAGGAACTCACCATAGCTACCAACTTTCGCGACCGCCGCCAACGTGAAGAGCGCGCACACCGACTGAACCGTGAAATCATGGCCCCCGAGGTTCGCCTCAACGGCCCGGAAAACGAGCCACTCGGCATCGTCAGTCTGTCAGAAGCGCTGCGCATGGCCGGTGAACTGGACGTGGACCTGGTCGAAATCGCGGCCACTGCCGTGCCTCCCGTGTGTCGCCTGATGGACTACGGCAAGTTCAAGTACCAGGAGCAGAAGAAGGCGGCGGAAGCCAAGGCCAAGCAAACGGTCATCGAGATCAAGGAAATCAAATTCCGACCCGGTACCGATGATGGTGACTACAACATCAAGATGCGCAACATCCGGCGCTTTCTGGACGATGGTGACAAGTGCAAGATCACGCTGCGGTTCCGCGGTCGTGAAATCACCCACCAGGATCTGGGTTTGGCCTTGTTGAACCGCATCCGTGACGAGTTGGCCGATTCGATCATCGTGGAGCAGTTTCCCAAGTTGGAAGGCCGCCAGATGATCATGATGATCGCGCCCGGTCGCAAGAAGACCGGTGGCGGCGCGGCGAAACCAGCCGAGGTGGCAGCAGTGCCTGAGGCGGGAAAATCGGTGGCCTGAGGGCTGCCGGCGAGAAGAACAGCATTGGACGGGCAGGGTAGTCTCCTGCCGGTCCGAGGCGCTGGCTGAAAAGCCGGACGCCGAACCGGAAACCCGAAAGGTTTTCCATAAAAAGTGGCTCGGGGCCAACAAGTCTGCGGAAGGTTCGCAGCGCCTCACGAGCACAAATGAAAAGGAGCATTCATATGCCCAAAATGAAGACCAAGAGCAGCGCGAAGAAGCGTTTTCGCGTTCGTCCCGGTGGCACCGTCAAGCGCGGTCAAGCCTTCAAACGTCACATCCTGACCAAGAAGTCCACCAAGACCAAGCGCCACCTGCGCGGATCAGTCACTGTTCATGAGACCAACATGGGTCACATGGCACAGATGCTGCCCGGCATGGGTATTTGATCAACGACGAACAGGAGAACACACATGCCTCGCGTCAAACGTGGTGTCACGGCTCGCGCCCGACACAAAAAAGTACTGGCTCTGGCCAAAGGTTTCCGCGGCCGCCGCGGTAACGTCTTCCGCATCGCCAAACAGGCGGTGATGAAGGCGGGGCAATACGCCTACCGCGATCGCCGCACCAAGAAGCGCGTCTTCCGTCAGTTGTGGATTGCCCGTATCAACGCCGGTGCTCGCGCATGCGGCATGACGTACAGCCAGTTCGCCAACGGTCTGAAGAAAGCTTCGATCGAAATCGACCGCAAGGTTCTGGCCGATCTGGCCGTGAACGACCCGGCTGCCTTTGGCAGCATCGTGGAGCAAGTCAAAGCCAAGCTGGCCGCTTGATTCACGACAGGGACACCGCTCACGCGGTGGTCTCCGGTCGCTCAAAGGGGTTGAGGCTTGAGGGAATTCCCTCGCTGGCTTCAACCCCTTTTTTCATTGGCAACGATTCAAGTAAACACATGAACGAGTTGGACGCACTGGTCGACAGCGCCCGCGCAGCGTTTGCGCAGGCCACCACCCCGGCAGATCTGGAAAACGCCAAGGCCCAGTACCTGGGCAAGGCTGGCCGCATCACCGAGCTGATGAAGGGCATGGCCGCGCTGCCGGTCGACGAGAAGAAGACCCGCGGTGCTGCGATCAACCTGGCCAAGCAGGCGATTGAAGCCGCTCTGACGGAGCGCCGCCAATCTCTGGCCGATGTCGAGCTTCAGATTCAATTGAAGGCCGAGGCGTTGGATGTGACCCTGCCGGGCCGCCAACGCGGACAGGGCGGCCTGCACCCGGTGAGCCTCACGCTCGAGCGCATCGAGGCGATCTTCGGCTCCATGGGCTTCGAGGTGGCCGAGGGCCCCGAGATCGAGTCCGACTGGTTCAACTTTACCGCGCTCAACACGCCTGAAGACCACCCGGCGCGTTCCATGCATGACACCTTTTACGTGGAAGGTGGCAGCGAAAAAGCGCCCAACCTGCTGCGCACCCACACCAGTCCGATGCAGATCCGACATGCGGTGCAGCATGTCAAACGTCACCGCGCAGCGCTGGACGCAGGCCAGCCCATGCCCGAGATCCGCGTGATCGCTCCTGGCCGTACCTATCGCGTGGACAGCGACGCCACGCATTCGCCCATGTTCCACCAGTGCGAAGGCCTGTGGGTGGGTGAGAACGTGAGCTTCAAGGATCTGAAGTTCGTCTTCACCGATTTCTGCCGCACCTTCTTCGAATCGAACGATCTGGTGCTGCGCTTTCGCCCCAGCTTCTTCCCTTTCACCGAGCCCAGCGCGGAGATCGACATCCAGTTCCAGAGCGGGCCGCTGGCCGGCCGCTGGCTGGAGGTGGCGGGGTCTGGTCAAGTGCACCCGAACGTGGTGCGCAACATGGGTCTGGATCCGGAAAAATATATCGGCTTTGCGTTCGGGATGGGGCCGGATCGCCTGACCATGCTGCGCTACGGCGTGAACGACTTGCGCTTGTTCTTCGACGGCGACGTCCGTTTCCTAGCCCAGTTCCGCTGATCCACCGCGCCGAGATACCGACATGCAATTCCCCGAATCCTGGCTTCGTGCCTTTTGCAATCCGCCCCTGAGCAGCCAGCAACTGGCCGATACCCTGACCATGGCTGGTCTCGAGGTAGAAGAGCTGCAGGCTGTGGCGCCGCCGTTCTCCCACATCGTGGTGGGTGAGATCAAGTCTGCCGCGCAACATCCCAACGCCGACCGCCTGCGCGTGTGCCAGGTGGACGTGGGGCAGGGCGACCTGCTCAACATCGTGTGCGGCGCGCCCAATGCGCGCGTGGGGATCAAGGTGCCTTGTGCCCTGGTGGGCGCCGAGTTGCCGCCGGGTGAAGACGGCAAGCCGTTCCTGATCAAGTTGGGCCAGCTGCGTGGCGTGGAGAGCCAAGGCATGTTGTGCTCGGCGCGTGAACTCAAGCTGAGCGAAGACCACGGTGGTCTGCTGGAGCTGCCGGCCGATGCGGTGGTGGGCCGCGACATCCGCGAACAGCTGCTTCTCGACGACATGCTGTTCACCCTGAAGCTCACGCCCAACCTGGCGCATTGCCTGAGCGTGTATGGCATCGCGCGAGAGGTGTCAGCCCTCACCGGCGCGCCCTTGATCGAGCCCACGTTTGCAGCTGCAGCTGTGTCACTGCAAGATCGCTTGCCGGTGCAGGTGCAAGCGCCCGACCTGTGCGGGCGCTTCACCGGCCGCATCGTGCGCGGCGTCAACACCCGCGCCGCCACACCTGCGTGGATGGTCGAGCGGCTGGCGCGTTGTGGTCAGCGCAGCGTCTCACCGCTGGTGGACATCTCCAACTACGTGATGTTCGAGCTGGGACGCCCCTCACACATCTTCGACCTCGACAAGATCCACGGCGGCCTGCAGGTGCGTTGGGGCCGCGAGGGCGAGACGCTCAAACTGCTCAACGGAAACACTGTTTCGGTGGATTCGCAAGTGGGCGTGATCGCTGATGACCTGGCGGTGGAATCGTTGGCCGGCAACATGGGCGGCGACGCGACCGCCGTGTCCGACGACACACAAAACATCTACATCGAAGCCGCCTTCTGGTGGCCCAAGGCCATTGCCGGCCGTTCGCGCCGCTACAACTTCTCTACCGACGCTGGACACCGCTTCGAGCGCGGCGTGGACCCCTCCACCACCGTCGAACACATCGAGCGCATCACCCAACTGGTGCTGGATATCTGCGGTGGTCAGGTGGGGCCGATGGATGACCACGTGGTCAATCTGCCGGTGCCCAAGCCCGTGACGCTGCGCGTGGCGCGCGCGAACAAGGTCATCGGCATGCCGCTCACGCAGTCGCAGTGCGCAGGCGCCCTGCGCCGGCTTGGGCTGGCGTTGGAAGAGGGCGAGGGCACCATCACGGTCACGCCGCCCGCGTACCGTTTCGACATCCAGATCGAGGAAGACCTGATCGAAGAAGTCGCGCGCGTGGTGGGCTACAACCGTTTGCCCGAGACGCCGCCGCTGGCCCCGATCACCGCCAAGATCCGGCCTGAAGCCAGGCGTGGACCGTTCGCGGTGCGCCGCCTGCTCGCCCAGCTCGGCTACCAGGAAACCATCAACTTCAGCTTCGTGGAAGAACGTTGGGAGCGCGAACTGGCGGGCAACGCCGATCCGATCCGCCTTCTCAATCCGATTGCCAGCCAGATGAGCGTGATGCGTTCGTCCCTGATCGGTAGTCTTGTGGCGGTACTCAAGTTCAACCTTGACCGACGTGCCGAACGCGTGCGCCTGTTCGAGGTGGGCCGTGTGTTCGACAAGGACGCCTCCGTGCCCGACAGCGACACCAGCGTGGCCGGGTTTCATCAGCCCATGCGCGTGGCAGGAATCAGCTTCGGTGCGGTGGACACGCTGCAATGGGGCGCAGCCGAGCGCGTGGCCGATTTCTTTGATGCCAAGGGCGACGTGCAGGCCTTGCTCGCACCCATGAAGCCCGAGTTCCGGGTCGGCGAGCATCCCGCCATGCACCCCGGCCGTTGCGCCAGCGTCTGGCTGCGGGGCCATTGCATTGGGCATGTCGGTGAGCTGCACCCGCGCTGGCGCCAATCGTATGACCTCGCGCAGGCGCCCGTGCTGTTCGAACTGGAGCTGGACGCGGTGTTGACACGCGATGTGCCGGTCTATCAGGCCGTCAGCCGCCACCAGGCGGTCGAGCGCGACCTGGCCATCGTGGTGAAGGAAAGCGTGAGCCACGCGGCCGTGCTTGAGGCGATTCGTGCGCCTGCCAGCGCCTGGCTGCGCGACGTGGTGCTGTTTGACGTCTACCGTCCCAAAAAGCATTCGGACACCGGTGCACCGGGATCGTTGGCGGCGGACGAAAAAAGCCTGGCGGTCCGACTCGTGCTCAACCGTGACGACGCTACACTGACCGACGAAGAAATCGAGGCCACCGTGAAAGCGGCCCTTGAATCCCTGCAAACGCGTGTGGCCGCCCGGCTGCGCGCCTGATCGATCGAGGATGGAGAAGCCCCGCATGGAACTCGCTGTTGAAAGCCTGGAAACACCGGCACTGACCAAAGCCCAACTGGCCGAGATGCTGTTTGACCAGATCGGTCTGAACAAGCGGGAGTCCAAAGACATGATCGATGCCTTCTTTGATCTGGTCACCGACAGCCTGGTCGAGGGCACAGACGTCAAGATATCGGGCTTCGGCAATTTCCAGATCCGCACCAAGGCGCCGCGTCCCGGTCGCAATCCGCGTACCGGGGAGCCGGTGGCCATCGAGGCGCGTCGCGTGGTCACGTTCCACGCCAGCCCCAAGCTCAAGGAACAGGTGCAGACCGCCGTCATAGGTGGTTGAGCCTCGCTTCCAAGCCACTTTCAGATCGAAGCGGCGTGCCTTTTGAGGCCCGGCCCGTGCGGCTTGGGTGCTTGGTGCCAGACGGTCGGCAAACGGCCTCGAACGGTCGTGTTGTGCCGGCCCGGGTGGCGTTTGCAACATTTCAAAGAGAATTCCACCTTCCCCTGCGCACGCCCATGCTTGTTAGAGTAAATTCAAGCTTCGGTCTGTACCGCCTTGATTTTCATGGAAAAAACGCTTCCCCCCATCCCAGCCAAACGCTACTTCACCATCGGTGAGGTGGGCGAACTGTGTGGTGTCAAGCCGCACGTGCTGCGTTACTGGGAGCAGGAGTTCACGCAGTTGCGGCCCATGAAGCGGAGGGGCAACCGTCGCTACTACCAGCACCACGAGGTGCTCATGATCCGCCGCATCCGTGAGCTCTTGTACGACCAGGGTTTCACCATCAGCGGTGCCCGCAACAAGTTGCAGGAACTCGTGCAGGCCGAACGCGAAAAGCGCCGTGGTGATGACGAGGACGAGGCGATCGATGTGATCGATCTCGATGCCGTGATCCACGACGAAGCCCCAACCGCGTCCAATGACCGGGCGCATGAAGTGATTGCAGGCACGGGGCTGCTGGTTCACGAGGTGCGCCGCGAGCTGCTTGAAATACGCGAGCTTCTTCGTCACGCGGCCTGAAACACCTTCTTTGACAGCTATAATTCGAGGCTTGTCGGCGTGTAGCGCAGCCTGGTAGCGCACTTGCATGGGGTGCAAGGGGTCGCGAGTTCGAATCCCGCCACGCCGACCATTGAGTACTGAAAGCCCGCAACCGAAAGGTTGTGGGCTTTTTCAGTTTCTGGTGCCTGAATCTCAGCGTGGACGTTCAAACCCAGCCGCAACCCAGGCCTGAGCGCTGTCGACACTCAACTTGAAGTTCGGCGGCACCGGCACGCGAGCCAGTTCTTCGTCGAATTCGTCCAGGGCGCTCAGGGTTGCAGTCGCGCCCTCTTCATCGGGCACGATGGAGAGCGCGATCCGCAGGCGGCTACCGTCAACCGTCACGTTGACGCTCTTGTTGAGTTGCGCATGCAGTTGCTGCTCGGAGCGGCGGATGACTTCCTTGGCGGTCTTCACCAGCGTGTTGAAGGCCGCCGTGTCCAGTGGTTTGGGATTCTTCTTGTCGCGGCCCATGGTCCAGGGCCCCACCAAGGCCGGCTCTGAGCCGCCATCCAGGTGCATTGCAACTGCCCATCCATCGTCGTCTTCGTTCTTGATCACGCGGGCAGTCCAATGCCCATCGCTCCACAGGCGGGCTTCGTGTATGGGTTCGTTGATGTCGATCATCTTCATTTGGGCAAGCGGTTGAATGGGTCAACCATACCTCGTAATGGCGTGTGCTCCGGTCTCATGCCTGTGCAATACAGTGCGGTATGTCCGACGAATACCAGATCGAAATCCCCGTCTCCTTCATCGCCTTGTATGTGCTGCCCGGCCGCCAGAAGCCCAGCCTGCCACGTGATGAACTGGCCGCTCGCTACGAGCTGTGCGAAGACATGGCCCAGCTGTTGACAGAAACGGCGCGCAACATGGAGTTCAGTCTGGGTCTGGCCGAGAGCGATGTGCTCTCCCGTTGCCTGCAAGGGCTGCGCGTGGAGCCTGTGGTGGTGAGTGAGGTCGAGTCGGTGTGGGTGGCGCGGCGGCTCGCCGAGCTGCTGGGCTGGAGTGACGCCGGTCTGCAGGACTTGCCGCGTTAGTGCTGTGGCGGCCCCGGGTGGCTGGTGCGCAGCCACAGCAGCGCGGCCAGTGCGCTGAGTCCCAGGCCACCCGAGATCCAAAGTGCCCCGGCGCCCCAGCGCTCGATGCACAGGCCGAAGAGCAACGGTGCAAAAGCCTGCGCCACGCGCGAGGGCGCCATCATGATGCCCTGCCGTTGGCCATATCCCACCGCGCCGAAGTACACCAGCGGCAGCGTGCCCTTGGAGATGGTGAGGATGCCGTTGCCCGCGCCGTGCAGCAGCGCAAATGCCGGCCCGGCCACCGGGCCGAACACCATCCAGCAGACCACCCCCACCGGGTGGGCCAGTGCGGCGCACCGAGCCGAGAGCAGTGGATGCAGGCGGCGCAGAAAACCAAACTCCAGCATGCGCCCGGCCACCTGCGCCGGGCCAACCAGAGCACCGATGGCCACCGCACCGGCCAGCGTTGCGCCACTGGCCACCAGCAACTGAGGCAAATGCGCCGCCATGGCGGTGCTGATGAACCAGGTGGCGGCGAACACGTAGGACAGGACCCAGGCGGTGTATTTCGGTGGTGGTGGTGTGTGGGCCGCTGACGCGGCGGCGGGCGCATCTGCCTCCAGCGCATGAGGTGGCTCGTGCAAGATCGTTGCGCGTGGGATGCTCGCGTTCAGCGGCAGCCCCACCAGCAGGTGCAGGCCGGCCCAGGCCAGGCACGCACCGCGCCAGCCGAACTCGGTTTCCAGCAGCCCGGTGAGGGGCCAGCCCACGGTGCTGGCAAAGCCGGCGATGAGCGTGATGCCGGTGATGGAGGCTCGAGCCTGGGTGCCTTGCAGGCGCACCAGTGCGGCAAAGGCCGCTTCATAGAGGCCGCTGCCCATGGCCATGCCGATGAGCAGCCAGGCCAGCATGAGGCTGGTCGTGCCTTGCACCTGCGACAAACTGGCCAGGCCCAGGGCGAACAAGACGCTGGTGCCCATGAGCACCGGGCGGCCACCCCAGCGGTCGATGGCGCGGCCGGCAAACGGCCCGAGCGCAGCCGAGGCCAGCAGGGCCACCGTGAAGGCAACCCAGATCTGCGAGACCGGCAGGCCCAGACCATCGGCCATGGGCTTTGCCAGCAGCGCGGGCAGGTAGTAGGTGGAACCCCAGGCCAGCGTTTGCGCGGTGCCCAGGCGCAGCACCAGGGGCCAGGTGCGTGGAACGGCCGGGCGGGTGTTCATGCGGTGAACGTCTGGCGCGGTGGCCAGAGGTCAGGCGATGTCGAACGCGTGGAAACCGAAGCGACCTTGGCGGCGGTCGGCGAAGTAGTGCTCCAGCGTCTCCTTGACGGTGCGAAACGCGATCTCGTCCCAGGGGATCTGATCTTCCGTGAACAAGCGGGCCTCGATGGTCTCGTGCCCCGGCTCGAAGAGGTCGCTCAACAGTCGGGCGCGGTAGTAGATGTGCACCTGGCCTACGCGCGGCACGTTCATCAGCGTGAAGATCTCGCCCAGTTCAAACTGCGCGCCAGCTTCTTCTATGGTCTCGCGGGCCGCGCCTTCGGCGGTGGTCTCGTTGAGCTCCATGAAACCGGCGGGCAAGGTCCATTTTCCGAAGCGCGGCTCGATGTTGCGCTTGCAGAGCAAAACGTACTGCCCCGACTCTCCCCACACCGGCACCGTGCCGACCACATTGAGCGGGTTGTCGTAGTGCACGAGGTGGCAGGCAGGGCATACCGCGCGCGTCTTGGTGTCGCCGTCGTCGGGCAGACGCATCACGACCGGGGTGCCGCAGTTGCGACAGTGTTTGGCAGGTGGGCGAAGCATCGGGTCAGTTTAGCGGGCCTGTGTGACGGCGAAAAAAAGCCGGGCCAATGCCCGGCATCTCCAACAGAAATGGCTTCAGGCCTTTTTGCCGTGCTTCACGATCAGGGCTTTGGCCGTCTCCAGCAACTGCTTGCCATTGAACCCGCGCTTGTCCATGTCCTGCACCCATTCGATTTCGACCAGGCGCGCCTTGCGTCGGAATTCCTGTGCTTCGGCCGACGGGATGGTGTAGATGGTGTTGCCTTGTTTCACGGCCGATTCGCGACCAGCCACATCGCCGGCTTGCTGGGTCTTGCCCAGCCAGCCCGAGGTTTCCATGCCGGAGTTCTTGTCGATCACGGCCTTGAGGTCGGGCGGCAGGCTGGCGTACTTGGCCTTGTTCATGGCCATGACGAAGGTGGTGGTGTAGAGCGCGCCGCCGGCGGGATCGAACTCGCTGTGGAACTTGGTGAGTTCCTGCACCTTGACCGAAGGCACGACTTCCCAAGGGATCACGCAACCGTCGATGACACCTTTGGACAGCGCATCAGGAATTTGCGGCAGCGGCATGCCCACCGGCGTGGCACCCAGGTAGCCCAGCATCTTGGTGATCTGGCGGGTGGGGCCGCGCACCTTGGAGCCGCGCAGGTCTTCTGCCGTCTTGATCTGCTTGCTGCGCATGTGGAACATGCCCGGGCCGTGCACTTGCAGTGCGATGGGCTGCACGTCCTTGAACTCGTCCTTGGCCACCGTCTGCACGTACTCCCAATAGGCCTTGGAGGTGGCTTCGGCGTTGTTCATCATGAACGGCAGCTCGAACACTTCGATGCGCGGGAAACGCCCGGGAGTGTTGCCCGGCAAGGTCCAGACGATGTCGACCACGCCGTCGCGCGCCTGATCGAACAGCTGCACCGGCGAGCCGCCGAGTTGCATGGCCGGGTAGGCCTCGAACTTGATGCGGCCGCCCGAATCCTTCTCGACCTTGTCCATCCAGGCCTTGTGCATGTTGATCCACACGTTGGACTGTGGAGCCATGAAGGTGTGGAACTTGAGAGTGACGCTCTGCTGGGCCATGCCCACCAGGGCGGGTGCGCCCAGAGCTACGGCGGCACCGGTCTGGAGCAGGGTTCTGCGTTGGATCATGTGAAAAATCTCCTGGAGGCTTGTGGAAAAGTGGGGAAAGGATAAGCGGGGACCGAGGGGCGTTTCAGAGGTCTTACCCTCGGGTTCAGACCACCTGTACCGAGATCGGGGTCAGGCCGTCCACGGCGCCGCCCATGGTGTCGCCGCGCACCACGGCGTTCACGCCTTCCGGGGTGCCTGTGTAGATCAGGTCGCCGGGTTGCAGTTCCCAGGCGGCCGAGAGGTGTTCGATGGTTTCAGCCACATTCCAGATCAGCTTGTTGACGTTGCTGCGCTGGCGGTCGCTGCCGTTGACCTGCAGCCAGATGGGCGCGTTGTTCACGTCACCGGCGTTGGCGGCCGGCGTGATCGGCCCGATGGGTGCCGAGTGGTCGTATGCCTTGCCGATGCACCAGGGGCGGCCCTGCTTCTTCATCTCGCCTTGCAGATCGCGGCGGGTCATGTCCAGGCCCACGGCGTAGCCGTAAATGTGTTTCACCGCGTCGGCGGCTTTGATGTTTTTCCCGCCGGTGCCGATGGCCACCACGAGTTCGATCTCGTGGTGCAGGTTGCTGGTGAGGGTGGGGTAGGGCGTGCTGGCGGTCTGGCCGGGCTCGGCCACCACGATGGCATCGGCTGGCTTGAGGAAGAAGAAGGGCGGCTCGCGGCCGGTGAAACCCATTTCCTTGGCGTGTTCTTCGTAGTTCCGGCCCACGCAGTAAATGCGGTGGACCGGGAAGCGCTCGGTGCTGCCGACCACGGGCACGGAGACGGTGGCGGGCGGGGTGAAGGCGTAGTTCTCGGACATGGTGTTCAACGTGTGTGGATTGCGGTGAAGGGCGTTGGCCCGGTCAGTGTGCCATCAGTGTTGCGAGGCAGGCAGACGAACCACCATGCCGTCGAGCTCCGGGGTGAGACGGATCTGGCAACTCAGGCGGCTTTGCGGCACCACCGGGCTGGAGGCGAAGTCGAGCATGTCGAGCTCGTCGGGCACGGGTGCGGGCAGAAGGTCGGACCACGGTGCGTCGATCATCACGTGGCAGGTGGCGCAGGTGAGGCTGCCGCCGCAGTCGGCCTCGATGCCCGGGATGTTGGCGTCCACCGCAGCCTTCATGAGGCTGTCGCCCGGGCGGGCCTGGATGTCTTGTTGCGTCTGGTCGGGGTTGATAAACCGGATGGAAATCATGTGGGGGACTTGATGGGTTTCATGTTCGGCTGAAGTACTCGCGGCGTTCGAAATCGGTCTTGTCCTCGGCCTGGGCGTGGCGCTCGATCTCGCTGCGTTTGAGGCGGCAGAAGTGCTGCACGACATCGATGCCGAGGCCCGCGCACAAGGCCGGGTCCGATGCCAGTGCGTCGAGCCCTTCCGGCAATGAAGTGGGTATTTTCTCGCCACCTTCGGCATAGGGCGTTTCACTGGCGGGCGGTGGCTGCAGTTGGTTGTGCAGGCCATCAAGCCCGGCGTGGATCTGGGCCGCCATGTAGAGGTAGGGGTTGGCGGCTGGTTCGCCAACGCGGTTCTCGATGCGGGTGGCGTTGTCGCCTGCCGCACCCACCACGCGCAGCATCGCGCCGCGGTTGTCGCGGCCCCACAGCACGGCCTGCGGGGCGAGTGCGTTGGGGCGAAAGCGCGCGAAGCCGTTGATGGTGGGCGTGCACAGTGGCGTCATGCCGCGCGCGTGCGCCATCAAGCCTGCGAGCCAGTGGCTGGCCACGTCAGACAGGGTGTGCCGCGCATCCAGTGCGGTGGTGTCGGGCGCGGGAGCGTCGCGCACGCACGCATTGCGCCCGGTCTTCAAGTCCACCAGCGACTGGTGCAGGTGCCACCCGCTGGACATGATGTGCGGGAACGGCGGGCGGCACATGAACGTGGCGTGGTAGCCCGCGCGGCGCAGCGCCTGGCGCACGCCATTGCGGAACAGCACCATCTGGTCGGCGGCGGCGAGTGCGTCGGTGGCGTCGAACACGGCCTCCACCTGGCTCGGGCCGAGCTCGATCTCCAGCGACTGCAGTGGAAGGCCCAGCGCCTGCGCGGTGCGCTGCACGATGCGCAGCGGCTCGTCGGCCATGTCCATCATGGCCTCGGACTGCAGGTTGTAGCCGGGGTGGATCATCTCCACCGTGGGCGGCAGCCCGGGCCAGCCTGCGAGCTCGGGGTCGAGCTGGGGCTGTGTGCTGGTGATTCGGTAGATGTGGAACTCGACCTCCAGCCCTGTCTTCAGGCCGTAGCCCGCCTCCATCAGCCGGGCCAATGCGGACTGCAACACGCGCCGCGTGTCCAGCGGCACCGGCTTGCCGTCAGCAAACCAGGGCTGGCAGCGCAGCCAGCCCGTGCGCTGTGCCCAGGGCAGCTCGATGAAGCTCTCGGGGTCGGGCAGCAGCATGAGGTTGGCCGCGCCGGCAAAGCCCGGCAGGTCGGTGGCGCCACCGGGCTCGAACACCTTCCACGCGGTGCGGTCGGCCGTGTCCTTGAGCATCAAGGTGCCCACCATGCCCACGCCGTCGAGCAAAGCGCGCATGGCGGCGGTGGCGGTGAGGGTTTTGCCTCGCAGCATGCCGTGGGTGTCGCACCAGGCCATGCGCACCAACTCGACGCCGCTGGCTTCGATGCGTTTGACCAGACGCACGCAAGCGGCTTCGCGCGCGGCGGTGTGGATGCCGCAGCGTTCTGCAAAGTGGGTCATTTGGCTGCCACGGTTTCAGTGGACTTGTGGTTCCAAGGCGCGCCCTCGCGTCTGGCGCGAACGGCGTCCTGCCACCAGGCCTGCCAGCCTTGCGCGGGCGCGATGCCGTCCAGGGTCTCTGGGCCGTGGATCTGTTCAAACAGCGCGGGGTCTGCAATGCCCGGGGCGGTGCCGCCTTGTTCCACCGTGTCGATGGCTTGCTGGAGCATGCGCCGGTTCGCCATGATCACCTTGTCTGTTGTGCCCAGATGCTCGCGCGTGCGGTCCTGGATGGCGCCCATGCTCTCGCAGGCCCACTGGTCGTGCACGTTGATGTCGTCCTCGCCCATGCCCAGGTAGGTGCGGGTCTGCTGCTCTTGCGGGTTGAAACCCCAGTTGTTGTGGCGCCCGGTCTTCGGTGTGTAGTCGGGCAGGTTCACAGCTGCCAGGCGTGGAGCGCGCATGGCTTCCTTGTCCACCGGGCTGGTGAAGCTGGTGAAGAAGGCGAACCAGTGGTTGTGCGTGTCGTCCACCGGCACATGCATCTGCGTGATGGTCATCGTCTCGGAGAGCGGGATCACGAAAGTCTGCGGAAACACGGCGTTGGTCACGCGCACGTGCGTGAGTTCGTCGGTCATGGGGCGCAAGGCGGTGAGCTGCAGGCCGTGCGGTTTGGCCTCGCACGAAATCAATGGCTGGCCGAATTCGCGCATCACACGCGTCATGGGCCAGCGCTCGCCACCCACGTCACCCGCGCTGGCCCCACGAAACTGTTTGCCGTAGCTGTCGTCCAGCGAACCGTCGTTGAAGAAGCGGTGAAGGTAGGAGGCGTGTGCCGGATCGATGCCGACCTCGAAGGCCTGCAGCCAGTTGCAGTGCCACAGGCCTTTGAAGGCAAAGGTGTGCGAGGACGGCGCGCTGAAGCAATCCAGCGCAGGGAAGGGCGGCGGTGTCTGGTCTTCGGGCCCGAACCAGCCGAACAGCACGCCGCTCTTTTCCACCAGCGGGTAGCTGCGCTGCCTGATGCGTGTGCACAGCGTGCTGCCCTTGGGCTCTGCGGGTGTCTCGATGCATTGGCCGGTGGTGTCGAACTTCCAGCCGTGAAAGGGGCAGCGCAGGCCGTCGGCTTCAACGCGGCCGAAGGCCAGGTCGGCGCCGCGGTGCGGGCAGTCGCGGTCGAGCAGGCCGTAGCTGCCCTGTGCGTCGCGGAACAGCACGAATTCTTGCCCGAGCACGCGCACGGGTTTGGCCGGTCGCACGGCCATGCTCGGGTCCAGCACGGGGTCGAATTCGTCGAGCAAGGCCACGGGTTGCCAGTAGCGGCGCAGCAGTTCACCACCGGGGGTGCAGGGACCGACCTGGGTCAGACGCTGGTTGAGTTCGGCTTTCATGGAGGCTCCGATCGGTGGATTTCAAACGGTATCCCGTTTTTTGTTTTCAGTGTACAGTTTGCGCCATGAGCCTGCAAGACACCGTGTTGATGCAACTGCGCGACCTGATCCTGAGCGGTCAGTTCGAGCCCGGGCAACGCCTGGCCGAGCAACAGCTCGCCGAGCGGCTGGGTGCTTCGCGCACGCCGGTTCGCGCAGCGTTGGTCACGTTGGAACAAGAAGGTCTGGTCGAGGCCAACGACACCGGCAAGTACCTGGTGCGCCAGTTCACCGCGCAGGAAGTGCGCGACGCCATCGCGGTGCGTGGCCACCTCGAGGGCATGGCCGCGCGGCTGGTGGCCGAGCATGGCGTGTCGCGCCAGTTGCAGGGGCAGTTGCAAGCGTGTCTCGACGAGGGCGACCGGCTGCTGGCCGACAACCCGCTGACCATCGAGAGCTACGCGGCGTACGCGGTGATGAACGACCGCTTCCACTCGCTGCTGCTGGAGGCCTGCGGCAACCGCGCGCTGCAGCGCGCCGTGGCGCTCAACGACAAGCTGCCGTTTGCACCGGCCTCGGCCATGCTGCCCATGCAGGGCACGGTGGCGCTGGACCGCGACTGGATGCTCTATGCGCACCGCCAGCACCACATGCTGTTCGACGCCTTGCAGCGTGGCGAGGGCGCACGCGCCCAGGCCTTGGCGGTGGAACATACCGAGGTAGCGCAGATGAACATGCGGCTTGCGCTGGAGCGAAGAACGGAATCCGAGCGAGTGATGCCGGTCATGCGTTTGGTCGTCGGTTGAAACTGCCGCGGTGTATCGTCTCGGGCATGCAGCCCGCCACCGAACCCGCGCTTTCCCCCGGTCTCACGCTGCGGCGCGTGGCCATCGACACCTACCACGAGAACGTGGCCTACCTGCACCGCGACTGTGAGGTGGTGCGGGCCGAAGGCTTTCAGGCCTTGTCCAAGGTGGAGGTGCGGGCCAACGGGCGGCGCATCCTGGCCACGCTCAACGTGGTTGACGACAGCAGCATCGTGGGCTGCAATGAAATTGGGGTGTCCGAAGACGCGTTTGCCCGGCTGGACGTGGCCGGCGGCCATTCGGCAGCGGTGTCGCCGGCAGAGCCTCCCGAGTCCATCCCGGCCCTGTTTCGCAAGATCAACGGTGAGCGCCTGGGTCGCGACGACTTCCGCAGCATCATTCGCGACATCGCCGAGTTGCGCTACTCCAAGATCGAGCTCACCGCCTTCGTGGTGGCCTGCAACCGCAGCGAGCTGGATCGTGAGGAGGTCTTCTTTTTGACCGAGGCCATGGTGGCCAGTGGCCGCAGGCTCGATTGGAACGAGCCCCTGGTGGTCGACAAACATTGCATTGGCGGCATCCCGGGCAATCGCACATCGATGCTGGTCGTGCCCATCGTCGCTGCCCATGGCCTGGTGTTTCCCAAGACCTCGTCACGCGCCATCACCTCGCCCGCCGGCACGGCCGACACCATGGAGGTTCTGGCGAACGTGCAACTTCCGTTCGAGCTGCTTACCGGCATCGTGCGCCAGCACCACGGGTGCCTGGCCTGGGGCGGTGCGGCCATGCTGTCACCGGCCGACGATGTGCTGATTTCCGTGGAGCGACCGCTGTCGATCGACTCACCTGGCCAGATGGTGGCCTCCATCCTGTCCAAGAAGATCGCCGCTGGCGCCACGCATCTCGTGCTCGACATTCCCATTGGCCCCACGGCCAAAGTGCGCTCGATGCCCGAGGCTCAACGCCTGCGCCGCTTGTTCGAATACGTGGCGCAACGCATGCATCTCTCGCTGGACGTGGTGATCACAGATGGTCGCCAGCCGATCGGCCGTGGCGTGGGCCCGGTGCTGGAGGCGCGCGACGTGATGCAGGTGCTGGAAAACGACCCGCGGGCACCGGACGACCTGCGGCAGAAATCGCTTCGCCTGGCCGGGCGTCTGATCGAATGCAATCCCGACGTGCGGGGCGGCGACGGCTTCGCCATTGCGCGTGACATCCTCGATTCGGGCCGTGCGCTGGCGCAAATGCGGGCAATCGTGCAGGCCCAGGGCGACCGCGGTTTTGACCATCACCAACCGGCGCTGGGCTCGCTCACGCTGGAGGTGAAGGCGCCCGCGGCGGGCGTGGTCATCGGCATCGACAACTTGCAGATCGCGCAGATTGCCCGGCTGGCCGGCGCGCCCAAGGCGCCGGGCGCGGGCGTCGACCTGTGCGTCAAACTCGGCGCACCCGTGACCCAGGGTGACGTCCTTTACCGCGTGCACGCCAGCTACCCGGCCGACCTTGAATTTGCGCGCCAGGCCTGCGCTCGCGCCAGCGGTTTCAGCCTGGGCACCGCTGCGCAGGTCCCCCATGTTTTTGTGGAGTTCTGATGCCCCCCTCAAGCAAACCCGTTGCGGGTTGTGTGCTGTGTTTCGACGATGAAGCAGCGCTGGCCGCTCAGGCAGCCAGCGCCGTTGGCATGGCGTTGGCCGTGGTGGAGCGCCACCATTTTCCCGACGGTGAAATGCGCCTGCGTTTGCCTGCCGAGTTGCCCGCGCGCGTCGTGCTCTGGCGCGGCTTGCAGCAACCCAACGAAAAGCTGGTGGAGGTGCTGCTGGCCGCGCAGACCGCGCGCAGGCTGGGAGCGAAGCACCTGACGCTGGTGTCGCCCTACCTGGCCTATATGCGCCAGGACATCGAATTCAACCCGGGCG
The DNA here is from genome assembly GCA_040385485.1 of Pseudomonadota bacterium. GTDB lineage: Bacteria > Pseudomonadota > Gammaproteobacteria > Burkholderiales > Burkholderiaceae_C > Hydrogenophaga. Next base: position 7,322 of record JAZKHJ010000027.1, on the reverse strand, counting down.
AAGCGATCAGCCAGCGCATCGTGGGTGGCTTTCTGGCCGGTCTGTTCGACGCCATCATCACCGTGGACCCGCACCTGCACCGCGTGGCCACGCTGCATGAAGCCATGCCGGTGAAAGACGCCATTGCATTGAGCGGTGCGCCGCTGCTGGCCGACCACATCGCCACGCAACGCCAGAACCCGCTGCTGATGGGGCCGGACGAAGAAGCGCTGCAATGGGTGGCCTTGGCCGCGCGGCGCCACGGCTGGGACCACGCCGTGTGCCGCAAGACGCGCCACGGTGATTGCGAGGTGGACATCGAGTTGCCCGACCTGCCGGTGGCGGGCCGCGCCGTGGTGCTGATGGACGATGTGGCGAGCTCGGGCCACACCTTGGCGCGCGCGGCGGTGAAGCTGCGCGCCGCGGGTGCGGCCTCGGTCGACGTGGCGGTGACGCATGCGCTGTTTGCCCAGGGCGCGGTGCAATTGGTGCGCGGCTCGGGCGTGGGGGAGATCTGGAGCACCGACTGCATTGCGCATCCGTCAAATGCGGTCAGCATCGTCCCTGAGGTGGTGAGGACATTGCAGGCGTTGAACGTCGCGAACGGTTGAGCCGCGCAGAATCAAGCACATCCCGAGCGGCCTGACGGCCGCTTTTCATTGGCGGCCGCCGGGCCGCGTGTCACCCTGCATCTGGAAACCCGCACCATGGCATCACTGTTTGAACCCACCACCGTCGGCACCTTGTCACTGGCGAACCGCATCGTCATGGCGCCGCTCACGCGCAACCGCGCGCCCGACGCCGTGCCCACGCCGCTCATGGCCACCTATTACCAGCAGCGTGCCAGCGCTGGCCTGCTGATCACCGAAGCCACCGCCATCAGCCACCAGGGGCAGGGCTATGCCGATGTGCCCGGGCTGTACGCGCCCGAGCAGATCGAAGGCTGGAAGCGGGTGACCGCGGCCGTGCACGCCGCTGGCGGCAAGATCGTGACCCAGCTCTGGCACGTGGGCCGTGTGTCCCACACCGAACTGCAGCCCGACGGCGGCGCACCCGTGGCGCCGTCGGCCATCGCGGCCAAAACCAAGACGGTGTTGATCAAGGATGGCGCGCCTGTTTTCGTCGAGACCTCCGAGCCGCGTGCGCTGGACCTCAGCGAACTGCCTGGCATCGTGGAGGACTACCGCAAGGCAGCGCTGGCCGCCATCGAGGCCGGCTTCGACGGCGTGGAGATCCACGCGGCCAACGGCTACCTGATCGACCAGTTTCTGAAGACCGGCAGCAACCAGCGCACCGACGCCTACGGCGCCAGCATCGAGAACCGTGCACGGCTGTTGATTGAAGTGGTCCAGGCTGTGACGGACGCCATCGGCGCGGGCCGCACCGGCATTCGCCTGTCGCCCGTGACCCCGGCCAACGACGTGATCGACGCCGATCCGCAGCCGCTGTTCACCCACGTGATGAACAAGCTGGCGAAATTCGACTTGGCCTATGTGCACTTCATCGAGGGGGCCACCGGTGGCCCGCGCGAGCTGGCCGACCGCCCGTTCGACTACGATGCCCTGCGCGCGACCTACCACGCAGCTGGCGGCAAGGCAGCCTGGATGGTCAACAACGGCTATGACCTGCCGATGGCCGAGCAGGCGGTGCAGGACGGCGCCGATCTGGTGGCTTTCGGCAAGACCTACATCGCCAATCCCGACCTGGTGGCGCGCTTGAAGCAGGGTGGTCCTTTCAACCAGCCCGACAACAAGACCTTCTACGGCGGTGGCGCCAAGGGTTACACCGACTACCCGGCACTGCAAGCTGCCTGATGGGCCGTGCACCGCCGAAGAGGCGGTGTATGTGCCTCTCTGCGTTCAACGCAGTTTGGCGTCGGCCTGCACCTGTTGTTTAAATTGCTCGGACAACTGGACGGCGGCGCGACGTCCCGCCAGGCCGAAATCGCTTTTGAACTCGGCAAATTCAGCAGTGCCATTGCCCTGTGCCTTCACCGTCGTCAGCGCCTTGCCCTCGGCATCGCTGACCTCGCACGTCAGGTCGATGCCGAACTTCGTGGGTGGCCAGGTGAACAACGACGGCGACTCGGTGGTGGTGGTGACGCTGGGCGAGAACACATAGCTGACGCCGAACGAAGCGATGGCCTCGCGGTCGCTCGCAGACTTGACCACAAACACATCCGCATACACCGCACGCAGGGCATCGCGAATGGACTTCTCCAGGTCACGGTAGGGAAAGTAGCTCACCTTGTCACCACCGCCCCCCGCTGTGATGACTTCCTTGTTGCGGTCGGCATCGGTCATGACATAGGCGACCTTTTTCGGGTTGAGCCCGGCCTCGTTTCGTACCGGCGTCTCCAGCGGGCTGATGCCGATGGGATGGGCGCAGGCGGCCAGCATGGCAAGCAGCGCGGCTGCCAGGGGAATGCGCCAGAAGTTCTGAAGAGTCATGGGTTTCTTTCGGTTCAAGGTTTGACGGCGTTGATGAATGCGGGATCGGCGTAGATCGTTTGCAGCAGCGTGCGCACCAGGCGCGGGTATTCGCTCTGGCCCTTGGGCACAGCCACCGCAGCGGCAAAACTCGATTCAAATTGAGTCTTGGCGCTGTAGACCTTGTCGTGCACGGTCTGCCCGCGCTTGATCACGCTCAATCTCACATCCATGAAGCCTTCGCCGGTGTTGAGGCCGGACACGTCGATGTCGTTCTTCAGCAGCGTGGCGTCGATGCGCGTCTCTGCCTTGGGGTCGAGCACCCGCAACTCGGTCAGGTCGGATCGGATGGCGTCTTCCAGGTATTGGGCAAATGAGCCACTGGGTGATACGAAGGGTGCGCCGCGCAGGGTGATCTTGTTGACCGGTGCCTCCGGACTGCGGGGCTGGAAGTCACCCACCGCAACCCTGCCCAGCTGAGCGGCCTTGAGCCGGTCGATGCTCGGGTAGTCCGGACTGTATGTGGGGGCCACGAACGAGGCGCAGCCGGTCAGTGCGACCGCCGCGAAGGCCAGCATGGCCATGCGTAGTTTCATGTTGTCTCTTTTGTTTCTGATTGATGCACATGCACCGCGATGGACTATACCGATCCGCTGTTGCCTCGCCGGGATACCTCCCACCGTTTATCCTCAGAGTCATGAAGCTCTACAACTACTTCCGCTCCTCGGCCTCGTTTCGCGTGCGCATCGCGCTCGCGCTCAAGGGCATGGCTTATGAATACGTGCCCGTGCACATCGCGCGTGGTGACCACAAGTTGCCGGCCTACACCGACAAGGCGGTCGAGGGCCTGGTGCCGCTGCTCGAACTGGACGATGGCATGCGCCTGACGCAGTCGATGGCGATCATCGAGTACCTCGACGAGCAGCAGCCCGCGCCCGCGCTGCTGCCGGCCGATGCGCTGGGCCGTGCGCGCGTGCGCGCCCTGTCGCAGATCGTGGCCTGCGAGATCCACCCCATCAACAACCTGCGCGTGCTCAAGTACCTCACGAAGGAACTCAAGGTCGAAGAGGAGCCCAAGAACACCTGGTACCGCCACTGGGTGCGCACCGGATTGGAGTCCTTCGAACGCCAGCTGGCGCAGCAACCGACGTCGGTCTACTGTTTCGGAGACACGCCGACCATGGCCGACTGCTGCCTGGTGCCGCAGATCTTCAACGGCCAGCGTTTCAACACCGATTTCAGCGGCCTGCCGCGCACCATGGCGGCCTTCGACGCCTGCATGAAGCACCCCGCGTTCCAGAAGGCGCAGCCCTCGGCCTGCCCGGACGCCGAAGCCTGATGTTGCCGGCTGCAGACGCCATCGTTCCCGACTGGCCCGCACCACCCGGTGTGCGGGCACTGTTCACCACGCGGGTGGGCGGCGTGTCGATGGCGCCGTTCGACAGCTTCAACCTAGGCGACCACGTGCGCGACGAGCCGCTGGCCGTGGCGGGCAACCGCGAGCGGCTCGCGGCGCTCACCTCACCCGCGCGGCCGGTGTTTTTGCAGCAGGTGCATGGCACGCAGATCGTGCGGCTCATGCCCGACATGCTCGACGGTGCAGTGGCCGATGCCTGCATGGTTCAAGGCGCTGGCGTTGCCGCCACGATCATGGTGGCGGATTGCCTGCCGGTGCTGTTTGCGCACGCCTCGGGCACCGCAGTGGCCGCGGCGCACGCGGGCTGGCGCGGACTGGCAGACGGCGTGATCGAGGTCACCGCGCGCGCCTTGCACAATGCCGCGGGCGAGGGCGAAATCATCGCGTGGCTCGGCCCCTGCATCGGGCCGAAAGCGTTTGAAGTCGGCGCCGAGGTGTGCGAGGCATTTGTGGCGCTCGACCACGAAGCCGCAGCGCATTTCTGGCCGCTCGGCAAGGGCAAGTTCCTGGCCGATCTGCAAGCCCTGGCACGCTTGCGGCTTCAGGCCGTGGGCATCACCAACGTGCACGGCAACGACGGATCGCCGCCGTGGTGCACCGTGACACAGTCCTCACACTTCTTTTCGCACCGGCGCGACGCCACCATCCTCGGCAGCACCGGTCGCATGGCTGCCTGCATCTGGATCGATTGAGGCCGTCGCCGCAGACTCGGCATTGCCCGCCAGCCGCGCCATCTGCGCCTGGTGTTCGGCGGCTTCGCGAGCCTTGATGGCCTTGCGCCGCGCGGGCGTCCTCATCAGGTAAACCACCAGTATCACGGGCAGCAGACCGTAAAGAAAAAAGGTCACAATGGCCCCGAGGACCGAGCCTGTGGTGTTGGTCGCTTCGGCCACCGACATCATCAGAACCACATACATCCAACCCATCACGACCAGGTACACAGTGATCCTTGCAGACCGGGAAACCATGTCAGTCTGCTGGAAGCCGACACGCAGATACTGGGGAAAACCCGGAATTTCCTCCCCAGCGCGGGGATGATAAGCCGCACACAAAGACACAGGAGACAGCATGACATCGGGCAAAACCCCACCCACCGACTGGCTGGAGACCGCCAGCGCGTTCCAGAAGAGCCTCATACAGCAATGGACCCAGGTGGCCCAGGCCTTTCCGGGGGCTGCGGCGGGTGCCCAGGCCGGCCCGACCGATCCCTTCGCCGCGTTCAAGACCTTCATGCCGCAAGCAGGAGCCGCCAATCCCTTCGGCATGGCCATGCCCACGGCGGGTGCGGCTTTTCCGGGCATGCCCGCGATGCCTGCCATGCCCGGCATGGGCGACATGTTCAAGAACGCGTCGGGCCAACAGGTGAGTTTTGACGCCGCAAAACTGCTCGAGATTCAGAACCAGTATCTGAAGGATGTGACCGGTTTGTGGAACCAGGGTCCCGCCGTCAAGCCCGAGGGTGACCGCCGATTCGCCTCGGACGCCTGGGCCAGCAACCCGATGGCGGCGTTTTCCGCCGCCGCGTACCTGCTCAACGCGCGCACCCTCATGGCCTTGGCCGACGCTGTGCAAGGCGATGCCAAGACGCGCACCCGCGTGCGTTTCGCGGTGCAGCAGTGGATCGACGCCAGCGCGCCGAGCAATTTCCTGGCCTTCAATGCCGAGGCGCAAAAGAAGGCCATCGACACCCAGGGCGAGAGCATCGCCAAGGGCATGGCCAACCTGCTGCACGACATGAAGCAGGGCCATGTGTCCATGACCGACGAGAGCGTGTTCGAGGTGGGCAAGAACGTGGCCACGACCGAAGGCGCGGTGGTGTTCGAGAACGAGCTGTTTCAGTTGATCGAATACAAGCCTCTCACGGCCAAGGTGTACGAGCGCCCGTTCCTGCTGGTGCCGCCCTGCATCAACAAGTTCTACATCCTTGACCTGCAGCCCGAGAACTCGTTGATCCGCTATTGCGTGGAGCAGGGTCACCGCACCTTCGTGGTGAGCTGGCGCAACCCCGACGAATCGCTGGCCAAGGCCACCTGGGACCAGTACATCGAAGACGCGGTGATCAAGGCCATTGGCGTCACGCAGGACATCACCGGCGCCGAGACCATCAACGCCCTGGGCTTTTGCGTGGGCGGCACCATGCTGGGCACGGCGCTGGCGGTGCTGGCCGCGCGCGGTGAAGAGCCGGTGAATTGCGCCACCTTCCTCACCACGCTGCTCGACTTCACCGACACCGGCATCCTCGATGTGTTCATCGACGAGAACTTCGTGAAATACCGCGAGATGCAGTTCAAGGATGGCGGCCTGATGCCCGGGCGCGACCTGGCCACCACCTTCAGCTTCCTGCGCCCGAACGACCTGGTGTGGAACTACGTGGTGGGCAACTACCTCAAGGGCGAGACGCCGCCGCCGTTCGACCTGCTGTACTGGAACTCCGACAGCACCAACCTGCCAGGCCCGTACTACACGCACTATCTGCGCCAGATGTACCTGGAGAACAACCTCATCAAGCCCGGCAAGATGACCGTGTGCGGCGAGAAGATCGACTTCCGCCAGGTCAAGCTGCCGGTCTACATCTACGGCTCGCGCGAAGACCACATCGTGCCCATCGGCGGGGCCTATGCGAGCACCCAGGTGTTCCCGGGCAAGAAGCGTTTCGTCATGGGTGCCTCGGGCCACATCGCCGGCGTGATCAACCCGGCGAGCAAGGAGAAGCGCAGCCATTGGATCGGCTCGGCCACCAAGTTTCCGAAGGACGTGAACGAATGGATCGCCAGCGCCGATGAACAGCCAGGCAGCTGGTGGACCGACTGGGCCGCCTGGCTCAAGCCACAGGCTGGCAAGCAAATTGCTGCGCCCAAGACCTACGGCAAAGGCAAGAGCTACAGCGCCATCGAACCCGCACCAGGCCGCTATGTAAAGGCCAGGGCATGAGTTGAGTCCGATCGGGCTGGGCCTGTCCTTCGACAGGCCCCGGGCGAACGGAAATAGTTTTTTTTCAGCACAACAAGGAGCAGACCCATGGAAGACATCGTCATCGTTTCAGCCGCCCGCACCGCCGTCGGCAAGTTTGGCGGCTCGCTCGCCAAGACCCCCGCCACCGAGCTCGGCAGCATCGTCATCAAGGCGATGCTGGAGCGCACCGGCCTGCCCGCCGACGTGATCGGTGAAGTGATCATGGGCCAGGTGCTGGCCGCGGGTGTCGGGCAGAACCCGGCTCGCCAGGCCATGATGAAGGCCGGCGTGGCCAAGGAAACCCCGGCGCTCACCATCAATGCCGTGTGCGGCTCAGGCCTCAAGGCCGTGATGCTGGCCGCGCAGGCCGTGGCCTGGGGCGACAGCGAGATCGTGATTGCCGGTGGCCAGGAAAACATGAGCGCCTCGCCGCACGTGCTCAATGGCAGCCGCGACGGCCAGCGCATGGGTGACTGGAAGATGGTCGACACCATGATCGTCGACGGCCTGTGGGACGTCTACAACCAGTACCACATGGGCATCAC
>JAZKHJ010000026.1:0-24762 GCA_040385485.1 Pseudomonadota bacterium | reverse complement strand
GGATCGCCCAGCCGATGTCGTTGCCGGCCAGGTCGCCCATGCGGAACGGGCCCATGGCCATGCCGAACTTCTCCATCGCCTTGTCGACCTGCTCGGGCGTGCAGCCTTCGTCGAGCAGGAAACCACCCTGGCGGCCGTACTGCTCGATCATGCGGTTGCCGATGAAGCCGTCGCACACGCCGGACACCACTGCGGTCTTCTTGATCTTCTTGGCCACGGTCATCACGGTGGCCATCACGTCCTTGGCGGTCTTCTCGCCGCGCACCACTTCCAGCAGCTTCATCACGTTGGCCGGGCTGAAGAAGTGCAGGCCCACCACGTCCTGCGGGCGCTTGGTGAAGCTGGCGATCTTGTTGACGTCCAGCGTCGAGGTGTTGGAGGCCAGGATCGCGCCGGGCTTCATCACGCGGTCGAGTTCCTTGAACACGGCTTCCTTGACGCCGATCTCTTCAAACACCGCCTCGATCACGAGGTCGGCTGCGCTCAGGTCGTCGTAGCTCAACGTCGTGGTGAGCAGCGCCATGCGCTGGTCGTATTTGTCCTGCTTGAGCTTGCCCTTCTTCACCTGGGCTTCGTAGTTCTTGCGGATGGTCGCCAGACCCCGGTCCAGCGCTTCCTGCTTCATCTCCAGCATCTTCACCGGGATGCCGGCGTTGAGGAAGTTCATGGCGATGCCGCCACCCATGGTGCCCGCGCCGATGACGGCCACCGAGGCGATCTCGCGCTTGGGGGTGTCTTCCGGCACGTCTGGAATCTTGCTCGCGGCGCGTTCTGCGGTGAACAGGTGGCGCAGCGCGCGGCACTCGGGTGTCCACATCAGGTTGATGAAGATCTCGCGCTCGAAGGCCATGCCGTCGTCGAATTTCTTCTTGGTGGCAGCCTCCACCGCGTCCACGCACTTGGCGGGCGCGGGGAAGTTCTTCGACACGCCCTTGACCATGTTGCGGGCGAAGGCAAAGTAGGCATCACCCAGCGGGTGCTTGCACGGCAGGTTGCGCACCTTGGGCAGCGCGCTGCCATCGGCGTGTTTGGCGGCCATCTCGCGCGCCAGGGCCAGGGCTTCCTCGGCCAGGCTTTCGGCGGATGCAGCCATCTTGTCGAAGAGCTTCTGGCCCGGCAGCATGGCCAGCATCTCGCTCTTCACCGGCTCACCGCTCACGATCATGTTGAGCGCGGGCTCCACGCCGAGCGCGCGCGGCAGGCGCTGTGTGCCGCCGGCGCCGGGGATCAAGCCCAGCTTCACCTCGGGGAGCGCCACGCTGGTGCCGGGCGCGGCGATGCGGTAGTGGCAGCCCAGAGCCAGTTCAAGGCCACCGCCCATGGCGACGCTGTGCATGGCGGCGATGACGGGTTTGGACGTGTTCTCCACCGCCAGGATCACGGAGAGCAGGTTGGGCTCGGCCAGTGCCTTGGGCGAGCCGAATTCGCGGATGTCGGCACCGCCCGAGAACGCCTTGCCGGCGCCGGTGATCACGATGGACTTCACGGCCGGATCGGCCTCTGCCTTCTCCAGGCCGGCGGCGATGCCCTGGCGCGTGGAGAGACCCAGGCCGTTGACCGGCGGGTTGTTCATGGTGATGACGGCAACATCGCCGTGGACCTGGTACTCAGCGGTCATGGAATCTCCTTCGTTGTTGGCGGAAAACGGGTGCCCGGGGGCATTGACTGTGATGTTCTTCCCGAAAAAGAACGATCGTTCGATTCTAGGAACTTGCTGCGCTGCCGCAAGGCCCACTTGTCGCCAGTGAGTCAGGCGGCGCGTGGGGCTTCACACCTCCAGCCACTCTTTGCGGATCTGCGCATCGGCGCGAAGAGTTTCAGGCGTGCCTTGGAACACGATGCTGCCATGGCCCATGACCAGCACCCGGTCCGAAATGCTCAGGGCGATGGTGAGCTTCTGCTCGATCAGCAGCACCGACACGCCGCGTGCCTTGAGCTTCTGAAGGTACTCGGCCACCAGTTCCACGATCTTGGGTGCGAGGCCCTCGGTGGGCTCGTCGATGATGATCAGGTCGGGGTCGCCCATGAGGGTGCGGCACAGGGTGAGCATCTGCTGCTCGCCGCCCGAGAGCACGCCGGCTTCGGTGTGCTCCCGCTCCTTCAGCCGCGGGAACATGGCGTACATGTCATCGAAGCTCCAGCGCGCACCCAGCCCCTTGCCTTTCTGGCCGAGCAGCAGGTTCTGGTGCACGGTGAGCTTGGGGAAGATGTCGCGGTTCTCCGGCACATGGCCGATGCCCAGGTGTGCAATTTCAAACGGCTTTTTGCCCAGGATGGGCTTGCCTTGCCAGCTGACGCTGCCTGTGCTTTCCACCAGGCCCATGATGGCCTTGGCGGTGGTCGAGCGGCCCGAGCCGTTGCGCCCGAGCAGCGCCACGATCTCGCCCTTGCCGACCGAAAAGTGCACGCCGTGCAGCACGTGGCTCTTGCCGTAGTAAGCGTGAAGGTCTTGTATTTCAAGCATGGTGTGTCCTCAGTGGCCTGCCGCCTGTTGATCCGCCAGCACCGAGCCCAGGTAGGCTTCCTGCACGCGCGGGTTGGCGCGCACGGCTTCGGGTGTGTCGAAGGCGATCACCTCGCCGTACACCACCACCGCAATGCGGTCGGCCAGGCCGAACACCACGCCCATGTCGTGCTCCACCGTCAGCAGCGTCTTGCCCACCGTCACCTCGCGGATCAGCTCGATGAAACGGCTGGTTTCGCTCTTGCTCATGCCGGCCGTGGGTTCATCGAGCAGGATCACCTGCGCGCCACCGGCGATGGTGATGCCGATCTCCAGCGCGCGCTGCTCGGCGTAGGTCAAGTTCATGGCCAGCGTGTCGTGCTTGCGCTCCAGACGAATCATGCGCATGAGCTCTTCGGCGCGGTCATTGGCGTCCTTGAGGTTGGCGAGGAACTTCAGGAAGGTGTACTTGTAGCCCAGGCTCCAGAGCACGCCGCAGCGCAGGTTCTCGAACACGCTGAGCTTGGGAAAGATGTTGGTGATCTGGAAGCTGCGCGAGAGGCCCAACCGGTTGATCTCGAACGGTTTCAGGCCGTTGATGCGGTGGCCGCCCAGCATCACGTCGCCGCTGCTGGGCTCGAAGCGGCCCGAGATCAGGTTGAACAGCGTGGACTTGCCCGCGCCGTTGGGGCCGATGATGGCCACGCGTTCACCCGGATTCACCACCAGGTTGACGCCGCGAATGATGTCGGTCTTGCCGAAGCTCTTGCGCAGGTCGCGCAATTCGAGGGCGGGTGTCGTCATGTTGCCTCCCGCTGTTGTGTGTGTTGTTCAATCGTCACCTGGATGTCATGCCACTGGAGCATGAAGCGACGGCGCACCAGCTCGAACAGACCCAGACCCACCAGCATCACGACCAACGCGCCCACCCAGCTCGTCACGCTGCGGGCGTCCAGGTTGACCCCCAGGAAGCGCAAGACCGTGTCCTGCCCCGCATTGAGCTGCAGGTGGTACATCATTTCGATCATGGCGCCAGCACCGGCCAGCATGATCAGCCCCGCGACAGCCAGCAACGCATAGCTGCCCAGCACGCGCTTGAGCAGACCGTAGGCCGCCACGCGCACGTTCATCATGATCAGGCTGGCCACGCCACCGGGGGCGTACATCACCATGAACAGGAAGATCAAGCCCAGGTAGAGCAGCCAGGCTTTGGTGAGCTCCGAGAGCAGCACCGAGGCCAGCACCATCAGGATGCCGCCGATGATCGGCCCGAAGAAGATGGTGGCGCCGCCCAGGAAGGTGAACAACAGGTAGGCGCCCGAGCGCCCGGCGCCGACCACCTCGGCGGTGACGATCTCGAAGTTGAGCGCGCCCAGGCCACCCGCGATGCCGGCGAAGAAGCCCGCGATCATGAACGACAGGTAGCGCACCTTCTGCGTGTTGTAGCCAATGAACTCCACGCGCTCCGGGTTGTCGCGCACGGCGTTCAGGATGCGGCCCAGCGGCGTGCGCGTGAAGGCGAACATGAGGCCCACGCAGATGAAGGTGTAGACCGCGATCAGGTAGTACACCTGCCGTGGGGGGCCGTAGGTGATCCCCATGAAGGCCTCGCCGATCACCCGGTTGCCCGACACGCCCGCTTCGCCACCGAAGAACTCGGAAAACATGAGCGACATGGCAAACACCAGCTCGGCCATGCCCAGCGTGATCATGGCAAAGGTGGTGCCGGCTTTCTTGGTGGTGACGTAGCCGAACAGGATGGCGAAGAAGAGGCCCGCCACGCCACCCACCAGCGGCAGCAGCGTCACGGGAATCGGCAACTGCCCACCCGCCGCCGCGTTGAGCGCGTGCATGGCGACATAGGAGCCCAGCCCGGTGTAGACCGCGTGGCCGAAGCTCAGCATGCCGCCCTGCCCCAGCAGGATGTTGTAAGAGAGGCAGGCAATGATGGCGATGCCCATTTGCGACAGCATGGTCACCGCGAGGTTGCTGCTGAACACGAAAGGTGCGACCAGCAGGACCGCGGCGAAGAGGGACCAGACGATCCAGCGGCCTTTGTTGAAGCCGGAGGAGGTGCGGACGGAGGTGTGTTGCATGGTGGTCATGTCGGGTCAGCCCTCTCGCGTGCCGAGCAGGCCCTTGGGGCGGAAGATCAGGATCAGCACCAGGAACAGGTAGGGCAGGATCGGCGCCACCTGCGACAGCGTGAGCTTGACCACCGAGTTCTCCTTGGTGGCGTCCGAGAGTTCAAGCCCGAGCTGTTGCGCCAGGCTGATGAAGGAGTAGTCGAACGCGACCGCGAAGGTCTGGATCACGCCGATGAGCAGGGAGGCCAGGAAGGCGCCCGAGAGCGATCCCATGCCGCCGACCACCACCACGACGAAGATCACCGAGCCCACCGTGGCGGCCATGGCCGGCTCGGTGACGAAGGTGCTGCCGCCGATGACCCCGGCAAGGCCCGCCAGACCGGTACCGGCGCCAAACACCAGCATGAACACACGCGGCACGTTGTGCCCCAGGCTCTCCACCGTTTCAGGGTGGGTGAGTGCCGCCTGGATCACCAGTCCGATGCGGGTGCGCGTGAGCAGCAGCCACAGCGAGAGCAGCATCAGCAGGGCCACCAGCATCATGAAACCGCGCGTGGCCGGAAACGGCGAGCAGATCGTGCCGGCGACGGAACACATCTCGCTCGTCGCCGCGCCCCAGACCATTTGCAGGGAATCGTCGGCCAGGTGCACCAGCGTGAAGGCCGGGCCGCGCAATGCCTCGGGCGGCGCGAAGTCCAGTGCCGTGCGGCCCCAGACCAGCTGCACCACCTCCAGCAGGATGTAGGAAAAACCGAAGGTCACCAGCAGTTCGGGCACGTGACCGAACTTGTGCACCTTGCGCAGTGTGAGGCGCTCGAACACGGCCCCCATGGCACCCACCAGCAGCGGCGCCACGATCAGGGCGGGCCAGAAGCCGATCCAGTTGGACAGCGTGTAGCCCATGTAGGCGCCGACCATGTAAAAACTGGCGTGCGCAAAATTGAGGACGCCCATCATGCTGAAGATGAGGGTCAGCCCCGAGCTCAACATGAACAGCAACAGGCCGTAGCTGACTCCATTGAGCATGGAGATGATGAAGAACTCCATGAAGTTCGCCTTTCGTGGCTGGTGTGTCAGCCTTCGGAGCACGGTGAAAACAAACCAGCGCCTGAAACGGCGCTGGTTCTACCCAAGTGGACCACCCCGCACGAATCCGGGTTCGTGCATGGCGGCCCTGTCGATCAGCCCGGCCGCTTCATCTGGCAGCTGGTCGGCGTGCTGGAGACGTAGGACGGGTATTCCTTGACCGGTGCCAGCGTCATGCCGGTGTTTTCCGGGCTGTAGGGGTACTTCTTGTCGGCTTTCTGCCAGACCGCAACGAACAGGGGTTGCTGCAACTGGTGATCGAGCTTGCGCACTTCCACTTCGCCGTTGAAACCCTTGTACTTCAGGCCTTCCAGGGCAACAGCCACTTTCACCGGGTCGGTCGACTTGGCCTTGGCCATGGCTTCAGACAGCGCGGAATAAGCCAGCGGGATCGCGCCGGTGTACATGTCGTCCTTGTACTTGGCCTTGAACTCGTCGGCCCACTTGCCCATCTGGCCGCCCATGTTGTAGTGCTGGTAGGCCACCTGGTACACGCGGCCTTCGCCACCGGTGCCCAGTGCGGTGGGGGTGCCCGTCACGCCGGTGTAGTAGGTGTAGAACTTGCCGGTGTAACCACCTTCGTTGGCGGCCTTCACCAGCAGCGCGAGGTCGGAGCCCCAGTTGCCGGTGATCACGGTGTCGGCGCCAGAGGCCTTGATCTTGGCCACGTAGGGAGCGAAGTCACGCACCTGCGCCAGCGGGTGCAGGTCTTCGCCGACGATCTTCACGTCGGGGCGCTTGCGCGAGAGGTTTTCCTTCGCAAAACGCGCGACCTGCTGGCCGTGCGAGTAGTTCTGGTTGAGCAGATAGACGTTCTTGACGTCGGGCTGGTCCTTCATGAAGGTGGTCATGGCCTCCATCTTCATGGACGTGTCTGCGTCGAAGCGGAAGTGCCAGTAGTTGCACTTGCTGTTGGTGAAATCGGGGTCGACCGCGGCGTAGTTCAGGAAGATCACCTCCTTGCCGGGGTTGCGTTCGTTGTGCTTGCTGACCGCATCGATCAGCGCGCCGGCCACCGAGGAGCCGTTGCCCTGGGCGATGTAGCGCACGCCCTGGTCGAGCGCGGCCTTGAAGTTGTTCAGGCTCTCGGCGGGGCTGAGCTTGTTGTCAAAGCCGACCACCTCGAACTTCACGCCGGCCGGATTGGACTGGGTGAACTTCTCGGCGAAGAACTGCCAGCTCTTGAGCTGGTTGTTGCCCACGGGGCCCATCAGGCCGGTCTGTGGGTCGATCAGGGCGATCTTGACGGTCTCGCCCTTCTGGGCGTTTGCTGCGAAGGCGCAGGCGAGCAGCGATGCTGCGGTGAGGCTCTTGATGGCGAAATGCATGTTTGTCTCCGGTGGTTTTGGAATCCGCTTTGCAGCTTACAAGCCTGCTGCGGTGCAGCACTCAGGGATAGCCCCTAGGGGCTATCGCGCTGGCGACTGTGGGGGGATGAGGGTGGGGGTCCTGACGACTCCACCCGTCGGAAAGATGGCTTCAGATCCCGGGGAGCACGTAGTCCTTGAGCTGCTGGCGAAGCGTCATCTTCTGCATCTTGCCGGTGGCGCCCAGCGGGATCGCGTCGACGAACACCACGTCGTCCGGGATCTGCCACTTCGCCGTCTTGCCCTCGAAGAACGCCAGCAACTCCTCGCGCGTGACCTCGGCGCCCGGCTTCTTCACCACCACCACGATGGGCCGCTCGTCCCATTTGGGGTGGCGCATGCCCACGCAGGCCGCCATGGCCACGGCCGGGTGGGCCATGGCGATGTTCTCCACGTCGATCGAGCTGATCCACTCGCCGCCGGACTTGATCACGTCCTTGCTGCGGTCGGTGATCTGCATGAAGCCGTCGGGGTCGATGGTGGCCACGTCGCCGGTGGGGAACCAGCCCTGACCCTGAGCGTCGTAGCGCAGAGGGTCACCGCCCTCGCCTTTGTAGTAGCTCGAAATGATCCACGGGCCGCGCACCAGCAGGTCGCCGTAGCTCTTGCCGTCCCAGGGCAGTTCTTCTCCGGCGTCGTCGACGATTTTCATGTCCACGCCGTACACCGCGCGTCCCTGCTTGAGCAGGATCTTGTGCTGCTCCTCGGGCGGCAGCGCCAGTTGGGCGTTCTTCAGCGAGCACACCGTGCCCAGCGGTGACATTTCGGTCATGCCCCAGGCGTGGATCACGGCCACGCCGTACTGGTCGTTGAAGGCCTTCATCATGGCCGGCGGGCAGGCCGAGCCTCCGATCACGGTGCTCTTGAGCGTGCTGAACTTCAGGCCGCCGGCCTGCAGGTGACCCAGCAGCATCTGCCACACCGTGGGCACGCCCGCGGCCATGGTCACTTTCTCGGTTTCCAGCAGTTCGTAGATCGACTTGCCGTCCATCGCCGGGCCGGGGAACACCAGCTTGCAGCCGGTGGCCGCCGCCGAGTACGGCAGGCCCCAGGCGTTGACGTGGAACATGGGCACGACCGGCAGCACGCTGTCGCGCGCGCTCAGGCTCAGTGCGTCGGGCAGTGCGGCGGTGAACGCGTGCAGGATGGTGGAGCGGTGCGAGTACAGCGCGGCCTTGGGGTTGCCGGTTGTGCCGCTCGTGTAGCACATGCTGGAGGCCGAGTTCTCGTCGAACGTGGGCCAGTGGTAGGTATCGGGCTGGTTGGCGATCCAGGCCTCGTAGCTCTGCAGGCCGGGCAAGCCGCTGTCGGCGGGCAGCTTGTCGGCATCGCACAGCGCGATCCAGTGCTTGACCGTGGGGCATTTGGCCGCCACCGCCTTCACCAGCGGCAGGAAAGTCATGTCGAAGCAGATGGCCTTGTCTTCGGCGTGGTTCACGATCCAGGTGAGCTGGTCGGGGTGCAGGCGCGGGTTGAGCGTGTGCAGCACGTGGCCCGTGCCGCTGACGCCGAAGTACAGCTCCAAGTGGCGGTAACCGTTCCAGGCCAGGGTGGCTACCCGGTCGCCAAAGGCCAGGTCGAGGCTGTTCAGCGCGTTGGCCACCTTGCGGGAGCGCACCGCGATCTGGCCCCAGTTGCTGCGGTGGATGTCCCCCTCGACACGGCGGGACACGATCTCGCCGCTGGCGTGGTGCCGCTCGGCGTGCACGATCAGTGTCGAAATCAAAAGGGGTTGGCTCTGCATTTGGCCCAGCATGGGAAGTCTCCTGTCGATGAAGTTTTGGGGAATCGACTTCATCGTAGCGGTTTGCTCTGCACGGTGACCGAGGGCTTCCACGAGAGGAAGGCCCTCGGTGTCCATTGCGGGACATGGTCTTTCGCCTGGCCTCAACGCAGCATTGCGGCCAACGGCGGGAATGGAACCGATCAAGGCACCGTGCTGATTTGAGCGTCGGTGAGTGACGCATCGAAACGCAACTGGCCGGGCCATGGTTGCCAAGTTGTGCCGAGCGTGGCGTGGTTGGGGTTGCCGGTGCGCGCGAAGCTGCCCAGCGTGGCCATCATGCGTGCCGAGAGGGCCAGCCGACCAGGCCGGTTGGCGGTGCTGTTGGTGGCGTTGGAGAACACCGAGGGGCCGAAGTTGCCGAAGAGAAATGGCAGGTCGAACGCATGAGCGGCCCCATACACCGTGTTCCACGGCGCGGGCTCCTGCGCCCAGTCGAACTGGTAGTACCAGACGTCAGCCTGCTGCGCCTTGAGCGTGTTGAGCACGTTGTCCCGGCTGGGCGCCATGAAGGCGGCGGCCAGCTGCGCAGTGCGGGCGGACCATCCGGTCACCGGCGTGTTTGACGGCACGTAGGCTGCATCGATGATGTCGCCCTCGGTGAGCAAGCCAGGCGCGTCGGGGTTGAACGCGGCCATCAGGTTGAAGCGGTCGGCATCGTTGATCTTGAAGCCCGGCGGGCCACCAAACAGGGTGAGGAAGGGCGCGAAGAGCTTGCCCTCCTCGCCCGTGTTGCCGGCGAGCACGGGCACCTTGTTGTAGAGGCCTGCGGCCATGGCGGCGATCGGATCGGTGGGCAGCACGCTGCCGTCGGGGATGGGACCCGAGCCGGTGAGGCCGTTCACCAGCACGGTGGTGAGGATGGTGCCGCCGGCCTTGCCGCGCAGGTAGTCCGCGATCTGGGTGGACGTCTGCGAGGCGATCCAGGCCTGTGCAGCGAGGAGGTCGATCGCCAGGCCATCGGCGATCACCAGGCGCGCCAGCAGGTTGTTGCCTTGCGCCAGGTAGGTGCTGGCAGGGTTCAGCGTGGGAATGCTGCCCGGCGGCAGGTTGCTCGCCAGCGAGATACCACCCGACAGCGGCACGGCCTTGTGAAAGAGGCCTGCGCCCAGCGGCGAGGCCATCAGTGCCCAGACATTGATCGCGCCGGCGGACTGCCCCATCAGCGTCACGTTGCTGGCGTTGCCACCGAAAGCCGGCGCGTTCTGCTGCACGAACTTCAGCCCCTGCACGATGTCGAGCAGCGCGAAGTTGCCGGAGTCCTCGGCGCTGCTGGCACCGGTCTTGAGCTGCGGCAGGTTCATGAAGCCCAGCACACCCACGCGGTAGTTCAGCGTCACCACCACCGCGTTGGCCGTGCGGGCCAGGGCGGCGCCGTCGTACACCGGGTCGGCGGTGTAACCCGAGATGTTGCTGCCGCCATAGACGAACACGATCACCGGCAGGTTGGTGGTGTCGCTGGCGGGGCGCCACACGTTGAGCGTGAGGCAATCTTCGTTGCCCACCGGGGTGTTCAGCGTGGTGGCGATGGTGGCGTCGTAGGTGTTGTTCGTGCCCGGGCCGTAGATGCGGCCGTTCTGCAAGCAGGCATGTCCGAACGTGGTGGTCTGGCGTGTGCCGGTCCAGGCGACCGGGGCCACAGGCGCCTTCCAGCGCAACGCACCCACCGGAGGCTGGGCATACGGAATGCCCTTCCAGGCGTAGGTGCCCGTGGTGCTGGCCTGGTTGCTGCCCTGCACCGTGCCGTAAACAATCTGGCGAACCTCGGGTTGAGGGGCTGGGGGTGGCGGGGCCTCCGAGCCACCGCCACAAGCCGCGAGCAACAAGCAGGCGGCGCCCGCACCCCAACCCACCCACGTCGGTGTCTTCTTGACCATGTCTTGTCTCCTGTTTTCGGGGGTAAACAACAGCTTGCGCGGTGCGTCGAAATCCCGTTGAATCCGGTGCTCGTCGGCGGCGCGAACTGTTCGGGAAATTCTAGGAACGCATGCCCCGAACGCCGCTATCGCAACATGGCCAATCGACTGACTTCAGGACACCACCCCCCATGAAAAGGACCAGCTCCGTCACCTGGGTCAAGGGCATCGCCGAGATGTTTGCGTCTCAGGGTCTGGACGTGACGCGCCTGTTTGAGGCGGTCGGCATCGACATCGCGCTGCTGCAGAAGCCGGACGCCCGCTTCGACGTCGAGGAGATCAGCCACCTGTGGGAGCTCGCGGTGGCGTGGTCGGGCAATCCGGCGCTCGGGATGGACAGTGAACTCACCAGCCGCCACGTCAATTTCGGCATGGTCGGCTACATCATGTTGGCCAGCCCGACGCTCAAGGCTGGCTTGCAGAACTTCGCACGCTACCTGGCGGTGATCTCCGACGCAGCCACCTTCGAACTGGAGCCGCAGGGGGCACAGCAATGCTGGCTGGTGCTGGGCCACATCGGCAACACGCGCCCGGTGCCGAGGCAGCGCCAGGAATACGGCCTGCTCTCCCTGGCCACGCTGTGCCGCTGGATCACGCGGCGCGACGTGCAGCCACGGGCGGCCGAATTCATCTTCCCCGAGCCGGTGGACGCCGGCCCCTACCTGCGTGCCTTCGGCTGCCCGGTGCGCTTCAACCAGCCCGCCACCCGCCTGCTGCTGGACAACGCGGACCTGGACAGAACGCTGCCATCGAGCGACCCGGTGCTGTTCGACATGCACCAGCGCGTGATCGAGGCGCGCATGGTGCAACTGGGCAATGCCAGCACCGGCCACCGCGTGACCGAGGAAGTCATTCGCCGCCTGCACCTGGGCGAACCGCGCCGCGAAGACATCGCGAGCAGCCTGGCCATGGCCGACCGCACCCTGCAGCGCCGCCTGCACGAGGAGCACACCAGCTTCCAGCAGTTGCTCGACGACGCGCGGCGCGACCTGGCCCAGAAGTACCTGGCCGAAGCGCGCTACACCCTGGGCCAGGTGGCCGATCTGCTGGGCTTTGCCGACCAGAGCAATTTCTTCCGGGCCAACAAGCGCTGGTTCGGCGTGTCGCCCGGCCAGTACCGCGCCCGCCTGCTCGCCCCCGAGCCGCTGACCGAGCCGGATTGACCCTGCGCCACGCCATGTCGGGCGCTATGGGGACAATGGCGGACATGAACCGACCCGTCGACATGGCCGCCAGCCTGGATCTTGGACTGGCCTGGCAGAACCGATTCGCCAGCCTGGGCGAAGCCTTCTACACCCTGCTCCCCCCCACCCCCCTGCCCGCGCCCCACTGGGTCGGCACCAGCCCGGCCGTGGCCGACCTGCTGGGCCTGGACCGGGCCTGGCTCGCGTCCCCGGGCGCGCTCGATGCCTTCGCAGGCAACCTTCCCATCGCCGGCGCGCAGCCACTGGCCAGCGTATACAGCGGCCACCAGTTCGGCCACTGGGCCGGCCAGCTGGGCGACGGCCGCGCCATCCTGCTCGGCGAGGTGGACACCGCCTCGGGCTCGCAGGAAGTGCAGCTCAAGGGCGCCGGCCTCACGCCCTACTCGCGCATGGGCGATGGCCGCGCCGTGCTGCGCAGCTCCATCCGCGAATTCCTCTGCAGCGAGGCCATGCACGCGCTGGGCATTCCCACCAGCCGCGCGCTGTGCGTCACCGGCTCGCCCGCGCCGGTGCGGCGCGAAGAGATCGAGACCGCGGCGGTGGTCACCCGCGTTGCGCCCAGCTTCATCCGCTTCGGCCACTTCGAACACTTCTCGCACAGTGGCCAGCACGCCCAGCTGCGCACCCTGGCCGACTTCGTCATCGACCACTTCTACCCGGCTTGCCGCGATGCGCCGGGCAACCCGTATGCCGCGCTGCTCGAAGCCGTGAGCGCGCGCACCGCCGAGATGGTGGCGCAATGGCAGGCCGTGGGCTTCTGCCACGGCGTGATGAACACCGACAACATGAGCATCCTGGGCCTGACCATCGACTACGGCCCGTTCCAGTTCCTCGACGCCTTCAACCCCGGCCACGTCTGCAACCACAGCGATACCGGTGGACGCTACGCCTACAACCGCCAGCCCAACATCGCCTACTGGAACTTGTTTGCCCTGGGCCAGGCGCTGCTGCCGCTGATGGACGACCAGCAGCAGGCGCTGGATGCGCTGGAACCCTACAAGGCCCACATGCCGGCCGCCCTGCAGCGGCGCATGAACGCCAAGCTGGGCCTGGAACGCGTGGAAGACGGCGACGCCGAGCTGACCGAGACGCTGATGAAGCTCATGGCTGCCGACGCGGTGGACTTCACCATCTTTTGGCGCCGTTTGAGCCATGCCGTGGCCGGGCCGCTCGATGCCGTGCGCGACCTGTTCCTGCAGCGCGAGGCCTTTGACGCCTGGGCCATCCGCTGGCGCGAACGCCTGCAGGCCCAGCCCGGCTTTGACGCCGACGCCACACATGCGAGGATGCTGCACACCAACCCGCAGGTGGTGCTGCGCAATCACCTCGGCGAAGTTGCGATCCAGCGCGCGAAGCAAGGCGACTTCAGCGAGTTGGCGCGGTTGCAAAACGCGCTGGAGCGCCCATTTGAAGAAGCCCCCGGCCAAGAAGACCTCGCCGCCTTTCCACCCGATTGGGCCAGCGGGATCGAAATCAGCTGTTCGTCATGAGCACCCAGGAGAACACATGAACTTCCCTATTCAGAAAACCGAAGCCGAATGGCGTGAAGCGCTTGCCGCCAAAGGCGCCGAGCCGCGTGCCTTCGACGTGACCCGCCACGCCCACACCGAGCGGCCCTACACCGGCAAGTACGAGCAAGTCTGGGCCGATGGCAGCTACCACTGCATCTGCTGCGGCAACACGCTCTTTGACGCCAAGACCAAGTTCGACGCCGGTTGCGGCTGGCCCAGCTTCTCGCAAGCCGTGCCCGGGGCCATCACCGAGATCACCGACCGCACCCACGGCATGGTGCGGGTGGAGACCGTGTGCAGCCAGTGTGGCGCCCACCTGGGCCATGTGTTCGACGACGGCCCCACGGACACGGGCTTGCGCTACTGCATGAACTCGGCTTCACTGGAGCACTCCCCCACCAAGGACACGCCATGAAAGCTGACAGCATCCTCCAGACCATCGGCAACACCCCCCACTTGCGCAT
The DNA here is from genome assembly GCA_040385485.1 of Pseudomonadota bacterium. Taxonomy (GTDB): domain Bacteria; phylum Pseudomonadota; class Gammaproteobacteria; order Burkholderiales; family Burkholderiaceae_C; genus Hydrogenophaga. The sequence continues at coordinate 10,900 of JAZKHJ010000026.1, read as the reverse complement.
GCACCGCCTGTTTGGCGATGCCACGCAGCAGGTGTGGATCAAGTCCGAGCGCAGCAACCCCGGCGGCTCCATCAAGGACCGCATCGCCCTGTCCATGGTGGAAGCGGCCGAGAAAAGCGGCGCGCTCCAGCCCGGCGGCACCATCGTCGAACCCACCTCGGGCAACACCGGCATCGGCCTGGCCATGGTGGCTGCGGTCAAGGGCTACAAGATCATTCTGGTCATGCCCGACAGCATGTCGGTCGAGCGCCGCCGGCTGATGCTGGCCTACGGCGCGAGCTTCGACCTCACGCCGCGCGAGAAGGGCATGAAAGGCTCGATCGCGCGCGCCGAGGAAATCGTGGCCAGCACGCCCGGCGCGTGGATGCCGCAGCAGTTCAACAACCCGGCCAACGTGGCGGTGCACGAACAGACCACCGCTGAAGAGATCGCGGCTGATTTCCCCGAGGGCATCGACGTGCTCATCACCGGCGTGGGTACCGGTGGCCACATCACCGGCTGCGCGCGTGTGCTCAAGGCGCGCTGGCCCAAGCTCAAGGTGTTCGCGGTGGAGCCTGCGGCTTCGCCGGTCATCTCCGGCGGCCAGCCTTCGCCCCACCCCATCCAGGGCATCGGCGCGGGCTTCATTCCGAACAACCTCGACACCAGCGTTCTCGACGGCGTGATCCAGGTCGAGGCCGAGCCCGCGCGCGAGATGGCGCGCCGCTGCGCACGCGAAGAAGGCGTGCTGGTCGGCATCTCCTCGGGCGCCACCCTGGCCGCCATCGCGCAAAAACTGCCCGATCTGCCGGCCGACGCCGTGGTGCTGGGTTTCAACTACGACACCGGCGAACGGTATCTGTCCATCGAAGGCTTTCTCCCGGCATGAAACAGCTCAAAGACATCCGCCTCTCCATGCTCGACCTGGTCGCCGTGCGCGAAGGGGGCACCGTGGCCGACGCGCTCGCCGTCGCGTTGCGCACCGCGCAGCACGCCGAGTCGCTGGGTTTCACCCGCTACTGGCTCGCCGAGCACCACAACATGAGCGGCATCGCCTGCTCGGCCACGGCCGTGCTGGTGGGCCACATCGCGGGGGGCACGAAACACATGCGCGTGGGCTCGGGCGGCGTGATGCTGCCCAACCACGCGCCCCTGGTGGTGGCCGAAGCCTTCGGCACGCTGGCCGAGCTCTACCCTGGCCGCATCGACCTGGGTCTGGGCCGTGCGCCCGGCACCGACCCGCACACCATGCGCGCGCTGCGCCGCGACCGCGTGGAGACCGAGGCCGACTTCCCACGCGACGTGGCCGAACTGCAGCACCTGCTGGGCCCCGCCACGCCCGGCCAGCGCCTGATCGCCAACCCGGGTGCCGGCACCAACGTGCCGATCTGGCTGCTGGGGTCCAGCCTGTTTTCGGCGCAACTGGCGGCCGAGCGCGGCCTGCCCTATGCGTTTGCCTCGCACTTCGCACCCAGCATGCTGCTGCAGGCGCTGGACGTGTACCGCAGCCATTTCAAGCCTTCCGCCCAACTGGCCAAGCCCTACGTGATCATCGGCGTACCGCTGATCGCCGCGCCAACCGACGAGGAAGCCGAGTTCCTCGCCAGCAGCACCTACCAGCGCGTGTTGGGCATCCTCACCGGCAAACGCGGGCAGTTGCCGCCACCGGTGCACGGCTTCATGAAAAACCTGCACCCGCAGGAACAGGCCGGCATCGCCGACTTCCTGGCTGCGGCCGTGATTGGCGGCCCCGGCACGGTGCGCGAGGGTCTTCAGTCGCTGGCCGACGTGACGCAGGCCGACGAATTCATGATCGTGAGCGACCTGTTCGACCCGGCGCTGCGCCTGCGCTCGCTGACGATCACCGCCGAGGCAATGGCGGCGCAGGAAGTCAGCCTCCCCGCACAAGTTTCATGATCTGTCCCGCGTCAAGCGTGGACGCTTTTTGCTGGATCTGCGGCAGGTACTGCGCCTGCATCTGCTTGGCCGGTCCCAGCAAACTCTGAAAGCTTTCCTGCAGCAGCGCGGTGCTCATGACCCGTCCGCCTGCGTAGTAGCGTTTGGCCACCTGGCCCAGCGCGTAGGTGGTGGCAAATGAAAACGCCACACCGGTGGCCGCACCGCCCAGTCCACCAACGGCGCGACACGCGACCTTGCCGAGCAAACCGCCCAGCAGCTTGCGCCCGAACTGCTCCAGGTACTGCGAAGTCAGGCCCACCCCCACCGCCGCGATGAACTCGCGGATGTGGCCCTGGTCCAGCTCCACGCCGTGCGCCTTGCCAATGGCATAGACCATCTTCACCTGCAGCGGAATGATGGCCATCGACGCCCAGGACTGCGGCAACAACTCCAGCGCACCGTTGAGCAGCGCATAGTTCAGGATGGATTTGTCCAGATCGGCCCCAGGCACCGCGGTGGCCGCCACCACCGGAGCCGCGGCAACCGCTGCGGGCACCGCGACCGGCACGGCTTTCTCCGCCGCATCCACGATCGCATCGGCCTCGCGCTCGAACGCCGCCGCCTCCACGGGATCGAGCTTCAGGCGCGTCTTCAGATCCGCCAGGAATGTCCGTTCGGAGTCGCTCTGCCGGCCGTCGGCATCGCAGACACACACCGCCATTTCATAGGCCAGCTGGCGCTGCCCGGCGTCCTGCAAACCCGACACCGCGTCGGCCAGCGACACGCGCTTGAGCAGCACATCCTGATACAGCCGTGGCAGGCCGGCGCCAGCGTCTTCCTGCCCCAGGGACTCGGCCATGCGCCGGATCGCCTCGCGCTCCGTATCGGCCTTGTGACCATCGGCGAACCCCGCCAGCAAGGCGATGGTGAGGATGGATTGTTGTTCTTGAGGGGACATGTCGGTGGAACTCCTTGAGGCCAAAAGTGAATGAGCGCTCCGTATGGAGCCGCCGGATGCACCGTGAGTTCCGGGTGCTTGACCCCGCCAGGCAGAGGCCCGGGTGCAAAGCGGATAATCCTGCGATGCGTTTCCTCATCGACTTCTTTCCCATCGCCCTGTTCGTGGCGGCCTACAAGATGGCCGACATCTACACCGCCACGGCCGTCCTCATGGTGGCCACACTGGTGCAGACCGGGATCATCTACACCATCGACCGCAAGCTGCAGACGCTGCAAAAGGTGACGCTGGTGCTCATTCTGGTGTTTGGCGCCCTCACCCTCTTCCTGCAGGATGAGCGCTTCATCAAGTGGAAGCCCACCGTGCTGTACGCGAGCATGGCCATCGTGCTGGCGGCTGCTCTCTGGATCTGGAAGAAAAACTTCCTGAAACTGCTGCTGGGCAGCCAGCTCAGCCTGCCCGATGACGTGTGGGCCAGACTCACCGTGGCCTGGGTCGGCTACTTCCTGTTCATGGCGGCCATCAACGCCTATGTGGCGGCCTACTACTCCACCGAAGACTGGGTCAACTTCAAGCTCTGGGGCTATGTGTTCCCGGTGGTCTTCATCGTCGGTCAGGGTCTGTACATCTCGCGCTTCCTCAAAGACGACCCGGTGGAGAAATCATGAGCGAGGATGCAACGCCCACGGCGGCTGCCATCGAGGCTCAACTGAGAGCGGTGCTGGCTCCCACCGAGCTGGAAGTGCTGGACGAAAGCGCCGCCCACGCCGGCCATGCGGGCGCCAACGGACTGGGCTTCGGCACCCACTTCCGCGTGCGGATTGCGGCCCCTGGTTTTGCCGGTCTGAGCCGGGTCGCCAAGCACCGCCTTGTGTATGATGCGCTGCAAAAATTCACCGACGCGGGACTGCACGCGTTGGCCATTGAAATCAAGGCCTGAAGCGGCTTGCCAGCCCGTCGCTACGTTCTGATACGAGTCTGCTGAACCCAACCGGTCGTCGCAGCTCCAAACCCTTTTACACCCCGAGGAACACCATGAAATTTTCCCTCTCGGCCCTGACCGCGGCTGTGCTCATCGCCACCGCGTTCAGTGCATCTGCCCAGAACATCGCCATCGTCAACGGCAAGGCCGTGCCGACCGAGCGTCTCGAGGTGCTGGCCAAGCAGATCGCCGCCACAGGCCGCCCGGTGGATGACACCGTGCGTGCCCAGCTCAAGGAAGAAGTGGTCCTGCGCGAGATCTTCATGCAGGAAGCCCAGAAGCGCGGCATCGGGGCCACGGACGAGTTCAAGAACCAGCTCGAACTCGCCCGCCAGACCATCATGATCCGCTCGCTGTTCACCGATTTCCAGGCCAAGAATCCGGTCACGGACGCCGACATCAAGGCCGAGTACGACAAGTTCGTCGCAGCCAACGGCGGCAAGGAATACCGCGCCCGCCACATCCTGGTGGAGAAGGAAGACGAAGCCAAGGCCATCATTGCGTCGCTCAAAGGCAAGGGCAAGTTCGAAGACATTGCCAAGAAGCAGTCCAAGGACCCAGGCTCCGGCGCCAACGGGGGTGACCTCGACTGGGCCGCCGCGGCCAGCTACGTGCCCGAGTTCTCCGAAGCCATGGTCAAACTCGAGAAGGGCCAGACCACCCAGGCGCCGGTGAAGACCCAATTCGGCTGGCACATCATCCGCGTGGACGACATCCGCCAGGCCGAACTGCCCAAGATGGAAGACATCAAGCCGCAGATTGCCCAGCAGATGCAGCAACAAAGACTCACCGAGTTCCAGAAATCCTTGCGCGAGAAGGCAAAGATCGAATAACAAAAGCCCGCGACGCGGCGGCCCTCGGCCATCAAAAAAGCGCGGAATCCCCGCGCTTTTTTTGTTTCATGTGAGCTGCATACCCAGCCAGATCAAGCCCATGAGCACGGGCTGGTGCAGCAGGTAGTAGCTCAAGCTCCAGCGCCCCATGAGCACCAGCACCTGGCTGGCACCCCGGGCCGGTGCATCGTTGCCCAGCCACTGCGGGCGGTTGCGCAACCCCCAGCGCCCCGCCGCCACGCCCCACCACATCACACCCAGCCACGGCAACAGGGGCACATAGTCTTCGGTCACGGGCTTGCGGCTGATGAGCCCCAGCCAGTTCAGCCACGGCGTGTTGAACACCTCCAGCGCGGGCCAGGCCCCGATGATCGATGGGGCGGCCCACTTCAGACCGATGGCCAGCGCCCCGAGCAGCCACAGCCATGCGCCCCACCCCGCGGTCAGGCGAACGACGATGAGCATGACCGCGATGCCGTGCAGCACACCGAAGTAAATGAAGCTGCCGGGAAACACCAACAGCGAGCCCGCGGTGACCAGCAATGCTGCACCCACCACCTGCAGCCAGCGGCGCCAGAAGCGCGCCCAGGTCTGCCCCTGGTGCACCGCCACGGCCTGAGAGAGGCCGGCGGTGAACAGGAACAGGCTCACGATGGCGGTGCGCTGCCAGGTCCAGAACGGGTCGCGGTAGAAGTCTTCGCGGATCAGGCGAAAGAAGTTCAGGTCGAAGCAGAAGTGGTAGGCCGTCATCCACAGCATGGCGGCGGCTCGCAGCAGGTCGATGCGGTCCAGGCGCTGTGTCATCGGTTGCGCCATGGCGATCGATCTCAGGCGCTTGCGTGGATGTTCCGCAGGATCTGGCTGAGCGCCGCGGGCTCGCTGACCATGGGATCGTGGCCGGTGGCTATCTCCACCACGTTCCAGCCCGGCTCGCTGCGCACCCGAGCGCGCGACGGGGCGATGGTGGGCAGCGCAGGCTGGATGCAGTCGATGAAGGTGCGCGGCAGCGCGTCCACCCGCGCGGCATCGAAGGCAAGTGGCTGCAGGTAGAGGCGGAAGGGCTGCGGTGTCTGGCGCCGGTTGACCCAATCCCGGTCGGCGCCGCTCAGGCCAAACACGGCGGCATCTGGCGGCGGAAAGCTCAGACCACCGCTGGGTTTCGACGCCTCGGTGCGCGTTTGCTTCGTCTCGTCCGAGTGGTGGCTGCTCCAGCTGTCGCCCGGGTACGGCAGCGCGGCATCGAGATACACCAGGTGTGCCAGCAGGCCGGGGCGCTCGCGCTGCAGGCGGTCGGCCACGCCGGTAATCACCATGCCCGCGTAGCTGTGCCCGACCAGCACCACGCGTTGCAGCTCTTCGGCGTCGATCAACCCGATCACGTCCTGGATGTGGGTGTGCAGATTGATGCCAGGCGACATCAGGTGGGCGCGCTCACCCACGCCGGTGAGCGTGACCGCGTGGCTGTCCACGCCCGCACTGCGCAGCAGGGGCAGCACCCGACTCCAGCACCAGGCGCCATGCCAGGCGCCGTGCACGAGCACGATGGAGGTGGTCGCGGGGTCGGTGTCGAAGGTCAAGGGCGATCTCCAGTGGTTGGGAATTCCACCGGATTCTGCCCTGCGCGCGCCAGCGCGTCAGATGTAGGCGGTCGGTTGCCGCACGTGCTTCATGTGCAGCGAGAGGCCGAGTGCGGCCATGTGGTTGCTGTTGCGGCCGAGGATGGTCTGCGACAGCGGCAGAAACTCTGCTTCCTCGTAGCCCGCGTGGGCGGCATAGGCGGCCACGAGTTGGTGCAACTCGTCCACATCCAGGTCGGCATCCTGGCCCTTGCCCACGCGTTTGAGCGCCTTCTCCAGACTCTTCCAGAGCGATTCGATCGCGCGATGCTCACACGCAAGGCGTTCGGTCATGGCCAGCACGCGGTCGCGCTCGGCGCCCGGCTGGGCACTGGCCAGCACGGCTGGAAACAGGTCGCGCTCCTCGTCGAGATGGTGCTCGAAGATCGCCTCGCGAAAGAACGCCAGCGAGTCCGTGGCGATCTGGCGGGCCTGGGCGGCGGGCTCCAGCAGGGCCGGCAGAGCGTCGAGCGCCTTGAGGCGCTTGAGGATCCCGGCATGGCAGTCGGTGAAGGTGGTCAGCGGCGCGTTCTCGCCATGCGTGGGGTGGGCTGGGGTGGCCATGGTGTCTCCTGGCGGAGCGCCAGGTGAAACCCCGGCGCATGAGACCAGTCTAGGCAGACCACCGCCCGACGCCTTGATGCAGGTCAAGCGGTGGCTGTTCAGCGGTGGGCCACCAGTTCGAACAGATCTTTCTCGATTTCACGGTTGGCCGCGCTGATCACACGCCGCTGCATCTTCACGTAGCGCTTGACCTGCGGCGCGTACCAGACGAGGTAGTGGATGCGAACCGGTTCGATTGCCGCCTGGGTGGCACCACCGGTGGCGCTGCGGCTGCTCCACACCTCGACCTTGAAGGCCTCGAAGCTGCCACCCGGCACGTTCACTGTCTCCAGCCCCAACACCTTGGCCTGCGAATACCACTGGCCCCAGGTGTCCAGGTCCGGGGTGGCGAAATCGCTCAGGGCGCCCAGAGTGCTCAGATCACGAAACGCGCCGAGATAGGGGCTGTACTCCAGACCGAGTTGATCCCATTTGAGAAATCCGGGTCGGCCGCCCATGCCGCGGCGCGAGTCACCCACGACGCGCGATTCGGCATCGGCACGCAGCGCGTCCGTCACGAGGCCGTCGCGCATCGCCTGCACCGAGATCACGATGTCGCGGCGCGGGCTGGTGGGCCATTTGCCGCTGGTGCGGTAGGTCCAGCTTTCGCCCGGCCTCGGCAACGCGGCGTTGACCGGACTCGCGACGTCCGGGGTGCGTGCAGGTGCTGCGGCCACCACGGCTGGTGCCGGCTCTGCAGGTCTCGGTCGCACCGCGGCCACCTGCGCCGAGGGCCGGGACGCCGCCAACGCCGGTGACCGCACTGGCGCCGCCGCCACGACCACCGGCGCTGGCGCCGGTGCCGGTGCCGCTGCTGGCACAACAGGGGGCGTGGTCACGGGAACCGGTGCCGCGGCAGCCGGAACTGGCGTGGTCGGCGCTGCCGCGACCACCACCGGTGCTTGCGACGGTGGGGTGGTCGCTGCGGTCAGCATGGAGGTGGAAGACACGGTGGGCGCAGGCTCATCCTCGCCCAGCCCCACCCAGACGGCCGCCCCCACGACAACGGCTCCCACACCCGCCCCCAACAGCCACCCACCGCGCCTGACTGACGAACTCGCAGACGAATCCGGTGAAGGCATGCTGGCAAGGGCCAGAGGTTCGCGCTGCACATCAGACACGTCGCCGGGCACGGTGATCCCGGTGTCCGCGCGCTGCCCGAGCATGATGTTGAGTGCCCGTATCAGTTCGCGCGTGGACGCATCCCACTGTTTGTGGCTGATCTCGATGGCTTGCCGTCGCGCCAGCGATTTGAGTTCTTCGGGCAGTTCGTCTGCGCGCGGCATGAGTGCGCCGCCCACCAGCACCGGCACCACGCGGATCTCGCGCTCCAGCGCCACGCGGGTTTCCAGGCGCACAAAATCGTGGGGATCGTCGAGTCGCCGGCGCCCGGCCGGGTCGGTGGTGCTCAGCCATTCGTCACCGATCACGACCATCAGGACTTTGCAGGAGCCCACCGCCTGCTCGATCGCGGTGACGAAGTCGGTGCCGAGTTCGATACCTTCCACATCCATGAACACCCGCTCGGCACCGAAGTGGGCGGACAACCGGTCGTACAGGCGCCCGGCGTAGCCAGCCGAATCGTCCCTGCGGTAGCTGATGAAGTTCCCGTCCATGTGGCGAAGACCCCAGGTGTCACCGCAAGGCGGTGCGGTGTCCGGCGTCTGGTCCTGCGAGCGCCAAGGCGCCCCGGACCGACCAGATCATTCTAGGACGCTACCCCTGCGCGTGCCATCCCCAGCCGGGGGGACATGTGACTCAAGCCGCCTTGGGCTTGCCGCCGCGCAAACGGCCGATGAGTCCCACCACGAGCAGCACCACCGCGCCGGCCACCACGCCGACCAGTGCTCCGGCCAGGTTGGTCACCACGGGCGCGATCCAGCCCAGGCCCGCGGCGAAGTCCTCGATGCCGTGACCCACCGCCGGCACGCCGTGCACCAGGATGCCGCCGCCCACCAGAAACATCGCGGCAGTGCCCACCACCGACAGCGTCTTCATGAGCCAGGGTGCCGCAGCCAGAATGCCGCGCCCGATCGCCTGCTTCCAGCCCTGGATCTGCTGGTTGAGGTAGAGGCCCAGATCGTCAAGCTTGACGATGCCGGCCACCAGGCCGTACACGCCCACGGTCATGAGCAGCGAGATGCCCACCAGCACGGCCACGCGCTGGCCCATGCTGGCCGCGGCCACCGTGCCCAGGCTGATCACGATGATCTCCGCCGAGAGAATGAAATCGGTGCGCACCGCGCCCTTGATCTTCTCCTTCTCGAAGGCCACCAGATCCACGTTTTTGTCGGCCACGGCCTCCAGCAGCCTGGCGTGCTCGGCCTCGTCTTCAGCCTTGTGGGCGCCGAAGGCATGCACGAGCTTTTCCACCCCCTCGTAGCACAGGAACAAACCGCCGATCATGAGCAGCGGCGTGATCGCCCAGGGCGCCACCACGCTGATGAGCAATGCCGCCGGCACCAGGATGGCCTTGTTGATCATCGAACCCTTGGCCACTGCCCAGACCACCGGCAGTTCCCGGTCGGCCTTCACGCCGGTGACCTGCTGCGCGTTGAGCGCGAGGTCGTCGCCGAGCACGCCTGCCGTCTTCTTGGCTGCCAGCTTGGTCATCACCGCCACGTCATCGGCCGCCGCCATGCCCTGGCGGGCGGCGACCTTGGTCATCACCGCCACATCGTCGAGGATGGCGGCGATGTCGTCGATCAACAAAAGCAAGCTGCTTCCGGCCATGGGTAGGTTCCTTGGAAGTGGGTGGTGTCAGCGCACAGGCCAGACAGGTGGGAAAAGCGGATCGTCGAGCACCGCGCCATCGGCCATGCGCTCGGCCAGGCCGGGGAACGGGGGCGAGGTGCGCCAGGGACGAGGCGCGTGGCGCGCATCGTCGCCGATATAGCGCGCAGAAAACACGCGCCGCCGCTGCACCGGGCCAACGCCGCTGGAGGCGTGCAGGCTGAGCATGTGGAAAGCCACGCAGTCGCCGGGCTCCAGCGCCCAGGCCAGTTGGCGGAAACGCTCGGGCTCGGCGTCGATCGCGGGCAGCTCGGCCAGCGTGCCCTCTGGGAACCAGCGGGCCTGCTGGTCGCGGAAGGTGCGTGGCATGTACCAGGTTCCGGCGTGCGAGCCTGCCACGAAGCGCAGCGTGCTCGCCAGTGGCACCGGGTCCACCGGAATCCAGAAGCTCACGTTCTGGCGGCCACTGACGTTGTAGTACGGCTGGTCCTGGTGCCAGGGCGTGGGCTGGCGCGTGCCGGGCTCCTTCACCAGCAGGTGGTCGTGGTAGAGCCGAGCGCTGCGGCTCTGCATGAGCTGCACAGCGATGTGCGGGAGCGCCGAGTGGCGCAGGATCGCTTCGTAGTCCGGGTTGCCCTGCCAGGTGCAGAAGTCCTCCACGAAACGACCTGGGTCGTCGGGCTCGCTGGCCACCAGCGCCAGCGGGCTCAGGTGGGCCAGGTTGTGTTCGATGCCGCGTTCGAGCAAGGCGAGCTCACTGGCGTTGAACACGCCGCGCAGCACCACGGCGCCGTCGCGTGCGTAGTCCTGCGCGATGTTGTCAGGCAAGACGAATTCGCGGCTCATGCCTCAGATGCCCTTGCCGCTCTTGCCGGTCTTCTCGCGTTTGCGCCAGTAGGAAAAGGCTTCCTCATGGACCTCGATGTCGAGTTCCGAGATGCGCATCTGCAGTCGCTCCTGCACTTCTGCGACGGCCTGGTTGTAAACAACAGGGCCGATCTCCTCCAGGAAGAAGCCCAGCAGGCCACCGGCGGCGATGTTGCCGATGCGCTCGTCCATGTTGGCTTCGAAGTAGCGCTGGATCGAGGCGATCGCCTGATCGCGCGCGTCCTTCGGGATTTCGATGGTCATGCTGCGAGCCCCCTGTTGATGTGATTCAACCAACCCACTTGCGCGCGTTGCGCCACAGCTGCATCCAGGCGCTGTGGGCTGCCGGGTCCTGGTCGGTCCAGCTCATCTGGATGTTGCGGAACACGCGCTCGGGGTGCGGCATCATGGCCGTGAAGCGGCCGTCGGC
>JAZKHJ010000025.1:0-116514 GCA_040385485.1 Pseudomonadota bacterium | reverse complement strand
GTCGCGAGATTCATGCGCTCAACGGCCTTCTCTGCGCCGGTTTTGAACACCATCCTTAGAAGTGCGGCAAGCTCTTCAGCTCCCTGTGAAACAAATCTCGGCTCGCTGCGCCGCTCGGTGATTAACCATCCCTGTGCAACCACGAGGAACTCCACGGCGCCCAGGGATTCCATCGGAAACCACGACGCGGTGGCCAGGAAAGTTGCGAGCGGCGTGTAGTAAGTCAGAAGGTCGTAATGACGCTGGTCACGATCCCTCCTGAATATGGAGAATGTCAAGTATTTCCTGCCGTGTGATTGCAGGTGCCGGATGGCTAGCGTTGCAAATCGGCGCCTCGCTTCGTCAGAAAGGACCTCTACTATCGCTTGGCCGGGAAGCTTCCACGCTTCTCCTTTGCGCCAATAGTGAGTTTGTGGGTGGCGAGGATCCACGAAGCCAGAATTCAAAAACCAAGTCCGGTCAAGGTCAGGATACTTGCCAGTCCTGAAGTAGTAGGCCCATGTCGAGCCGGCCAACGGCCCCTCGGGGAGCTTTGCCGGTACTGAAATGAGTCCATCCGAGACTCCCGCCGCGATGAGGAAACGAATCCATTCCTGCTTCAGGGCCTTGGCGTCACCTGGCCACGCTGAGACGTCGACCAACAGGGCCTTTGCGGCAGCCGCACTTTCGGGACATTTGACGCCCGCTTCGGCAAGATAGAGGTTGAGGTCTGCTCCCGTTTCAGTCCATGTCTGGGAGAAGGATGCGGTAGCCGCGGACGTCCAACCTTGTCGCGTCAGAACGTGAATATCCAACCACTCTCTATCGTGCTCGTTCAGCCACAACAGCGCCCCCTTACAAAGGCCCCACATAGCTGTTCTACCTGTTCCGGGACGATTGCAGAGGATTTCATGTACACGTGCGCGACATACTTCTCTTCGACGGCTCCACTTCGTTTCAAGTTGGGTTTGCCGTCTTTCCTCAGATCTACGGCCGTCCACGCATTCGCCATCGACTGAGTCGCGTACACGATTCATCAGCCTCCTAGCGTAGTGAGGCGAGATCTGAAGCTCGTTTGCGACCTCAGTCAAGGACTGAGGCTTTGAAGCTAGAACAGCAACAAGTTCATTTGCTCCCATTCGCAGGGCATGGCGAAAATACTCATCGCTTGATTCATCAGTGGAGTTTGAATCTTCCTCGCCTAACGGAAGCAAAAATTGGGTACGAATAAAAGGAAGCTCAGCCTCGATAGCCTGTAGTACCAACACCTGGACTGCGAGTGGGCTGACTGTAAGATGGCCCTGCAAGACTTGAGAGAGGTAGCTTGATTGATAGCCCTTGAACCAGAGCCGCCAAATGTCATCGACGGCGTCTACACCCCAAGCAGCTATCAACTGACGGTCAATCAACCGCCGGACTTTTTCAAGTGATCCGACTTGAAACAACACCGCATCCATAAGCGCCGACCAGTTCCGAGGTCGATAGATAGCATCTTGGTCTTCGATTGCTATCGCACAACGTCGAATGAATTCGCTATATGCACCCTTCTTTGGTGCAGAGATTGCTGAAAATTGCGTAGACTGACATCGTGCGCATGCCTCTCCGGGCAGCCTTAAAGTCTTGCCGCTATCTAGCGCGTGGCCGCAATTAGCACAGTCGCATAGAAGCGCACAGCCATGCACAGCGCACTCCATTACGAATGGCAGTTGGTGGATAACTTTCCAAGCTGCGAAACCATGTTCCGCTGAATCCTCCCCTGCACAAACAGGGCACCACCTCAGCGAGCCACTAACCATCGCTCCACGAGCGTTGCGCACGTATCGTGTGGAATGGTCTTTGCGCCCTACAGCAAGCGATGAAGCCCATTCAGAAGACCGCCTCTCGCTGAGGCCCAGGGAGTAATAACCGAACATTGTGTGCTTGGTCAGAACACCATGCGTTGAAATACCCCCGCCGAAGTACGCTTGGCTCGTGCGCTCGGCGCCAATGCCAAACCAATTTACTGCGCTGTCTGATCTATCGCCATACAACTGCCTCCGAGAGCTACTTCTGGAAATCTGGGCAGAAGTACGATGAAAGTGGATCAGCGCGGTGTAGAGCAGCGCGCCCCTTGGAAGGATCGCCGGAGTCTGGATCAGATAGTTTTGCAACTCTATTCCTGATCCACCATCAGCCAAAGACCGACTTTCGACCAGTTTTGCAAACTATCGATGTCCAATGCATCGACAAAGCATGCCTCTTTCCCCAGTGTGTGGGCCGCGGACACGTTGGCAACTCTATTCAGTCGCACCACCTGCATCACGCCAGCGCCGCCCGCATCTGGTCGATCACCGCCTTGTAGTCGGGCTTGCCGAAGATTGCGCTGCCGGCCACGAAGGTGTCGGCGCCCGCATCGGCCACGCGGCGGATGTTGTCGGGCTTGATGCCGCCATCCACCTCCAGGCGGATGTTCTTGCCGCTGGCTTCGATGCGGCGGCGTGCGTCCTCGATCTTGCGCAGCGCCGAGTCGATGAAGCTCTGGCCGCCGAAGCCGGGGTTGACGCTCATGATCAGGATCAGATCGATGTCGTCGATCAGCCAGTCCAGCACATCCAGCGACTGGCCCGGGTTGAAGGTGAGGCCGGCCTGGGCACCCTTGGCCTTGATGGCCTGCACGCTGCGGTGCACGTGGGCGCTCGCATCGGGGTGGAAGCTCACCAGGTCGGCGCCGGCGTCGATGAAGGCGCCGGCCAGCGCGTCCACCGGCTGGATCATGAGGTGCACGTCGATCGGCACTGGCGTGCCGTCGGGTTTTTTCGCGTGCGGCTTCAGTGCCTGGCAGACCATGGGCCCGAAGGTCAGGTTGGGCACGTAGTGGTTGTCCATCACGTCGAAATGGATCCAGTCGGCGCCCGCGGCAATGACGTTTTTCACCTCTTCGCCCAGGCGGGCAAAGTCGGCAGACAGGATGGATGGGGCGATGAACGCGGCGCTGGGGTTGTGGGACATGGTCAACCTGTGGTGGGTGGGAAGTGGGCGGCGGGGTGCATTTTGGCAGGCATCACGGCGCTGTGCAGGCCCGGGGTAACATGCCGCCCATGCCCAAATACCTGTTCACCTGCGAGGTCGAGCCCCAGTACCTCAGCGAACAGTCTTCACCCGAAGAAGACCAGTACGCCTTCGCCTACACGATCACCATCACCAACACCGGTGAGGCGACCGCTCAGCTGATCGCGCGGCACTGGATCATCGACGACGAACACGGCCACACCGAGCAGGTAAAAGGCCTGGGCGTGGTGGGCCACCAGCCGCTGCTGCGCCCGGGTGAATCGTTTCAATACACCAGCGGCACCCGCCTGAAGACGCCCACGGGCACCATGCGGGGCAGCTTTCTCTGCGTGGCCGAAGACGGCGAACGCTTCGAAGCCGAAGTACCCGAATTTGCCCTGCGTGCGACCGGCGCTGGCGACACACCCTCGCGAGTGCTGCACTGAGGCGCAGCCCCTCGGGTCCGGCCAGCGTCCACCCCTCCGCTGAGCGCATGCAAGCCCTGTCCCTCTTCAAAAGTCTCGACCCCGACGCGCCCCTGGCGCAACGCCACCTGTGGCTGATCGACGCCATGCGCTGGGTGCGTGGCGACGAAAAGGACGTGCAGGCCAGTGTGTCGCGGGTTCGCGAGTTTCTCGACAACGTCCAAGCGCAGCCCGAACTGCAACTGCGCTGGCGGCGCTGGTGGCAGCGTTTCGTGGAAACGGTGGACATCACCCCGCTGCTGGCCGACCACGGCTTTGCCCCCCGAACCGCCTTCCTGAGCGAGTTCGGCAACCGCCTGCGCAAGAAGGTGCTGCCCAACACGCCCGAGACCACCGATCTGGCCGAGCTGTTCGGCCTGCTGCTGCCCACACGTTTTGACGTGCGCTGGCTCAAGGCACTGGACAGCGCCACGCTGCTGCGCCTGCGCAATCTGCTGATCGGCGCGGACGAGGAGCCGGGCGCCGACACGGCCGATTTCTGGCAGGTGGCGCTGATGGACGCCATGATTTCCTGCGTGAGCCAGGTCAGTGCCACGGGCTTTGCCTCCGAGATCCGGGTGCGCATGTCCCCCGAGGCGCAGCAACAGAAGCCTTTTCACCAGTTGCCCAGCGATCTGGAGTCGCTGCGCCGCGCTGTGCGGGTGCACGGCGCGCAAAGCCCCGAGGCGCTGGAGGCGGCAACGAGGCTGCGCAACCAGCTCGACGCCTGTCGCCACGCGGCGTATTCGGTGTACTCCCACCTGGAGGAGCACGGCGTCTCGGTGGGCATCGTGTTCCGGCTGCGCCAGTTGCGCGAGCGCGTGGTGCGGGTGAAGGAGCTGCTGGACTGCCTGCAATCCGACCAGCCCGAACGCGCCACCGTGGCGCTGCTGGCCGATCTGGCTCAGGTCGGGCTGGACAACCGCAGCATCCGCGCACTCGTTGCCGCCAGTTCGCAGCTCACGGCGGCCAAGGTGGCCGAGCGCAACGCCGAAAGCGGCGAGCACTACATCACCCGCAACGCTGCGGAATACAAGGACATGCTGGGCAAGGCCGCGGGCGGCGGCGCGATGGTCGGCCTCACCACCTGGGTGAAGTTCTCGCTCTACAGCCTGGGCCTCTCGGCCTTCTGGGGTGGCTTTGCCGCGGGCGTCAACTACGCGGCCTCCTTCGTGCTCATCATGTTGCTGCACCTCACGCTGGCCACCAAGCAGCCCGCCGTGACGGCGCCGGCCATGGTGGCCAAGCTCAAGGACATCAAGGAGCTGGGCGCGGTCAGGCGTTTCGTGGACGAAGTGGCCAACCTGTTCCGCTCGCAGGTGGCCGCCATCGTGGGCAACATCGGCCTGGTGATCCCGGTGGTGCTGCTGATCAGCGCCTTGCTGGAGTTCACCACCGGCAGCGCCATGGTCAGCGACGAGATGGCGCGCCACACCCTGCACGACATCAGCCTGCTCGGCCCCACGCTGCTGTTTGCCGCGTTCACCGGCGTGCTGCTGTTTGCCTCCAGCATCGTGGCGGGCTGGGTCGAAAACTGGTTCGTTTTCCACAAGCTGCACTCGGCCATGGAGCACAACCCGCGCTTCACCGGTCTGTTGGGCCGCGAACGCGCCGAACGCTGGGCCAACTACATGCGCACCAACATCTCGGGTCTGGCGGCCAACATTTCGCTGGGCTTCATGCTCGGTCTCACACCGGCCTTCCTCCAGTTCTTCGGCGTGGGGCTGGACGTGCGCCACGTCACCCTGTCGGCCGGCCAGGTGGCCGCCGCGGCGTTTGCGCTCGGCTTGGGCGTGCTGCTGGAGCCCTCGTTCTGGTGGGCCGTGGCCGGCATCCTGGCGATCGGCCCCATCAACCTGGGCGTGAGCTTCTACCTCGCCTTTCGATTGGCCCTGCAGGCGCAGAACATCAGCGAGGTGAACCGTTTGCTGATCCGCACCGCCATCAAGCGCCGCATCCGCGTGGCGCCCTTGAGTTTCCTGATCCCGCCGCGCCAGAAACCCGCTACCGGCGAAGAAGCCGCCCCGTCCCGTGGGTGAGTTCGAGCTGATCCGGCGCCATTTCCAGCGCGAAGGCCGCGTGGCCCGGTCGCCGGTGGTGCTGGGCATTGGCGACGACTGCGCGCTGCTGCAGCCCCGGCCGGGTCATCTGTTGGCGGTCTCCACCGACATGCTGGTCGAAGACCGGCACTTCTTCGCCGGCGTCGACCCCGAGGCGCTGGGCCACAAGGCCCTGGCGGTGAACCTCAGCGACCTGGCCGCCATGGGCGCCCACCCGCTGGGCTTCACCCTCGCGCTGGCCCTGCCCGAGGCGCAGGAGGACTGGCTCGCCGCCTTTGCCCGGGGTCTGTTTGCGCTGGCCGACCAGCATGCCTGCCCGCTGGTGGGTGGGGACACCACGCGCGGCCCGCTCAACATCTGCATCACCGTGATGGGCGAAGTGCGCCCAGGCCTGGCGATGCAGCGCAGCCAGGCGCAGGTGAACGACGACCTCTACCTCACCGGGCGCACCGGCGAAGCGCGGCTGGCGCTGGAGCTGATGCGCGGCACCGACTGGGCCACATCGGCCTGCGGTCCGCAAACGCTGGCGCAGTACCCCGAACTTCGCCAGCGACTGGAGCGCCCCACGCCGCGCGTGGAGCTGGGCAGGCAGCTGGCGGCGTTGGGCAGCGCGGTGCACGCAGCCATCGACGTCAGTGACGGCCTGCTGGGTGACCTCGGGCACATCCTGCAGGCCAGCGGCGTGGGTGCCGAGATCGCCTTGTCCGCCCTGCCCGTGGCGCCTGCGCTGCAGCCGCTGACGCCGACCCGGCGTCTGGACTGCATCCTCAACGGGGGTGACGACTACGAGCTGCTGTTCACCGCCGCGCCCACCGCGCGTGCTGCGGTGGAGGCAGCCGCGCTGGCCAGCCACACAGCCGTGCAGCGCATCGGCCACATCAAAGCGGCGCCCGGCTTGCGGGTGCTCGACGCATCGGGCAACCCGGTGGCCGTGTCGGCGCGCAGCTTCGACCACTTCGCCTGAATCGGGGTCACCGGTTGTCGCCCAGCAGCGCGGCCGCGATCTGCGCCACGCGCTTCTGCTCCAGCCGCCCCGCCTCCACCCACACGACACGCCCTTCAGGCGCACCGGCCAGATCGGCCAGCGCGGTGGTGCGATCGGTGCTGCCGTCAAAGAGCAGCACCACGCGCTGCAGGTGCGGTGCGGTGGCGAGCACGCCGAGTTCGTGGCGGCAGCCCTGGTTGCGCGCCTGGAAACCGCGCAGATCCATCAGCACCACATCGGCCTGCGCCACCAGCGCGGCCAGCGCCTGCTGCCAGGTGCTGTCGAAGCAATAACACTCGTTCACGCGGTAGCGGCCGTCGGGGTCGGGCGCGAGGTCGAATTCGCGCAGTCGCTCGGCCACTTGCGCCTCGTTGGCCACGAAGCGCTCGGCCAGGCGGCCGTTGAGGAAGGTGAACACGTCGTCCGGATCGATGGTGCGGCTGAGCAGGTCGGTGCCGGCGATCAGCACCGTGTTGCCCGAATGGCGCCAGCGCTCGACCACGCGGTCGAACAAGGTCTGCACGCCCGCGTCCTGCTGGAACACACGCAACACCAGCAGCGTGGGCGGCACGCCCCGGGGCGCCAACCAGCCACGCAAAGCCCAGCCCACCAGCGGAATCCACAACCACGGAATGAACTGGGTGAGCGCGATCAACCCCACACCCTGCAGCGATGGCAGCGCGGAGGCGCCCAGCACCACCAGCCAGTACGCCGCCAGCAGGTACCAGAGATCGGAAAAGCGCTTGCCCCGGTACGCGCGCGCCAGTGCACGGGCGATGGCCCAGGCTGGCCAGGCAAGCAACAGCCACGGCGCCAGCGCCATCAGCACGATGGCGGGCCAGGCGCCCACGGTGCCGACCAGCGTGATCAACCAACGCGGCGGATCGTCCACGCCGCTCACCAGGAGCTGCAGCGCCAACACCGACGAGGCCGCCAGCAGCATGAAGATGGGCAGCAAATAGGGCGCCACCGCGCGGATGCGCCCGCTGGCGCCGATCACCAGCGTGACCAGCACCGGGATCAGCACGAGACCACCCAGCCAACCCAGCGAGGTGGTGAGCGGCTGCGGCGAGACGGAGCGCCACCAGGTGAGCGCCAGCATGGCCAGCAGATAGAGGCCGATGGCGCCCAGCGTGCGCAGCCAGGACCAGCGCCGCACCAGCCCCCAGGTGAGCGCCATGGGCCAGGCATAGACCACGCCGAGCGTGAGCGCCCGCCCGACACTGAGCAGCTCGCTGCCGTAGATGAAGAGCAGCGCCAGCACCGACTGGGTCACCCCGATCAGCAGGCTCAGCGCACTCACCGCGAACAGGTAGCGCCAGCTCGCACGCTGGTTGGCGCCCGCGTCCAGCGTGACGGCGGGCTTGGCCGGCGCTGGCGCCCGGGCAGCGGCCACGGGCTGCGCCGGATCGGGCGGGGGTGAACGCCGCATGAGCGCGAGCATGCGGCGGCGGTACAGGCCCGAGACCACCCACGAAGCCGCGCCCGTGAGCATCACACCCAGCACCATGGCGGTGAGGATGGCACCGGTGTTCATCTCCATGCGGCTCCCTTCGTCGTGCGCACCAGTATCGCGCCGGCATCACGGTCCAACAAGACCACCGGCCGATAATCCGCCCATGCTCGACACCACCATCGCCCCTGTGGCCCGCCCGACCTGGGCCTTCCTGTTGTCCCACCCGGCCCACTTCATCGCGCTGGGCGGCGGCGCCGGCCTGAGCCGCCTGGCGCCGGGCACCGTGGGCACGCTGTGGGCCTGGGCGGCCTTCCTGCTGCTGCAGCCGGTGATGTCGACCCCCGCCTGGGCGCTGTTGATCGGGGCGGGCACGCTGGTGGGCTGGTGGGCCTGCACCGTGACGGCGAAGCACATGCGCGTTGCCGACTCCGGCCACATCGTGTGGGACGAGGTGGTGGCCTTCTGGCTGGTGCTGTGGCTGATCGCGCCGGCGGGCTTCTGGGCCCAGCTGGTGGCGTTTGCGCTGTTCCGATTTTTTGACGCGGTGAAGTTCGGCCCGATGGCCTGGGCCGACCAGCGCTTCAAGGGCTTCGGTCCGCGCGGCGGCTTCGGCATCCTGCTCGACGATTTCGCCGCTGCGGCCTGCACGCTGCTGGTGATTGCCCTGTGGAAATTTTGATGATGAAGACACCCGAACTGGTGGAGACGCTGGCGCGCGCTCTCAAGACGCGCGGCCTGATGATGGCCACCGCCGAGAGCTGCACGGGTGGCCTGATCGCGGGCGCCTGCACCGATCTCAGTGGCTCCAGCGACTGGTTCGAGCGCGGCTTCGTCACCTACTCCAACGCCGCGAAAACCAGCATGCTGGGTGTCCCCGCCGCGCTGATCGCGCAGCACGGCGCGGTGAGCGAGCCGGTGGCGCGCGCCATGGCCGCGGGCGCGCTGGCGCAGTCCGCGGCGCAACTGACCGTGGCCGTGACCGGCGTGGCCGGCCCCACCGGTGGCAGCGCCGACAAACCGGTGGGCACGGTCTGGTTCGGCTGGGCCACGCCAGCGGGCACGTTCACCGAACACCAGCGCTTCGACGGCGACCGCGCCGCCGTGCGCGCGGCCACCGTGCGGCACGCACTGGCCGGCCTGCTGCAGCGACTGCCCTGACATGGAACCGTTCAAGAACCTCATCAACGCCACCACCGTGGCCAACGCCGGCCTGCACCTGCAGCGCGCGTGGGCCGACTTCGACCGCCCGCGCTTCGAGGCGCTCGCCAACCACGGTCTGGACGCGCTCGAACTCAAGGCGCGCATGCTGCAACTGGCGGGGGCGATGCACGCCACGCTGCCCGGCGATTTCAAGCTCGCCTGCACCGTGCTTGAAGCCAGCCTGGCACCCCCGCTTCCACTGGACACAGTGGGCGAGCCCGTCGGCTTGTCCACGGCCGAGGCCACCACGGGCCTGAGCGGCTGGGTGATCTGGTCGATGGGCGAGTTCGTCGCGCGCCACGGTCTGCACGACGTGGCTCGCTCGCTGGCCTGCCTGCACGCGCTCACCCAGCGCTCCACGGCCGAATTCGCGATCCGCCCTTTCATCCAGCAGCAACCCGAGGCGGTGTGGCCGGTGCTGGCGCAATGGTCCACCGACCCGAGCGCCCACGTGCGCCGGCTGGTCAGCGAAGGCAGCCGCCCCCGCCTGCCCTGGGGCCTGCGGCTGCAGGCGCTGGTGGTCGACCCCACGCCCGCGCTGCCCCTGCTGCGCGCCCTGCAGGACGACGCCAGCAGCTACGTGCGCCGCAGCGTGGCCAACCACCTCAACGACATCGCCAAGGACCACCCGGCCCTGGTGGCGGGCTGGGTGAAAGACCACCTGATAGCAGCCACTCCCGAACGCAGCGCGCTCTTGCGCCACGCCAGCCGCGGCCTGATCAAACAAGGCCACGTGGACACGCTCGCTGCGTGGGGACTGGCCAGCGGCTTGAAAGGTCAGGCCCACCTGAGCCTGTCTGCCGCCAGCGCAGCGGTGGGCGAATCGATCGGGCTGAGCGTGGCACTGCGCTCCACCGCGCGCGGGCCGCAGCCACTGGAGATCGACTACGCCGTGCACCACGTGCGCGCCAACGGCGCCACCTCGCCCAAGGTCTTCAAGGGCTGGAAGCTCACGCTGGCCGCCGGCGAAGAACGCACGCTGGTCAAGCGCCACAGCCTCAAGCCCGTGACCACGCGCACGCTCTACCCGGGCCCGCACCGCATCGAGCTGCTGGTCAACGGCAAGGCGCTGGCCCAGGCCAGTTTCGACCTCAAGCCTTGACGATGTGCGCGTCCAGCCCTCGCCGTGGCGAGGGCTCGATCGTCGGCGCATGGCCCAGCCGGGCCCACATCTGCACCGTGAAAGGCGGCGACGGTGCATCCAGCAGCTGGTGAATCGCCGCATAGGTGCCGGCTTGCTCGGGGTACTCCTGCAAGGCCTGCGACAGCGGCTGCATCGACAGGTCCGCCGCAGTGGCGGCCAGCTGGGCGCGCACGTAGGCGCGGCCCGCATTGACCTGCGTGGCGCGGTCATTGCCCTCGCTCACCAGCCAGAAGAACGCGGGCGTGGTGTCGATCTTCGTGTTGAAGTCCTTGATCTGGCTGGTGGTCGCGAAGTCGTCGGGGCCGGGCGCGACGCTGCGGTCGAACAGGCCCACGGCGTCGAGCGCGCGCACCAGTGGAGCGTTGAGCGAGAGGCCGTCGCGGTGCCGCGCGATCTCCTTCGGGCCCACGCGCAGCACCCGGAACGACTCCAGCACCGTGCGCGGTGTCACCAGCTCGATGCGCCAGGCCTCCTTGGCAATGCGACGGTGCTGCGCCAGCGCTTCGGGCTGCGCGGCGCCGACGAAACCCGTGCGCACCGCATGCGGCCGCACGCTGGCGGCGATCACCTGCAGCGCGGCGGCATCGGGCCCGCGCGCCTCGTAGGCCTCGCGGTTGGTGCGCCGGCGAAAGATCTGCGCGAACAGCGGATCGGGTTGCACTGCCGCGTCGGGCTCCAGGCGGATGCGCGCGGTGGGCCGCGCGTCCACAGTGGTCGGACCGAAAACACCCTGGGGGAACAGGTCGATCTGCGCACGCAGGCCCTTCTGTCGCGCGGCCAGGTCGAGCAGTTCGATGAAAGTGCCCTGGCTCATCATCATCTGGCGCGAGAACGGATCGGTCTCGGGCAGCAGGCGGCTGCGGTCGATGAAGAGCGTGATCTCGCCGGGCACGCCCAGGTCCACCAGCCAGGACTGCAGGTTGTGCGAGTGCGGGGCGAGCAGCGCGTGCCCCACCAGCCAGCGCCGCACATCGGCCTGCTCGCCCGGCCCCTGCCACGCAGCGATGGCCTCGGGCGGCAGCGCGCTGCTGCAGCCAGTCAGGGTGGTGGCACCGGTGGCGGCGATCGCGCCGCCACCAGCGAGGCGGATGAAGCGTCGGCGGTCCATGGTGATCTCCTTGCAACGGTGGTGGATGTCAGGTCCGGGCGGGCGCAGGCAGGATGGCGGTCGCTGCGTCCTGCGGCAGCAGGTCCAGGCACTGCAGTGTGCGCTGCAACGCCAGCGGCCAGGGCGTGTGCGGCTCGCCGCCGATCAGCGCGCGCAGGCGGCGGTTGTCCAGTCGGTGCGGCTGGTTCCACAGGTAGCGCAGCGCGGCCAGCGCGCCCAGGGTGGGCATCACCGTGCCCCACGCGCGGATCAGCAGCCAGGGCATGCCCGCCACGCGCAGCGCCTCGTTCTCGCGCAGCCAGCCCTGCCTGCGCGCCAGCGGCTGCAGCGTGCCCACCCAGTCGTGGCCGGTGAGCGTGTGGCCGCTGAAGTGCAGTTGCTCGAACGCCGGCATCGAATGGCGCACCCGGGCCACCGCCACAAAGGTCTGTGCCAGGTCGGGCAGGTAGGCCCAGGGCGTGGCGACATCCATGGGGCCGGGGAACACCAGCTTGCCGCGGCGGATGCCGGTGAGCATCGCGCGGTCCAGCCAGGTGCCCTGACCCTGGCCGTAGAAGTTGCCGGCGCGCACGATCACCGCGCGCAATTCGCCGCGCTGCGTGGCTGCCTCGAGCGCCGCTTCCATGTCGCTTCGGATGCGGCCCATGGCCACGGTCGGCCGGTAGGGCGCGCCTTCGAGCAACACACCCGGCATGCCCTGACCGAAGTTGTAGACGTTGCCCGGCAACATGAGCGTGGCGCCCAGCGCCCGGGCCACCGCCATGCCGGCCTGCAGCAGCGGCCCGTTCTCGCGCTCCCAGGCCGGTCGCGAGTACTGGTTGGGGTTGAGCGCGTGCACCACCACCGTGGCGCCGCCGGCCTGCCGCGCCCGGGCCACCAGCGCGTCCACGTCGTGCACGGGCTGCGCCAGCCACTGCACGCCGGCCATGGTGGGCGCCTGCGCGCCGGGGCGTATCTGCGCCAGCACGCGCCAGCCGTCGCGCGCAAAGGCCTGGACCGCGGCCAGGCCGAAGCGGCCGCGGCCGCCGAGCACAAGCACCGCGCCGCTGGGGGATGAAGATGAGGGCGTTGCAATCATGAAGAACTCCGTTCGGCACCGACCACCAGCGCCATGGCATGCATTGTGGAAACCTGGCGCCCCATTCACAATGGCCTGAAAACGAACATCAGCCATACAAAAATGCATACCGGCGACTTCAACTGGACGCTGATCCGCTCCTTCCTCGCGGCGCTCGACCGCGGCAGCCTCATGGGTGCGGCGCGAACATTGGCCACCACCCAGCCCACGGTGGGTCGCCACATCGGCGAGCTCGAGGCGCAGCTCGGCGTGGTGCTGTTCGAACGCACTGGCCGCGGCCTGGTGCCCACGGCCCATGCGCACCGGCTGGCCGAGGCGGCACGCGCCATGGCCAGCGCGGCCGACCAGCTCGCGCGCCAGGCCTCGGGCGCGCAGAAAGGGGCGCGAGGCTCGGTGCGCATCAGCGCGAGCCAGCCCGTCACCTGCGTGCTGCTGCCACCGGTGCTGCTGCAGATGCGCCAGGCTTTTCCCGAGATCCAGATCGAGCTGGTGTCGAGCAACGCGGTGAGCAACTTGCTGCAACGCGAGGCCGACATCGCGCTGCGCATGGTGCGGCCCGACCAGGCCACGCTGCTCTGCAAGAAAGTGGGCCAGGTCGCCCTGGGCACCTACGCGCACCGCGACTACCTGCGCCGCCGCGGCACGCCGCGCGTGCCCGAGGATCTGCTGACGCACGACCTGGTGGGCAACGACCGCAACACCGACATCCTGCGTGGCTTCGCGGCCATGGGCTACCCGATGCAACGGGAGAGCTTTGCCGTGCGCACCGACGACCTCAACGCCTACCAGGCCGCGGTGGACGCGGGGCTGGGCGTGGGGTTTCTGGCGCGCTATGTGGCGCGACAGAATCCAGACCTTGTGCCCTTGCTGCCCATGCTCGCGATCCCGCCATTGCCGATGTGGCTCGCGGTGCACCGCGAGATCCGCAGCAATCCACGCATCCGCCAGGTGTGGGACTTTCTGGCCGGCGCGTTGCCGCCGGCGCTCGCCTGATGTCGCTCTGGCCGCGCCTACACTCGAACGCAGGAGACAAACACATGAACTCTGACTGGTTCGCCGGATTCGAACTTCAACAACTGCAGACCCGGAGCGCGCAGGCCGCGGTGCGCGTGGGTGGCCGGGCCGACGGCCCCGCGCTCGTCTTGCTGCACGGCTTTCCGCAGACGCACGTGATGTGGCATCGCGTGGCGCGCGAGTTGGCGCCGCACTTCAAGCTGGTGTTGCCCGACCTGCGGGGTTATGGCGATTCGTCCCACGCGCCGGGTCTGAGTGACCACAGCAACTACAGCAAACGCGCCATGGCGCAAGACGTGGTCGACGTGGCGGACGCGCTGGGCATCGACACGTTCCACCTGTGCGGCCACGATCGCGGTGGGCGTGTGGCGCACCGCCTGGCGCTCGACCACCCCGAGCGGGTGCAAAAGCTTTGCGTGATCGACATCGCGCCCACGCTGGACATGTACGCCCGCACCGACATGGCGTTTGCCCGCGCCTACTACCACTGGTTCCACCTGATCCAGCCCGCGCCGCTGCCCGAGCTCATGATCGGCGGCAACGCGCAGGCTTACCTGCACGCCAAGCTCGGTGGCTGGGGTTCGGCGCAGGGCTCCGCGCGCCTGCCGCACATCGAGCCGCAGGCGCTGGCCGAGTACGAGCGCTGCTTCTGCCGCGCGGAGGCCATCCACAGCGCGTGCGAGGACTACCGGGCCAGCGCCGGTATCGACCTGGAGCACGACCGCGAGAGCCGTGATCGCGGACAACGCATCGCCTGCGACACCCTGGTGTTGTGGGGCGCGCGCGGTGTGGTGCAGAAGTTCTTCGACCCCCTCGCGCTCTGGCAGGCGCAGTGCGCAGGCACCGTGAGCGGCCAGGCGCTGCCGGCGGGCCATTTCATTCCCGAAGAGCTGCCCGAGGCCACGGCTTCGGCGCTGCTCAGCTTCATGACCACCACCGCAGAGGCGTCCACATGATCACAGTCCACCACCTCAACAACTCGCGCTCGCAGCGCGTGCTCTGGCTGCTTGAAGAGCTGGGCGTGCCCTACCAGATCGAGCGCTACCAGCGCGATCCCAAGACCATGCTGGCGCCGCCCGCGCTCAAGAAGGTGCACCCACTCGGCAAGTCGCCGGTGGTCACCGACGGCCAGGCCACGCTGGCCGAGTCGGGCGCGATCATCGAATACCTGGTGGAACGCTACGGCGAGGGCAAGTTTTCACCCGAGCCAGGCACGCCCACCCACCTGCGCTACCGCTACTGGCTGCACTACGCCGAGGGCTCGCTGATGCCGCCGCTGCTGATGAAGCTGGTGTTTGACGAGGTGGAAAAAGCCCCACTGCTGGTGCGCCCGATCGCCAAGGCGATCTCGGCCACGGTGAACAAACGCTTCATCGCGCCCAACCTCACGCAACACCTGGATTTTCTGGAGGCTGAACTGGCCCAGTCGAACTGGTTCGCCGGTCGCTCGTTCAGCGCGGCCGACGTGCAGATGAGTTTTCCGGTGGAAGCCGCCGCCGCACGCGCCGGGCTCGACGCCAGCCGCCCCAAGCTCATGGACTGGCTGCGCCGCATCCACGCGCGCCCGGCCTACCAGCGCGCGCTGGTGCAGGGTGGGCCGTTTGAGTTGAAGTGAGCGGGCGGGATCGATCCGGCGCCGGGCCGCCCCAAGCCGGATCAGCCCCCTCGGGGGGCAGCGACCCGCGCAGCGGCGGAGCGTGGGGGCCTGCTTCCCTCAGGCACCGTGGCACTTTTTGAACTTCTTGCCGCTCCCGCACGGGCAAGGATCGTTGCGTCCGGGCGTCTCGGTCGTGCGGATCGGCTCCACGCGCGGCCCCAGGCTTCGGCCGATCTGGGCCAGGTCATACACCGCCCAGATGGCCGCACCAAAGGCATTGAGGCGCTCGTCGCTCACGCTCGGCGGACCGTCCTCGGCGTGCATGTTCACCGTGGGCGTGCCGGTGTCGTCCTCGGTCAAGGCCACCAGGTGGTCCAGCGCCTCGTCGATCCAGGTGGCGGTGTCCTTGTCGCGCGGTGGCTCCCAGTCTTCGGGCCAGTTCTCCACCACGAACATGAAGCCCAGCGCCCACACCTGCGCGTAGGCTGGCAGCTCCTGGTCTTTGAAATCGGCGCGCTCGGCCTCGGGCAAGGCGGCCACGGCACCGCGCACGTCCATCAGCTCGGGGTGGTAGCTGCGCTCGTCTTCCAGCGTGTCCACCGGCGATGCCAGTGAAACCGAGACCTCGGCACTGCGCCGCGCCCACAGCGCCATGAACTGCTCATATTGCGCGGTGTTGGCGAAGTGGGTGCCGTCTTCCTGGGGTGCTGTGGGCAGCGGGCCAGTGCCCAGCAACATGGGCATGAACTCCGCCGGCTCCACTGGGCGGCGCGTGCACAGCAGCGCGGCCATGGCGCCTTCGCAGAACTCCCACTGCGGCACGTCTTCGCCGCGTGTGCGCAGGTCGTCCAGGATGGCGTCGAGTGTGTCGAAGTCGGTGGATTCGAGGGGGGTGGATGTGGGGGTGCTCATGGGCGCGGGGCCTGGCTGAAAGGCTGCCAGTTTAGCCGCGCGCCGTGAATCAACAACGGTCGGCACTCGACATGCCCGATGGCGCCGCGGTGGGGGTGATTCAGAGGGCAGGCTTCCCAGCGAGAAGGCGGTCGGAGTGGCAGTTGTCGGTGGAAGCACCGGGCGGCAGCCGGATGCCGCAGTCCACCACCAGCAGGTGCTCGACCACGCCCACGGTCCCGATGTCCCGCCCATGGGGCACCCGAGCAGGATCGGGCTGCGGCGCCCGCCTGACGGCTGCCACAGCCTGTGCCAGGCGCAGGGTTCCGGCATTGGCGGCGGCGATGCGGCTGGCCGCGTTGTCGGCCAGGGTGATCGTGTAGTTGGCCCCGCCGTTGCCGTCGGCCAGCACGGCCTCGCTCAGGTGCAGGGTTTTGTTGATGCCAATCTCGGCCGTGTCGTAGCTCAGGCCCACACTGCTCAGCACATCGGTGCCGAAGAGCGCGCCCGAACTCATGTGCCAAGTGGTTTGCGCATCGGCGTTGCCGTCGTAAGCCTTGTAGGCGGCATCGGCGGTGAGCACCAAGGATGCGGGTGTGATGCTGCTGCCGGCGTTGTCGGCGAGCGTGATCGTGTAGTTGGCGCCGCCGTTGCCATCGTTCAGCACCGCATCGCGCAGCTGCAGGCTCTTGTTGCTGCCCGCGTGACGGGTGTCGAAGCTCAGGCGCGCGCTGTCCAGCGTGTCGGTGCCGAACAGGCTGCCCGTACTCAAGTGCCAGGTGGTGGAGACATCGGTTGTGCCGTCGTACACCTTGCTCGCCGGGTCGGCGCTGAGCACCAAGGATGCGGGTGTGATGCTGCTGCCGGCGTTGTCGGCGAGCGTGATCGTGTAGTTGGCCCCGCCATTGCCGTCGCTCAACACCGCATCGCTCAGCAGCAGGCTCTTGTTGCTGCCCGCGTGGCGGGTGTCGAAGCTCAGGCGCGCGCTGTCCAGCGTGTCGGTGCCAAACAGGCTGCCCGTACTCACAAGCCAAGTGCTGGAAGCATCGGTGGTGCCGTCGTACACCTTGCTCGCGGGGTCTGCGCTGAGCACCAGCGGGGCGGGTGTGATGGTGCCAGCGGCAGCCCGCGTGGTGAGCGCGTAGTTCGCCCCACCGTTGCCGTCGGTGATCGTGTAGCCGGTGACGTTCAGCGTGCTGGCGCCGGAGCCGAGCACGTCGCGGGAGGCGTAGGCCTGCGTCAGGTTGATGACGCTGTCGCCAGCCTTCAGGCCTTCCACTGTGGCCGTGCGCGCCGAGGAGGTGGTGCCGTCGTAGGCGCGGCTATCGCTGACCGCCGCGATCGTCAGCGGTGCGGGCGTGACGGAAAAGCTGCCCGTCCCTGAAGCCAGGGTGAGGTCGTAGCCCTGCTGGGTCGAATACAACTGGCTCAGATGGACGCTGTGGCTGCCGACGTTCTTGCTCGATGTGGTCGCTCCCAGGATCAGGCTGTTGTTCACTGTGGCGGGGCCGCTCACCGCATAGGCGCCGGCAGCACTGGTGGTGCCGTCGTACACCTTGCTGCCGCTGGCACCTGTCACCGTAGCTGCCGTGAGGAAGCTGCGCAGCAACGGCCCCGTGTGCCCCTCGTAGATGCGCCACACGGCAGTGCTCCCACCATTCGTGGCGATGTCCCAACTGGAGAAAGAGGAGGCCGTGAACAGCTGGGCCGTGGTCAGCCCCGTGCCGCCGCCGCTGCCGGATTGTCCGGTGGTCTGCGTGTCCCAGTAGGCTTGATGGACGGTGCCCGCGTTGAAGCCAACCAAGCCTCCGACGGTGGTGGTGGTGCCCGAAACCACGCCGGTGGCGTAGGCATTGCTGAGCGTCGCTCCATAGCCGAGATGACCAACCAGACCGCCAACGCTTGTGGTGCCCGACACGCGACCCGTGGCGTAGGTGTTCAGGACGGTGCCGCCGCCTACGCCAAGCAATCCGCCGATCTGCGATGAGCCTGACACGCTACCGGTGGCGAAGGCGTTGGTGACAATGCTGCTGTACAGAAAGCCGACCAGACCGCCAGCACGGATGGAGCTCGCCGAAACCGCGCCCGTTGCGTAGACATTGCTGATGCTGCTGTCCTCTGCATAGCCAACCAGGCCTCCAACTGAGGACTCGCCCGACACGGTGGCCGTCGCGTAGGCGTTGCTGATCTTGGTGCCGCTCCCTTGAGAGCCAACCAGAGCGCCAACTTCATTTAAGCCAACGACAGCGCCGCCTGCGACCCCGATGTTGCGAACCGTGCCGCCGCTTGTGACACCAAACAGGCCCGTCCCGTTCGAGCGGGCTGTGCGATGGATGTACAGCCCGCTCACGGCGTGGCCCAGCCCCTCCAGTGTGCCGGTGAAGGGCAACAGCTCCGTGCCGATCGGCGCGAACCCCGCACCGTCGTTCCAACTTCTCGTCGCGCTGGCGTAGATGTCACGACCCAGCGCGTACTGGCCGGCGAGGTCGCCGCTGCCGATGGCCTGCAGCGCCGTGATGTCGCTGATAAGGGTGTAGGGCGTGCCGTTGATGCTCAGGCTGTTGCCCGTGCCGGTGAAGTCCACCCGCCCGGTGAAGCCGCTGCCGCTGAGCGCCGCGTTCACGCTGGAGCCCGCCGCGGGCGTCGCGGCTGCACTGCCGTTGGTGCCCCCGTGGTTCAGTGCCAGCCCCGCAGTGCCGCTCGCGGTCATCACCGCGTTGATGTTGATGTTGTTGACCGCGTTCAGTGTGAGCGTGTGGGCGCTCCAGCTCACCGCAGCATTGACGTTGATGTCCCCGGCCTGCGTGCCACCGGGCGCCGTCTGCAGCGTCACGTCCGTTGTCGCCAGGTTCGCCTGCAAGGTGCTGGCGCTGATGCTGCTGCCGCCGTCCGCGGTGCCGATGGTGAAATCGGTCGGGTCGATGAGCCAGGTGCCGCTCCGGCCCGTGCCGGTGGCCTGCGTCGTGATGCGCGCGCTGTCGGCCACCGTCACGGTGGCCGCGCTGGTTTCGATGAAACCGCCGTTGCCGCCTTCGGGGGCCGAGGCGTCCAGCGTGCCGTCCACGTGGGTGCGGCCCACGGCCATGTCGCCCAGCAGCACGATGCGGCCATCGCGCTGCTGCACGGTACGCGCCTGGCTGATGCCGCTGTGGTTGACGACCGCGCTGGCCAGCGCGTCCAGCGCCTTGGCTTCGATGAGGATGGTGCCGCCGTCGGCGCTGATGTGGCCGGCCTGCTCGACCAACGCCTGCAGCGCGCCGCGCTCGATGCGGTAGCCCAGGAGGCCACCGCCCTGCAGATGCAGCGTGACGTGTTCGCCGGCGGCCAGGGCGGTCTGCCCCAGGCGCGTGGTGATGCTGCCGCTGTTGTGCACCTGCGGCGCGGCCAGCACCACGTAACCGCCTTCAGCGGTGGTGATCTGCCCGGCGTTGCTCACGCTGCCAGTGCTGGTGCCTTTGAGTTGCAGACGCCCGGCGGCGAAGTCTTCATTGGACAGCGACAGCGTGCTGGCCACCAGGCCGCCGACGTCCACCCGCGCGCTGGTGCCGAACAGCACGCCATTGGGGTTGAGCAGGAACACCTGGCCGTTGGCGCTGAGCCGGCCCAGGATGTGGCTGGGCTCGGTGCCGAGCACGCGGTTGAGCGCCACCGATTGCGCGCCAGGCTGTATGAAGCGCACGGTTTCACCTGCGCCCACGCTGAAACTGTGCCAGTCGATGGCGGTCTGAGCGCTGGTCTGGGTGACGGTGGTGGTGCTGCCTGATTGCGCCACGCTGGCGCTGCCCAGCGTGACCTGCCCGCCTTGCGGGCCGGCCATGGCGGCTGTGCCGGCGCAGGCCAGCGCCAGCGTGGCCAGCCCGCGGGCCTGGCGGCACGCTGTCCTTCGCAGGCCCCCGCCCGGACCGCGCGCGGCAGCGGTTTCGCTCACGGCTTGCCAGGCACTGCGGGCCGTGTTCCAGACGAGGCGATGGGTGCGGTTCATGGTGGGGGCTTTCGGTTGAGACGGTGAGGCAAAGAAACGCAGGGCAAGGTGCGCTCCAAGAAGAGGTTCAGAAACGCGCGTTCAGGGTGAGCCATAGCGTGGGTTTGTCGCCCAGCGTCGGGCGTCCGAGCAGCGGCCAGGCCAGCGTGGTTTGCAGGCCCAGCGGCATGCCTGCGACAGACCATTCGGCGTTCAGGCCAATGCCTGCGCCCGAGAGCGTGCGGTGGGTGGCGGCGCCGGGATCGAAGGGTTTGCGGTTGTAGACCACGCGTCCGATGTCGTAGAACACGACGCCCTGCAGCGCGGGCGAGAGGCTTTGCCGCCACTCCAGGGTCAGGCGATCGGCCTCGTCGCCACTGGCCTCACCGCTGGCGTAGGCGCGCACCGCGCGCGGGCCGCCGATGGTGAACTTCTCGGCGCTGTCGAGGTTGCGGCTGGCGCGCTGGCCGGCGTGGGCCACGAAGATCTGCGAATGCGTGGCCACGCGCTGCAGGTGGCTGAGCTCCCATTCCCAACGGGTGAAGTGGCCCTGCGTGCGCGCCGTGCCGGCGTCCTGCGCGGCGGCGGCCGGGCTCTGGATGCGCAGGCGGCCGCTCACGATCTGTAGATCGGCGGTGGACAGGCGCTCGCCGGCCAGATCGTTCCAGCTGCCGCGCAAGGCGCCGCTGATCGTTGCCAGCGATTTGTCGGTGACCACCGCGACCGCATCGACCCGGTCGTGCAGCGACTGGTCGGCAGCGGTCAGCGTGGCGCTGATGCGGCTTGTGGGTGTGAGCACGAACGGGTGGCTCACGAAAGCGCGGCTGCTCCGGGCTCGGCCGCTGGCTTGCAGTGCGGCGAAATCACCGCCCAGGCGGTAGCGCGTTTCCTGGTGCGCCAGGCCGGCGCGCGTGCCGGCGCTGGCTATCGGCAGCTCGTAGACGATGCGGCCATGGCGCAGGCCGCGGCCGCTGGTGAGAGCCGCCAGACCGAGCTGATCGCCCAGACCCAGCGGGCTGTTGATCTGCAACAAGCCGGCCAGGCGGGCGCGGCCGGTGTAGCTGCTGCCGTGGTTGTCCAGCGCCACGCTGCCCTGTGCCAGCGGCGCGGCATCGAACTCGAGGCCCAGGCGCGAGGTGCCCACGCGCTCGCCGGGCTGCAGGGTGGCGCGCGCCGCGCCCACACCCGGCATGCTGTTCCACTGCAGCAGGGCGCGCTCGATGGGTGCGGTGGCGATGACCTCGCCGGCCTGCACCCCACCCAGCGTGGCGGACAGGGCCGCATCGCTCAGGCGGGTGCTGTTTTGCAGCTCCACGCGGTCGATGCGGCCTTCGAACACGTCGATGCGCACCTCGCCGGCGGTGACGTCTTGCGCCGGCACGAAGGCGCGCGCCACCGGGTAGCCTTGTGCGCGGTAGTGGGCCGTGATGCGCCACGCGGCGGCTTGCACATCAGCCAGGGCGCGCCCGGGGCCGGGCAGGTCGGCCACCAACGCGAGCAGTTCGTCGGTGGACAACACCGTGTTGCCCCGCAGGACCACGGCCGTGACCGCGAACCTCGCGCCGCCCGCGGCGCTCGCACCGCTGGCGGGTTCACGGATGCCGATGGGTGGCGCCAAGGGCACCGGCGCCGTGGGCCGTGGCAAGACCTCGCGCTGGATCTGCCCGGCATCGGGCACCGGCTGAGCAGTCGCCATGCCAGGCATGGCCAGCAAGGCGGTCATCAGGAGCCAGGAGGAGTACAGAGCAGAGTGCATGGACGGCCAACCAAGTGGGTGGAAAGTGGGCCGATCCCCCGGAGAGAGAGGAAAAAGTGCGCCACCTTCAGGGCCGATCGACGGCCGGGAGTGCGAAGATGGCCATTTTTCAATCCGCTCAACACCGTACCAATACCGCTTCCGCACTAATTTGCCCGTACACCCTCCTTTCATCTCCCCACACACATGCTCGATCGCCTCAACGCCCTGTACCCCGTGCGCTACACCGCGCTTGGCCTGTGTGTGGTGCTGGCACTGCTGAGTCTGTTCACGCTGATCGCGTTCGGCATCGGTGGCTTCTGGTTCCTGGTGTTCGCAGGCCTCTCGGCGCTGGGCATCCACGACCTGCGGCAGACAAAAAGCTCGGTGCTGCGCAACTACCCCGTCATCGGCCACCTGCGCTTCATGCTGGAGAAGATCCGCCCCGAGATCCGCCAGTACTTTCTGGAAAGCGACAACGAAACCACACCGTTCTCGCGCAGCCAGCGAAGCCTGGCCTACGCACGCGCCAAGGGCGAGACCGACAAGCGCCCCTTTGGCACGCAGGTAGATCAGAACGCCACCGGCCACGAGTGGCTGAATCACTCGATGGCGCCCAGCCTGATTGCCTCGCACGACTTTCGCCTCACCATCGGCGGGCCGGGCTGCACGCAGCCGTATGAGGCCAGCGTGTTCAACATCTCGGCCATGAGCTTCGGCGCTCTCTCGGCCAACGCGATCCAGGCACTCAACGCCGGTGCCAAACGCGGCGGCTTCGCGCACGACACCGGCGAGGGTTCGATCTCCGCCTACCACCGGTTGCACGGTGGCGACCTGATCTGGGAAGTCGGTTCGGGCTACTTTGGCTGCCGCGACGAGAACGGCCACTTCAGCCCCGACCGCTTCAAGGCCAATGCGATGGACCCGCAGGTGAAGATGGTTGAGATCAAGCTCAGCCAGGGCGCCAAGCCCGGGCATGGTGGTGTGTTGCCCGGGCCGAAGGTCACGCCCGAGATCGCGGCTGCGCGCGGCGTGATCGCCGGCCAGGACTGCATCTCACCCGCCGCTCACAGCGCGTTTGCCACGCCGATCGAACTCATGCATTTCATCGTCCGGCTGCGTGAACTCTCCGGCGGCAAGCCGGTGGGCTTCAAGCTGTGCATCGGCCACCCGTGGGAGTGGTTCGCCATCGTCAAGGCCATGCTGGTCACCGGCATCACGCCCGACTTCATCGTGGTTGATGGCGCCGAGGGAGGCACCGGTGCAGCGCCGCTCGAATTCACCGACCACGTGGGCGCACCGCTGCAGGAAGGCCTGCGCCTGGTGCACAACACGCTGGTGGGGGTGAACCTGCGCGACCGCATCAAGATCGGTTGCGCGGGCAAGGTGATCAGCGCCTTCGACATCGTGCGCGCCATGGCCATCGGTGCCGACTGGTGCAACAGCGCACGCGGCTTCATGTTTGCGCTGGGCTGCATCCAGGCCCAGAGCTGCCACACGGGCCAGTGCCCCACCGGCGTGACCACACAAGACCCGGTGCGCCAGCAGGCGCTGGTGGTGCCCGACAAGGCCGAGCGCGTGCACCAATTCCACCAGCGCACGCTGATGGCGCTGCAAGAACTCATCCAGGCCGCCGGCCTGCAACACCCCGGCGAGATCACCGCCCACCACCTGGTGCGCCGCGTCAACCAGAACGAGGTGCGCCTGCTCGCCAACCTGCTGCCCGAAACCCTGCCCGGCGCCCTGCTGCACGACCTGACCGGCCAGCACGCGGTGTTCACCATCTACTGGCCGCAGGCGCATGCGGACCGGTTTGGGTTGGGCTGAACGGCGCTTACTTGCTGGCCGTGGTGGAGGGCGCCTCGGTGCCCGTCGTGGGCACACCTTCCTTTTCGGTCGAACGATCAAACACCAGCGACTTGCCGAACACCAGTTGCACCCAGATCGGGTAGGAGTAGGCCGTACCCTTGTTGTGATCGATGATCGCGCCGATGCCCCCGCCCAGCAGGATGTTGCCGAACATGCCGCCGTTGGCGCGCGAAATGGCCTTGGCCACGGCATCGGGATTGGCTGGGTCCTTGCACACGATGTCCAGGTCCTTGCTGGAGCGGCGCACCTGCACGGTGTCGCCCGACTTGGCCGGGAAGACACCGTAGTCGTTGCTGAGCTTGCACTCTGCACCCGCAATGACATTGCCCGCCGAGGTCTTGGTCTCGATCTTCATCGGGTGGGTCACGTCATTGATCACCGAAGCGCAGCCGGTGAGCGCAAACGCGCCTGCAACGAGAACTGAATTGCGAATCATGGGAAGCCCCCTGGTTGTTGGAGCTTGCGAGTGTAGAGACAGCGCATGGAGAATTCGAGGCACGTGGCGTGCCGACTACAGGGGGAAACCTCCATGGCGCAACGCCCATCCACCCGGTCTGCGACTTGCTGCAAGCACGCCCGTGGCCGCGCCCGGCGCGTTGCAGAGAACCAGAAGGTCGGTCATGCTCATGGCTCCACCCTCGCGCCTTTCTCCAGCAGCAGTTCGCGCAGCACCGAGCGGTGGCAGCGCGATTCGTCTTCGCAATAGCAGCCCAGGGAAAAATCCGTCTGGTGTGAGAGCGTCGTGAGCAGTTCGATGTTGCGCGCGTTCTCGGGGGCGGCCATCTCCGCGCGGTACTTGCGCGTGAAGGCCAGCCACTGCGCAGGCGTGCGGGCCTCCTGGCCAAGCTTCATGGTCTCCACGCTGGGCGCGAGGTTGGGGTACCACACGTCGTACCAGTTGCCCGAGGCGAACGCTGTCTTGGGCACGCCGCGCGGCGGGCGTCGCACGGTGCCGATGCGGGTGCCTTCGCCCACCACCCTCTCGCTGCCCAGCCGAACCACGCGAATGACCATGTTGCGCTCCCCGTGTTGTTGCAACCCCGAACGTCGCAGTTCAGATGCGCGAACCGTCTTCCAGGAATCGCTCCTCGCGCTCGAACACACCTTGCACGCTGTAGTGCTTGCGTCGCAGCAACACGCCGCGCTCGCCGTGCTCATCTTCGCGCGCGAGCACACCCGCTTCGGTGAAGTATTTCTGCCAGCCTTGCAGCCGGCCGTTGCGCTCGTTGTTCATCGCCGCGGGCAGACCGTTGTCCCAGAAACTCTCGGTGGTGCGCTCCTGGTTCCGACCGTCGCGCCGAATCTGCTGGCGCAGCTTCTGCTTGCCGTTCAGGTACCACTGGTGGATGCGCTGCTCAAAGCCGTCCGCCCAGGTGGTTTCCTGGGTGAGTTGTCCGCTCTCGGCCCACTCGCGCGCGACCCCTTCGCGGCCCTCGCGGCTGTTGGGGTCGCGTTCGATGAAGTCGGCCTCCGAGCGTGGCTTGCCCGATGGGTAGAACACCCGCTTGATGCGCCGTCCCTCCTTGAGCTCTTCGGTGCGCACGAGTCGACCTTCGCGGTCCAGCACAGTCAGGCGCTGCAGCTGGCCTTTCAGGTAGCTCACCGTGCCCGCGGGCTGGCCCGCTTCGCGGTACAGCGTGACGTCGCTGGCGCGGCCAGCGTGACCACACACCTCGCGGTCTTGCGGCACCAGCGTCACGGCGGCGCAGCGCAGCTCGGTCAGGCGGCCATCGGCCAGCCAGGCGATGGTGAGCACGGTGCGCCGCCCGGCGGCGAAATGCAGTTCCTGCAGGTGCCCGGCTTCGGCAAAGTTTTTCTGCACGCCCACGGCACTGCCGTCTTCCAGGTTCTCTTCCTTGCGCAGCCTGCCCTTGCCATCGAACGTGCGCGCCAGGCCGTCGCGGTTGCCGCGTTCGTTGACGCTGTACTCGCGGCGCTCGCCGTCGGCCAACTCCATCACCACCGGTCCATGGATGCGGCCATCACGAAGCGTCTGGTCCAGGCGGCGCACCTGGCCATCGTCGTCGACGCAGCGCATCAGGCCGCTCTTGCCAGCGGTGGTGTTGCCGTTGTAGGGGCTCACGCTTTCACCATTGAGTTCGCAGCGCGGGATGGCCCAGGCAGTGGCGCTGCACAAGGCGCAGACGACGAGCGACAGCAGGCGAATTTCACTCCACATGGCTGGGACTCCACTCTCGACAGACGTTGACGCCCACGCGCGCCAGCCGCCTGGCCATGCACAACACCGCGTCGTCCTTGCTGACCAGTGTGGCGCGGTGGGCCGTTGCGAGGTCGATGAACTTCTGGTCGTCAGGGTCTTTGCAGGTGTAGGCCGCCTTGGGTGCGTCAGGCACGAGGCGTGTGCAGCGGTCGAAGGCGTCGAGCACATCCTGCGCGGGCCGGGCCTGCGCGCTCAGGCGGCGCGCGATCTGCGGGTAGGCCAGCACGCGCACGAGCTCCTCACGCATCGCGGCGGTGGCCAGCCATTCGCCGGGCGTGCGCTCCAGCGCCTTGCGCAGCGGCGCGGTGGCCGGATCCTGGAAAACGAAAAGGTCGAGTGCGATGTTGGTGTCGAGCACCAGCATGTCGGTGGTGTCGGGCACCTCGGCCACGCTCAGTCCTCTGCGTCGGGCTCGGGCCGCGGCTTGCGTGCCGTCAAGTCGAAGCGGAACAGGCGGCATTCGATCGGGCCGTTCCACAGGGGCACGCGGCGCGATTCCTTGAAGCGCATCTTGCCGGGCAGCTTGAGATCGGGCGTGAGCAGCCAGGCGGTCCAGCCGGCGTAGTGGCTCTTCCAGTGGGCGGCGAGCTGGTTGAAGAAGTCGCTGCCGTCGCCGCCATCAGGCATTTGCGCACTTTCCCTGCCGAGTCCGGGCGCGGGCGGCGCCGCCTTGCCGACCGTGAACGTGCGCGGCTCGCGCGGCGCAGCGCGCTGGGCTCGCGCGCTGGCGCGGTCTTCCGAACTCTGACCCGCCACGCCGGCGGCGGCAATGCGTTCGCCATACGGCGGGTTGAGCAGCATCACGCCGGGCCGGTCACTGGGCGGCATGCGCTGCAGGGCGTCGCCGCCGCGCAGCTCGATGGCATGGGCAACACCCGCGCGCTCGGCGTTGCGCTGCGCGAAGTCGACCATGCGGAATGACACGTCGCTGCCGAAGACGATGGGCGCGTGGCCTTCGGGCCACTCGCGCTGCTGGCGCTCGGCGTCTTCCAGGATGGGTTGCCACACGTGCGGCTGGAACGGCAGCAGCTTCTCGAAGGCGAAGCGGCGCAGCAGGCCGGGCGCGATGTTGAGCGCGATCTGCGCGGCCTCGATCACCACCGTGCCGCTGCCGCAGCAAGGGTCGTACAGCGGCACGATCTCGTCCAGCGGCTGGTCGGCACAGGCATCCCAGCCCGTGGCGGCGATCATGGCCGCGGCCAAGGTTTCCTTCAGTGGCGCATCGCCCTTGTCTTCGCGCCAGCCGCGCTTGAACAGCGGTTCGCCCGAGGTGTCGATGTACAGGCTCACCGTGTCGGTGGTCAGGTGCACGTAGATGCGCACGTCGGGCCAGGTGGTGTTGACGCTGGGGCGCTCGCCACGCTTCTCGCGGAAGCGGTCGCAGATCGCGTCTTTCACCTTCAGCGCGGCGAAGTTCAGGCTGGTCAGCGGGCTGTGCTGCGCGGTGATCTCGACCTTGATGGTCTGCGCCGGCGTGAACCAGATCTCCCAGGCCACGTCACTGGCGGCGTGGTAGAGGTCCTGTTCGCTGCGGTATTCGCCATGCCAGAGTTGCACCAGCACACGCTGCGTGAGGCGGCTGTGCAGGTTCAGGCGCATGGCGTCGCGCCACGAGGCGTTGAGCGCCACGCCGCCGCGCGCCTTGTGCGGCGCGTCCACGCCGGTGATGCGTTTCACCTCGGCGGCGAGCATGTCCTCCACGCCGGCGGCGCAGGGAAGGAAAACTTGTAACTGGTTCAAAGCGATTTTCTAAGGTTCGCAGGCGCGATACGCAAGGCTTCTCGATACTTGGCCACGGTGCGCCGCGCGCACTCGATGCCCTGCTCGCGCAGCAGGTCGGAGAGCTGGTTGTCCGACAGCGGTTTGGCCGGCTCCTCGGCCGAGATGAACTGCTTGAGCAGCGCGCGCACCGCCGTGCTCGACGCATTGCCACCGGTTTCGGTGCCCAGCGACGAACCGAAGAAGTACTTGAGTTCGTAGGTGCCGAAGGGCGTGGACATGTACTTGGCGGTGGTCACGCGGCTGATGGTGGACTCGTGCAGGCCGAGCTCGTCGGCGATCTCGCGCAGCACCAGCGGGCGCATGGCGAGCTCGCCGTGCATGAAGAAATTGCGCTGGCGCTCGACGATGGCGCTGGAGACGCGCAGGATGGTGTCGAAGCGCTGCTGGATGTTCTTGATGAACCAGCGCGCTTCCTGCAGGCGCTGCTGCATGGCCGCGTGCCCGGCCTCGCCGCCATTGTCGCGCCCGCCGCGGTTCTGGCGCATGGCGCTGGCGTACACATCGTGCACGCGCAGCCGCGGCATCACCTCGGGGTTGAGCAGCACCTTGAAGCCGCGGCCGGCGCGCGTGACCAGCACGTCGGGCACGACCACGTTGCGCTCCACGTCCACGAAGCGGCGACCCGGTTTGGGCTCCAGCCGGGCAACGAGACCGAGCGCGGCGCGCACCGTTTCGTCGTCCAGGCCGCACAGATTGCACAGGCGCTTCACATCGCGCTTGGCCACCAGCTCCATGGACTGACCGCAGATGGCCAGGGCCGCGCGAGCCTCGGGCGTGTTGCGCATTTCCAGGATCTGCAGGCGCAGGCATTCGGCGAGGTTGCGCGCGCCCACCCCGGCGGGCTCCATGTGCTGCAGCAGTTGCAAGGCCATGGTCAGGCGCTGTTCCAGCGCTTCGCGCTCTTCCAGACCTTCGTTGGGGTCGTCGGTTTCCATCGGACCCGACAGGGCCTGCCAGGCCGCAGCCAGTTCGGCCAGGGTGTCTTCGATGTAGCCGTCGTCGCTGAGCGACTCGATCAGGAAATACAGCGCGGCGCGGTCTTCGTCCGACAGGCGCAGGCAGCGGGCCTGGTCGTGCAGGTGGTCTTGCAGGCTGATGTGGGCGCGGGCCAGGTCGGCTGCGCTGGCGGTGTCGTCGTCGCCTGATGAATTGTTGTTGCGCGCGGGTGCGTCACCGCCCCATTCGCTGTCATCCGGCGCCATCTCCACCGTGCCGTCGCCCTCCCAGCTTTCTTCCACCGGCGTGGCGCCGTCGAGCTTGCCCTCGATGGCATCGCCTTCGCCGGTCTCGCTGCTGGTGCTGCTGCTGCTGCTCGATTCGGTGCTGGAGAGCATGGGGCCGGGCGACTCGGGCAGCGCGGCCTCGGCGATCTGCTCGCCCGCGCTCACCGGCACGTCGGTCTGCTCCAGACCAAAGGCTTCGCGCTCGGCGAGGTCTTCGGAGCGTTCGAGGAACGGGTTTTCGTCGAGCATCTGCTCGACCTCCTGCGCCATCTCCAGCGTGGAGAGTTGCAGCAGGCGGATGGACTGCTGCAGCTGGGGTGTGAGCGCCAGGTGCTGCGAGACGCGGAGTGACAGGCCTTGTTTCACGGCCTCACATCCTGAAGTGTTCGCCGAGATAAACGCGGCGCACGTCGGCGTTTTCCACGATCTCCGCTGGCGTGCCGCTGGTGAGCACGTGGCCGTCGTTGATGATGTAGGCGCGGTCGCAGATGCCCAGGGTCTCGCGCACGTTGTGGTCGGTGATGAGCACGCCGATGCCGCGCGACTTGAGGAAACCGATGATGCGCTGGATCTCGATCACGGCGATCGGATCGATGCCGGCGAAGGGCTCGTCGAGCAGGATGAAGCGCGGGTTGGTGGCCAGAGCGCGGGCGATCTCGACCCGGCGGCGCTCACCGCCCGAGAGCGCGGGTGCTGGCGAATCGCGCAGGTGGTCCACGTGCAGGTCCTTGAGCAACTCGTCGAGGCGGGCCTCGATCGCCGCCTTGCTCAGGGTCTTGCCAGCCTCGTCCTCCTGCAACTCCAGCACGGCGCGCACATTGTCGGCCACGTTGAGCTTGCGGAAGATCGAGGCTTCCTGTGGCAGGTAGCCCAGGCCCAGGCGCGCGCGGCGGTGGATGGGCAGGTCCTGGATGGCCTGGCCGTCGAGCAGGATCTGCCCGGCGTCCGAGCGCAGCAGGCCGACCAACATATAGAAAGAGGTGGTTTTGCCCGCGCCATTGGGGCCCAGGAGGCCGACGACTTCACCCTTGAAGACCGCAAGCGACACGTCCTTGACCACCTTGCGGCTGCCGTAGGCCTTCTGCAGGCCCTGGGCCTCCAGCCGGCTGGGATCGGGAGCGGGCGCTGCGCGCTTGCCCGGGCTCAAGGCCTGTGCCGAGGGCATCGCCGTCACTGCTGGCCCTCGCCAAGCTGGTTGCTGGGTCGAAGCTTGGCCGGCGGCGCTGGCCGGGGGGCGGGGGCGCCCTCTTTGGGCACGGGCGTGAGCATGGCGCGCACGCGTCCGGTGGGGTTGTTGGCGGTGCGGTTGGCCACGCCGCCGTCCACCGTGAAGACATCCGTGGTGTTGTTGTAGACGATCACGCTGCCGGTGGTTTCGTCATTGAGCTCGGTGCCTTTGAAGCGCTTGAGAATCGCATCGCCGACGAAACGCACGGTGTCGGCCTGGCTGTCGTATTCGATGCGCAGGGCCGTGCCTTCAATGAACTCGTCCACACCGTCGCGCTTCTGGCGGAAAAACCCGGGGCTGCCGTTGACGATGCCGAACTGGTTGCCCTGGGCGTCCTGGCGCACCTCCACCTTGGCGCCCCGGATGATGATGGTGCCCTTGGTGATGACCACGTTGCCCGTGAAGATGCTGGTCTGGCGCGCGTCGTCGTAACGCAAGGCATCGGCCTCGGCATTGAGCGGCAGATTGCGATCGGCCTTTTCGGCCTGCACTGCACCGGTCAGGAGCAGACCCACCGCCAGGCAGGCGCTCGGCCAGAACGACCGGCGGAAGGAGAGGTGGGGCAAGGTGGAATGCATGGGGTTTTAGGGCACGAAACTTGCATTCATTGTAACGACCGGATGCAGGTTGAACGGGCCCGAGCGCCCCCTTTACCGACTCTTTTCTCACATGAATTCATGAATGTCGGGGAGTCAGCCTCACCTCGACCCCAAGCCGCCCAAAGAGAAAGCCCGCCAGATGCGGGCCTTCTTTTTTGACGTGACGGGGCTCAGGCCTTGCGCGCTGCCTCGACGATCAAGGCGTCGGCCACCACCAGGGTACGGGAGCCCTGACCATTGACGTAGTAGCGGCCGGCAACGCCCAACGAAGGTGTGCCCTCGACCTGGTAGGCCTCCTGCAACTGGGTGGCCTTGGCGGCCAGGCCGACTGCTGCACCGTTGTAGATCTCGTTGAAGCGGGCCATGTCCACGCCACCCTGTTTCTCGATCCAGGCGGTGATGACAGGCTGGGTGGTGAGTTGCTGACGGTCCACATGAATCGCCTGGAACACCTTGGTGTGCAACCGGTCCACCAGCTTCATGGCTTCCAGGGTGAAGTACAGGCGTTGCATGGGAACAAAAGCGGGGCTGAAGGCCACCGGCATGCGCCGCACGTTCACATTGGCCGGCTTCTTCTTCATCCATTCGTCGAACGCGGGCTCGAAATTGAAGCAGTGGACGCAGCTGTAGGCGAAGAATTCGACAACCTCG
This sequence comes from Pseudomonadota bacterium, assembly GCA_040385485.1. Classification (GTDB taxonomy): domain Bacteria; phylum Pseudomonadota; class Gammaproteobacteria; order Burkholderiales; family Burkholderiaceae_C; genus Hydrogenophaga. The sequence goes on along the minus strand of JAZKHJ010000025.1, from coordinate 85,242 downwards.
ACCTGGCTGGCCGGGCTCTCCACGGGCGCGGGGCGACTCAGGCGAACGAAATCGGTGCCTTCCTTGGGCGCCACGCGCTGGGCCAGCGCAGGGGTGAGCGTCAGGCCACCGGTGACGGCCAGGGCTGAGGTGCCAGCGGCCAGCAGGGATCGGGAAAAATCGCGACGTTGCATGAAATCAGACTCCTTGATGAGGCTAGCTTGGGGGCAGGCAGTGCGCTGAAAGTTCCCGGCCCGCCTGCGCGCGTGTCAGCGCTGGACGCGCACCAGCGCAGCTTCAACGCCATTGGCGGCCAGCTGTTCCTGCGTGAGGTCGGCCAGCGCCTTCTGATTGAACGGGCCCACGCGCACGCGGTAGACGGTTCGGCCAGATTGTTCGCGCTCGGTCACATCGGCGTTGATGCCCAGCATGGCGAGCTTGGCACGTTGCGTTTCGGCGTCTTCAGGCGAACGGAATGCGCCGGCCTGCACGAAATAGGTGAACGGATCCGCGCCGGGCGCGGGCGCGGCTGCGGGAGGTGTGCCCGCGGGCGCGGCGGCCGGTGGCGTGCCCAGCCTGGATTGCGCCAGTTCGCCCAGGGGATCGGCGGCCGGCTTGCTTGCGGCTGCGGGCACGGGCGGGAGACCCTTGCCGTCGGCCGGCGGCACCACGATCGCCCCTGCGGCCGCAGGGGCCGGCACCGCCGCCGGGGCGGTCTCACCGTTGAGCATCTTGTTGGGGTTCCAGCCTTTGTTGCGTTCGGTTTCAAGCGCGTCCTGGCCGGCGTTGCGCGACACGTTGCGGTCGACAAACGGGATCGGCACGCGCGTGACGTAGACCGCCACCGCGAGCGCAATGCCCAGCCCCACCAGCAGGCCCACCACGAGGCCGATCAAGGTGCCGCCGAGCGAATTCCGGGATTGCACAGGTTTCTTTTTCATCGCTTGTTTCGCCATCACATTTTCTGCGGGGCACTCACGCCCAGCACTGCCAAACCATTGTGCAACACCTGCGCGGTGGCCGCGACCAAGGCCAGGCGCGCCGTCTTCACCACGGCGTCGTCGACCAGGATGCGCTCGGCGTCGTAGTAGCTGTGGTAACTCGCGGCCAGCTCGCGCAGGTAGAAGGTCACGTCGTGCGGTGCGAGGTCGCGCGCGGCGTCGCTCAGCATGGCGGGGTATTTGGCCAGCAGCAGCATCAGGGCCTGGGCCGGCGCGCTGTCAAGCGCGGACAGGTCGGCGTCTTTCAGTGTGGCCACATCGCCGCCCCAGCTGGCCAGCACCGAGCAGATGCGCGCGTGCGCGTACTGCACGTAATAGACCGGGTTGTCGTTGTTCTTCTGCACCGCCAGGTCCACGTCGAAGGTGTATTCGGTGTCGGGCTTGCGCGAGAGCAGGAAGAAGCGCACCGCGTCCTTGCTGGTCCATTCGATCAGGTCGCGCAGCGTCACGTAGCTGCCGGCGCGCTTGCTGATCTTGACTTCTTCGCCACCCTTGACCACGCGCACCATGGTGTGCAGCACGTAGTCGGGGTAGCCCTCCGGGATGCCCACGTTGGCCGCCTGCAGGCCGGCGCGCACGCGGGCAATCGTGCCGTGGTGGTCGGTGCCCTGGATGTTGATGACCTTGGTGAAGCCGCGCTCCCACTTGCTGATGTGGTACGCCACGTCTGGCACGAAGTAGGTGAAGGACCCATCGGACTTGCGCATCACGCGGTCCTTGTCGTCCCCGTAGTCGGTGCTTTTGAGCCACAGCGCGCCGTCCTGTTCGTAGGTCTTGCCGGCGTCGATGAGTTTCTGCACCGTGGCCTCAACCCGCCCGCTGGTGTACAGGCTGGACTCCAGGTAGTAGTGGTCGAACTTCACCGCGAAGGCCTGCAGGTCCAGGTCTTGTTCGTGGCGCAGGTAGGCCACGGCAAACTGGCGCATGCCATCGAGGTCGTTGATGTCGCCGCTGGCGGTGAACTCGCGGTCATCGGCCTTCACCGTTTTCTTCGCCAGAAAGTCGGCCGCGATGTCGGCGATGTAGTCGCCGTTGTAGGCGTTCTCGGGCCACTGCGGGTCCCCCGGCTTGAAGCCCTTCGCGCGCAGGTGGGTGGAGGTGCCCAGCGTGGCGATCTGCACCCCGGCGTCGTTGTAATAGAACTCCCGGTGCACGCTCCAGCCCTGGGTCTGGAACAGGCTGCAGATCGCGTCTCCCAGAGCGGCCTGGCGGCCGTGCCCCACGTGCAGCGGGCCAGTCGGGTTGGCCGACACAAACTCCACCATCAACTTCTGGCCATTGGGCTCGGCAATGCCGAAACGGGCACCCGAGGCCAGCACCTCGCGCACGATCTGCTGTTTGGCCGCGGGTCTGAGGCGGATGTTGATGAAGCCGGGGCCGGCGATGTCGATGTCGGACACCCACTGCGCGTATTCCGGGCGAGCCAGCAGCGCTGCGCGCAAGGTATCGGCCAACTGGCGCGGATTGAGCTTGAGCGGTTTGGCCAGCTGCATGGCCGCGGTGCTGGCGAAATCGCCGTGCGCCGCCACCTTGGGCGACTCGAACGCAGCGCGCGCGCCCGCGCCGGACAAAAGTGTGTCGAGCTCGGCGGCCAGGCCGTCGAGCAATTCCTGTTTGATCTTGAGCATAGAGAGGGGATTTTAGGCGGGGGGCTGCGACAGCCATTGCGCCCAGTGGTCGATGCAGGCGCGCAGCTTGGGCAGGCGGTGGCGCTCGGCCAGCATCACGGCGTAAATCGGGATGCGGCTGTGGTCGAACCAGTCGTCGAGCACGGGCACCAGTTCGCCGCGTGCCATGTGCGGTGCGGACAGCAGGTCGTTCAGGCGCGCGATGCCCACGCCGCGCAGCGCCAGCGAGAGCAGGATGGCCGAGTTGTCGGTGCGCGTGTGGCCTTGGGCGAGAAACACCGCACCCTTGGGCTGGCCCGCGCGGGCGGCCCAGGGCCAGCGGTTGATCCCTGGGCTGGCGCTGCTGGTGATCAGGCGGTGCGACACCAGTTCGTCCGGGTGCCGGGGCGTGCCGAAGCGGGCCAGGTAGCCGGGCGCGGCGCAGAGCCGGCGGCCATGTTCGGCGATCGGGCGCGCCACCAGGTTGTCGCCCAGCACTGCGCCGGTGCGGATGGCGATGTCCACGCCGTCGCGCGCCATGTCGCTGATGCGGTCGTCGGCCAGCACCTCCAGCTGCAATTGCGGGTGCGCCTCGTACAGCGACGGCAGGCTGGGCACGATCAGGGTCTCGGCCAGCACCGGGCTCACGCTCAGGCGCACCCAGCCGCTCGGGCCGGCGCGCTTGTGGCGGAACGCCGCGGCCAGTTCGTCGCGCGTGTCGAGCAGGCGGCGCGCGTGCGCCGCGAAGGTGTCGCCCTCGTCGGTCAGGCTCAGGCCGTGGGTGCTGCGGTGCATCAGGCGCGCGCCGCAGCGCTCTTCGAGCCGCACCAGCGTGCGCGAGACCAGGCTCACCGGCGCGTGGCGCTCACGCGCCGCGGCCGAGAGCGAGCCCAGCTCGGCCACGCGCAGGAACAGGGCCGCGTCGTCCAGATCCAGTTTCATGGCCGCATTGTGCTGGTTTTGCAAAAAACGCAAAGCCATTGAGCAATTCAAGGCGTTTCCGATTCGCGGTCACATCAATACAGTGAATCACTCGCCCCCAGACCCAGGAGATCGCCATGAGCCAGCCCAGCCGCCCCAACCCCCACGACTATGCGAGCGCCCGCCGCGGCGCCGAGCACCTGCGCCGCGAGGCCGTCGACGAACTCTGGCGCGGCGCCGACGCCGTGCTGGACCGCGTCTGCCTCGACGCGAGCGCCCGCCTGGCGCGCAGCACGCAGCGCCTGCAGGCGCGGCTGCGGCACCACCGGGCTGGCGCCACGCCGGCCCTGGCGGCCTGAGACGCGGGGAGCACGCCATGCCCCTCGTCACCCTCACGGTCCGTCAATCCGCATCCCCGGCGCTCAAGGCCGGCATTCTCGATGCCGTGCATGCGGCGCTGGTGTCCACCGGCGTGCCGCCGGCCGACCGTTTCCAGCGCGTGCTGGCGTTGAGCGAAGAGGACTTCCGCTTCGACCCGCGCTACCCCGACCTGGACAGCGATCGCACACCGGACTTCGCCCTGATCGACATCCTGTGGTCAGCGGGCCGCAGCGTGAAGGTCAAGCGCGCCCTGCTCGCCCACCTCATGGCATCGCTGGCGGCGGCCGGGGTTCAGACCGAGCAGGTCATGGTGTGCTTCCAGGAAACGACCTGGGAGAACTGGTCGTTTGGCGGCGGCCGGATGCCGCACGTCTGAGGTGGCGGGCCCGCCTCAGGCGGGCTGCGCCATCGGCCGCAGGTGCTCGCGCGCCGCAGCCTTCACCGCCGCCGTGAGCCGTTGGGCCGAGAGCGACTCGTGCGCCCAGTGCTGCCAGTAAAGCACCACGTCCACGGTCGCGTCGGGCAGCACTTCCTGCAGGCCGGGGCGCTGCACCAGGTGCTGCTCGGGCACCATGCCCCAGCCCAGGCCGAGCTCGATGGCCGTTTCAAACGCCTCGACCGCCGGCGCAAAGTGGCGTGGGTAGTTGGGCTGACGCAGACCGAAGTGCTGTTCGAGGAACGCGTCCTGCAACGCGTCCTTGCGGTTGAAGATGATGGCCGGCTGCGCCAGCAGCTTGTGCACCGACACCGCGCCGCGCGGCGTGCGGCAGCGTTGCACCACGGCGGGTGCGGCCACACAGCGGTAGCGCATCACGCCCAGCGGTTCGGCGACGCAGCCGCGCATCGCCGTGGCCAGCGTGCTCACGCAGCCCATGACGTCGCCGCTTTTCAAGGCGTCGTGCGTATGGTCCTGGTCGTCGATCAGGATCTCCAGCAACAGGTGGTGGCGCTGCAGCAAGGCGGCCACGCCGGGCAAAAACCAGCTGGCCACCGAATCGGCGTTGATGGCAACGCCCAGGCTTTGCCAGCGCAAGCCGCTTCGGGGCTGCGCACCGCCCTGCAAGCCGTCGAGCAGATCGGCCTCCATCAGGCGCACCTGTTTCACATGGCCCAGCAGCGCCTGGCCGGCCGGCGTGGCGCGCACCTGCTTGCCGCGCACCAGCAGGCGCTGGCCCAGCGTGTCTTCGAGCGACTTGATGCGCAGCGAGACCGCCGCCAGCGTGAGCGAAAGAGCCTTGGCGGCGGGGCCGAAACCGCCGTGTTCGATCACGGCGTTGAGGGCCTCCAGTTGGCGGGCGTCGAGCATGGGCGCTTGAGAAAAACTCAACCCGATGGGGTTTGGTGAGTTTCAGTTTAAGCCCGGCACACTCCCTGCAGGGGTGGGCAGACCGGTCAACGGCAGGCCGCTGTGGTCCTTGAGCCCGACACCGGTGAGGCCCAGGCGGCGGCTCTCGCCGAGGAGCCAGGCCAGGCGGCGCGCGGCGGTGACCAGGTCCTGGCCGGCGGGGCGGACGTTGGAGATGCAGTTGCGCTGCGCGTCGCTGCAGCCCACGCGCGGTGCGTGGGTGAGGTAGATGCCCACGCTGTCGGGCGAGCTCAGGCCGGGGCGCTCGCCCACCACCATGGCCACCGCGGCGGCACCCAGGCGCTCGCCCACCTCGTCGGCCACCGCCACCCGCGCCTGGCGCACCACCACCAGCGGCCCAAGCCGGATCGCGGGGTCGAGCGTGCGGCGGATCGCGCCCAGCAGCGCCGCGCCGTGCTGCTGGATGCCCAGGGCCGAGAGACCGTCGCCCAACACCAGCACCAGATCGGGGCCATCGGCCCCGGGCGGCCCGAGCCGCGCCACGCTCTCGGCGTCCAGCCGCCGCCCGAGATCGGGGCGCAGCAGGTATTCATGGCGATCGCGCGCCTGGCTGTGCAGCAGCAGCGGTGGCGACGGCCAGCCCTGCTGCTGCAGGTCCGCGCACAAGGCCTCGGTGTCCAGCGCCAGGTGGATGGCGTCGCGCGCCTGCGCGTGGGCGAGCGCGAAATCGAGCACCTCGCGCGTGGGCAGGCTCACGCCGGTGCGACCGAGCGCGATGCGCGCCGGGGTGTGCTGGCGCAGGTGCGCCCAGAGGTCGCGGCTGGGTGTGGTCATGCGGGTAGTGGCAGGGTCCACAGCGAAGACGGCAGGGCCGGCTGGCGCGGCGCGGGCAGCAGCTGGCCACGCGCGTCGGTCAGGCCTACGCCCTGCAGCCAGGCCTCGAACTCGGGCGCGCGCTTCAGGCCCAGCATCTCGCGCAGCACCAGCGCGTCGTGGAACGAGGTGCTCTGGTAATTCAGCATGATGTCGTCGGCGCCGGGCACGCCTATCAGGAAGTTCAGCCCCGCGGTGGCCAGCAGCACCATGAGGTTGTCCATGTCGTCGCTGTCGGCCTCGGCGTGGTTGGTGTAGCAGATGTCGCAGCCCATCGGCAGGCCCAGCAGCTTGCCGCAGAAGTGGTCTTCGAGCCCCGCGCGGGTGATCTGCTTGCCATCAAACAGGTACTCCGGCCCGATGAAGCCGACCACGGTGTTCACCAGCAGCGGCTTGTAGCGCCGCGCCACCGCGTAGGCGCGCGCCTCGCAGGTCTGCTGGTCCAGGCCGTGGTGGGCGTTGGCCGAGAGCGCGCTGCCCTGGCCGGTCTCGAAATACATGAGGTTGTTCCCCACCGTGCCGCGCCCCAGCGCCTGCGCCATGGCGTGGGCCTCGTCGAGCAGCGCGAGGTCGATGCCGAACGAGGCGTTGGCCGCCTGCGTGCCGGCGATGGACTGGAACACCAGGTCCACCGGCGCGCCATGCGCCATGGCCTGCATGGTGTTGGTGACGTGGGTGAGCACGCAGGTCTGGGTCGGGATCTCGCCACGCACCAGCACATCGGCCAATATGTGGTTCAGGCGCACCAGGTCGGGCACGCTGTCGGACACCGGGTTGATGCCGATCACGGCGTCACCGGCGCCGTGCATCAGGCCGTCGATCATGCTGGCCACGATGCCGGCGGGGTCGTCGGTCGGGTGGTTGGGCTGCAGGCGCACCGAGAGGTGGCCACGCAGGCCCTGCGTGTTGCGAAAGCGCGTGACCACCTCGCAGCGTTTGGCCACCAGCATCAGGTCCTGGTTGCGCATGAGCTTGCTCACCGCGGCCACCATCTCGGGCGTGAGTCCTGGGGCCAGCGCGCGCAGCACCTCGGGTGTGGCCTGGGCCGAGAGCAGCCAGTCGCGAAATCCGCCCACGGTGAGCGAGGCCACGGGCGCGAAGGCCAGCGCGTCGTGGCTGTCGATGATGAGCCGCGTGACTTCGTCGTCTTCGTAGGGAATGAGCGCTTCGCTGAGGAAGGTGGACAGGGGCACGTCGGCCAGCACCCAGCGCGCGGCCACCCGCTCCTGCTCGGTGGCGGCGGCCACGCCCGCCAGGCAGTCGCCCGAGCGCAGCGGCGTGGCCTTGGCCATCACCTCGCGCAAGCTGGCAAAGTGGTGGCTGCGTCCTCCCAGCGTTGCGCTCAGGTTCATTCCACGGTGCCGAGCATCGCGTCCAGCGGCGCTGCATCACGCTGTCCGCTGGTGAGATAGAAGTACAGGTAGGCCAGCGCCATGAGCGCCAGGAAGAGCACGGTGATCATGGCGTTGAAGTACACCACCGCCGCCAGGCAAACCACGCCGCAGACCAGCGCGATGGCCGGGAACAGCGGGTAGAACGGCGCGCGGTAGGGGCGCTCGAGCAGCGGCTCGCTCTTGCGCAACTTGAACAGCGAGGCCATGGAGACGATGTACATCACCAGTGCGCCGAGCACGGCCATGGTGACGATGTTGGCGGTGAGCGGCAGGCCGCCGAAGGTGACCCACTGGTCACTGAACACCGCGATCACACCCACCACGCCGCCGCCCACGAGCGCGCGCACCGGCGTTTTGAAACGCGGATGCACCACGGCAAAGTAAGCCGGCAGATAACCGGCACGGGCCAGCGCAAACATCTGGCGAGAGTACCCCAGGATGATCCCGTGGAAGGAGGCGACCAACCCGAACAGACCGATCCAGATCAGCATGTGCAGCCAGCCGCTGGACTCGCCCACCACCATCTTCATGGCCTGCGGCAGCGGGTCGTTGATGTTGGAGAGCTTGGTCCAGTCGCCCACGCCGCCGGCCATGATCATGACCAGGAAGGCCAGCGCCACCAGTGTGAGGATGCCGGTGATGTAGGCGATGGGGATGGTGCGGCGCGGCTCCTTGGCCTCTTCGGCGGCCATGGCCGCGCCCTCGATGGCGAGGAAGAACCAGATCGCGAACGGGATGGAGGCGAAGATGCCGGCCCAGGTGCCCATGGTGAATTCACTCGAACCGGCCCAGCCGTTGGCGGTGAAGTTGGCCAGCGACCAGCCGGGTGCGACCACGCCGGCAAATACCAGCAGCTCGGCCACGGCGAGCAGGGTCACCACCAGCTCGAACATGGCGGCAATGCCCACGCCCAACGCGTTGAGGGTGATGAAGATCACGTAGGCGCCCAGCGCCGCCACCTTGGGGTCCAGCGAGGGGAACTGCAGCCCCAGGTAGGCGCCGATGGCGAGCGAGATCGCCGGCGGGGCGAACACGAACTCCACCAGGGTGGCGAAGCCCGCGATGAAGCCGCCGTTGGGCCCGAAGGCGCGCCGCGCGTAGGCGAACGGCCCGCCGGCGTGGGGGATCATGGTGGACAGCTCGGTGAAGCTGAAGATGAAGGTGGTGTACATCAGCGCCACGAACATCGTGGCCACCAGGAAGCCCAGCGTGCCCGCGCTGGCCCAGCCGTAGCTCCAGCCGAAGTACTCGCCCGAAATCACCAGGCCCACGGCGATGCCCCAGAGGGAGAAAGCGCCCAGCACGGGCTTGAGTTCCCGCGATACCTGCTTGGGAGTTGTTGACATGTTGTTGCTCGCATCAAGGATGGATGACGCCCGAAACGGCTCGGGCAGCCCGGCTGGCATCTTGTCCATTCCGCTGCGCGCGGTGGTATCCCGTTTGGGCAAGCGGCGCGCTGGCGGCGGCATTTTTTCCGATTCGGGATAGCGCAGGGCGGGTTTTCCTGCGGAACGCCCGGTGGCATGAAACTTGATACTCATTCCCGGCTGGAACCACGCCCCAAGGAGCACGCCATGTTGGTGCAGTCCGACACTGCCGCCGCCTGCTTCCGCGTCAAACGCACGCAGGATGTGGACATCCACGCCCGCAATCTGGACGCCTGGGAGCAGCAGTACGAACAAACGTCACCGGGTGCGTTCCGAGGTGAGGTGCGCGAACTGCTCGACCACGACCTGCAAGTGTTCGAGGAGGTGGCCAATTGCGCCACCAACCAGCGCTGCCGGCCCTGGCGTGGAGGCGTCTGGGTGGGCCTGGCCGTGCCCGAGGCCTACGGCGGCCTGCGCTTCATGGGGCGTCCCTCGCACGGGCTGCAGCTCATGCTCGCCGGTGGCGAAGAACCCTTCGACCTGCAGGTGCCGGCCGGCCACGGCCTGTACGGCATGGTGCTCGACAAGGAACAGCTCGCGCGCCACGTGCAAGCCCTGCACCAGCAGCCCTGGCCCGAGCACTGGGCCGGCGTGCCGCGCCTGCAGGCCCTGACGGCGCTGCAGCGCTACCGGCTCGCGGGCATGGTGCGCGAGGTGCTGCGCTGCCTGCACGAACAGCCCGAGGCGCTGCACCACGAGGCCAGTCGGCGCACGCTGCGCGAGGCCTTGCTGACCGTGCTCTGCGACGTGGTGATGCCGCAGACGCTGAGCGAAGCCGTGAGCCCCCGCCAGCTGCGCCGCCAGGAGCTGGTGCGCAAGGTGCGCGAGCTGGTCTTCGAGCACCCGGAGCAGCCCCTGAGCGTGGCCGAGCTGTGCGCGCGCCTGCACGTGACGCGGCGCACCTTGCAGAACGGTTTTCAGGAAGCGCTGGGCACCAGCCCTGCCACCTACCTGCGCACCGTGCGGCTCAACGCGGTGCGCCGCGCCCTGCGCGAGCAGGCCCCGGCAGCCACCATCGCCGACACCGCGGCGCGCTGGGGCTTCTGGCACATGGGCCACTTCTCGCAGGACTACAAGGCGCTGTTCGGCGAGACGCCTTCACAGACGCGACTGCAGGCTTGAGTCGCGCAGGGCCCCGGGCTGTCCGGTGTTCAGGCGTAGAGCAAGGCGCCTGCCGTGCACACGGCGGCGGCACGTGATTCGCCCAACGCTTGCACCACCGGCTGCCACACGCTCTTGTAGGGAGGCAAGGCGTCGTGGTCAAAGGCGGTGTGGGGCCAGTCGGAGCCCCAGACCAGGTGTTCTCCCATGAGCTGTACCACCCGGCGGATGGGCTCATGCATGGATTCGTAGGGCGCCACGGACCGCAGCCGGTACCAGCCCGAGAGCTTCACCCAGGCGCCCTGTGCCGCCAGGCGCTGCAGGGCGGTCCAGGCGGGATCAGCCGCGCCGATGTCCGGGTGCAGGCCGGCCAGGTGGTCGAGCACGGCGGTCAGGCCGCTGCCTTCGTGCAGGTCGGCGATCGCGGCCATCTGATCGGCCCTGGCGTACCACTGAACATGCCAGCCACGGGCTTTGAGCCGTGGCGCCAGCACGCGAAAGGCCTCTGGATCGTTGCCCACCGGCGACACGAGGTTGAAGCGCACGCCGCGCACACCCAGCCGGTGCATGGTGTCGAGCTCGGCGTCGGAGATGTCTGTGTCCAGCACCACGATGCCCCGGTGGCGACCCGGCTCGCGGGCCAGTGCACGCAGGATCAAGCCGTTGTCGGTGCCGTAGACGCTGGGCTGCACCAGCACGAGATGGCCCACACCCAGCGCCGCGGCGGTGCGCTCGATCTCGGGCAGGTCGCGCAGCACCGGCCGGTAGTGGCCGGCCTGTGCCGGGTGCGTGGGGTCGAACACGTGCACATGGCAGTCCCAGCCGGTCGGGATGGAAGTCAGGTTCGGATTCATCCGGTGGTGATGTTGCGTTCCTTGATCACCTTGGCCCATTGCACCTGCTGCGCCGCGATGAATTTGCCCGCGCTCTGCTGGCTGGCGTCGGCGAAGACATCGCCGCCCAGCTGGCGGATACGACCAAGCACCTCGGGGTCTTCGAGCGCTTTGCGAATGGCGGCCACGAGCTTGGTCTTCACGTCGGCGGCCAGGCCTGCCGGCGCGAGGATCGGGTTCCACTCCAGCACCTCGTAGCCGCTGACGCCGGCCTCGGCCATGGTGGGCACGTCAGGCAGTGAGCGGGCGCGCAGCAGGCTGGTCACGGCCAGCGGGCGCAAGCGACCCGCCTGGATGTTGGCCAGTGACGACGCCACGTTGGCGAAGAACAGCGGCACCTGGCCGCCCATCACGTCGTTCATGGCCGGGCCGCCCCCGCGGTAGGCCACGTGGGTGAGGTTCACGCCCGCCCGTTGTTCAAACAAGGCGCCGGCCAGGTGCTGGGCCGAGCCATTGCCGGAGGATGCGTAGTCCAGTGGCTTCGTTTTCGCCAGACGGATGACGTCTTTCACGCTCTTCGCTTCGAAGCTGGGCGTGCACACCAGCACGTTGGGGAAGGTGGCCAGCACCGCCAACGGTGTGAACGCCGTGGCGCTGTCGTAGGGCAACTTGGGGAACAGCGAGGGGTTCACCGCAAAGGAGGATGCGTCCAGCAGCAGGATGCTGCCATCGGCCGCACCGCGTGCCACGAGGCCCGCCGCCAACTGGCCACTGGCACCGGCCTTGTTCTCCACCACAACCGTCTGGCCAAGCGCTGCTTCGAGTCTGGGCGCGATGGTGCGGGCCATGAGGTCGGCACCACCGCCTGGCGGGTAGGAAACGATCAGCGTGATCGGCTTGCCGCCGGCGATCTTGCCCTGCGCGTGGGCACCGATCCAGGGTGCGGCCAGGCTGGCCCCGGCCGCCGTGATGAGGTGGCGACGGGATGGCGTCCAGCCCCGGGTGGGGATATTCAGAACTGTCATGAGGGTTCCTTCAGGTGATGGCGACGGAATAGTGAAAGGCATGGGCGTCGCCGCGTGTGATGCGCACCTCGACGCAGCGCCCGGTGAGATCGAAGGCCGAACGCCGCACCTCTGCGCACGGATGTCCGGAGGGCAGGCCCAGGTGGCGGGCTTGCGTGGCGCTGAGTTGGCCAAAGCCGATGTCGTCCACCGCGCGGTGCACGTGGACTTGCACCCGGCGCGCGAACATGGGGTAGAGCAGGTCGTCCCAGGTGGAAAGATCGTCCTCGGCCAACGGCGCAAACAGGTCCAGCGGCAGCCAGAGCTCTTCGAACAAACACGGTTGGCCGCTGATGAGGCGCAGACGGTGCAGGCGCAGAACCGGTTCGCCCGCGCCGATGCCCAGCGCCCGCGACACCGCGGCCGGCGCGTTCACCCGGCTGCGCTGCAGGATGCGCGACCCCGGTACCTCGCCCGTGCCGCTGTCGAATCGAAAGAAGCGCAGCATGGTGGCGCCCGAGAGCCCTTGCCGCACGAAAGTGCCCTTGCCGTGGATGCGATCGATGAAGCCTTGTTCTACCATCAGCTCAAGTGCGCGGCGCATGGTGCCCAGGGCCACGCCGTGTTCGCCGGCCAACTGGTTCTCGGCAGGCAGGGCAGAGCCCGGCGGCCATTCGCCGGCCACCACGCGGGCCCGCAGCGCCTGCGCCAGGGAGGCGTAGCGGCTCAGGCCAGGTTCGATCATGAGCACGTTGGGTGAGGGCTGGTTCATGACCACAAATATAGTCCTCTATAGGACTAGAAGATATAGGGAAAACCCAGGCCCCACAAGACAGCGGTGTTCATCACCGCAATTCGTCGACAAGCGTTGGTGTGACCGCTCTATACAGAGCAGCGCACAAGGTAGCGGCTGAAGACAACGTGATACCCGCCCACCTGATCGCGGGGTAGCGGCACCGGATCGAGGTTGGAGAAACGCCCCAGCTCACGCCAGTTCGGCACGAACGTGTAGGCCGACTTGCCGGACCAGCTCAGCGCGGGCAAGGGATCGGTGAGTGGGTTCACCGCCTCACGATCGTTGTCGCCCACATCCAGCACCCGGATGCGCCACACGCTGTCGTTCGCCGCGCGAGCGCCTTCGGGCAGCACGCCAAGGCCTCCCCATGTGCCGTCGCTCATCGTGGCGCATGCCACCCGCACCACCCGTCCGGCCGAGATCACCTCGGCGCCGATGCCCGCGGCCTGGAGCGCAGTCCGCACCCGGATGGCGTGGGAATGGGTGGCCAGAAGGTCACCCGGTGTGACGGTGGCCTGAACCGCCACGGTGGCCAGGCTGTTCACGGGCGGTGCCGACGCACAAGCTCCCAGCAAGCCCATGGCGAAGACACTGATGGTCAGAGGACGATTGATCAAGCTGTGCATCCCTGTCTCCTTCAAAAATGGGCTCTGCGAAACAGCCACCGAATCATTGCAGATCAGTCGCGACCCGACGACCCAGAAGCAGTGCATGCGCAACCGCGGCCACGAGCGTGCCCGGACGCCGCGCGCCATCGATCCCGTGCGGTGCTAACCTTAAAAGAGGAGCTTCCCGAATCTCTTGTGACGGACGTGAGATAAGAAAATGATCTCCAGATTCTTCAAAGCACTTTTTGTATTTTTTGCCTGTCTCCAGTTGGTCGCCTGCGTGCACTCTTTCAAACTGAGGGCACCGCTGGTAGCGACTCCCGAGGGCTTTTCCTACCGATCGGATTGCCCGGGCCATTGCGATCTGTATTCCCGTGATGCTGAAGAGGCACGTCTTCGCAAGCTTGACGCAGAACTGGCGAAGACGCGGATGTGCCCGAATGGCTATCTCATCGATAAGCGGTCGTCTCACGGCGTCACGGTTCATTCAACGCCAACGATAGTGAACTACGAAGGCCGTTGTCGGTAATTCACGACCTCCGATCTCCATCTCGCAAGTCCCGCGGCAGCAATGCGCTGCTTGCAGGCAGTCGCAATTCGTCAGACAGCCCCCCCGATAGACCGCTCGCTCACCCCATCGCTCAATAATTTATTGATCAAACATAGTTTTGATTGATTGTGTTTAATTGATGGCCACGAAGGGGCACACTCCACGCCATTCACCTGCCCTGCCTGGGCGGGCATCCTCGGTTTCCGGAGCCCTTCGCCATGACCCTCGCCTTCCCCACCTTCACCGCCGGCATGGTGTTGAGCATCTCGCTGATCATGGCCATCGGCCCGCAGAACGCGCACGTGCTGCGCATGGGCTTGCAGCGCCAGCACCTGTGGCTCACGGTGCTGGTGTGCGCGGTGGCCGACATCGCCCTGATCTCGCTCGGCGTGCTGGGCCTGGCGCAGCTCGGTGGTCTGTCGGACAAGCTGATGGGCGCCCTGGTGGGTGCCGGCGTGCTGTTCCTCTCGGTCTACGGCTGGCAGGCGTTCCAGCGCTTCCTGCACCCACGCAGCCTGGCACTCGACACCCAGGCAGATGACAACCACGCCACCCCGGTCGCCGAGCCGGTCTCGCGCCGCCAGGCCGTGCTGTCGGCACTGGCCTTCTCGTGGCTGAACCCGCACGCCTGGCTCGACACCGCGGTGCTGATCGGCACGGCGTCGCTGGCCTATGGCCAGGGCAGCACCGTGTTCGGCCTGGGTGCGGCCGCCGGCTCGGTGGTGTGGTTCCTGGCGCTGGGCGTGGCGGCCTTCTGGCTCGGGCGTCGGCTCAATTCCCTGCACGTGTGGCGTGCGCTGGACGGCATGGTTGCGCTCATGATGTGGGGCACGGCGCTGTGGCTGCTGAGCAGCCTGGCCTGAACCCGGAGAAGCCCATGTCCCTGCCCCTGCGCGGCGCCGATGCGCCCGTCACCGTTTTCGGCCCCGACTTTCCCTTTGCCTTCGACGACTGGATCACCCACCCGCAAGGACTGGGTGAGATTCCCGCCGAGCGCCTGGGGCAGGAAGTGGCCATCGTCGGCGCCGGCATGGCTGGCATGGTGGCGGCCTACGAGCTCATGAAGCTGGGCTTGAAGCCCGTGCTGTACGAGGCCTCGCGCATGGGTGGGCGGCTGCGTTCGCAGACTTTCGAAGGCGCCCAAGGCGTGGTGGCCGAGCTCGGCGGCATGCGCTTCCCCGCGTCGGGCACGGCGTTTTTCCACTACGTGAGCCGCCTGGGCCTGAAGACCCAGCCGTTTCCCAACCCCTTGACCACCGCAGCCGGCTGCACCGTGGTCGACCTCGAAGGCCAGACACACTGGGCGCGCGAACTCGCCGATCTGCCGCCCCTGTTCAGCGAAGTGGCCGAAGCCTGGGCTCAGGCGCTTGAAGAAGGCGCGGGCTTCACCGGCCTGCAGCAGGCGCTGCGCGAGCGCGACATTGCGCGCCTCAAGGCGCTGTGGGACCGCCTCGTGCCGCTCTGGGACGACCGCACCTTCTACGACTTCGTCGCCACATCGAAGGCGTTCGCAAAGCTCTCGTTCCAGCACCGCGAGGTGTTCGGCCAGGTCGGCTTCGGCACCGGCGGCTGGGACTCGGACTTTCCCAACTCCATGCTCGAAATATTGCGCGTGGTGCTCACCGGCTGCGACGAGAACCAGCACCTCGTCGTGGGCGGTGTGCAGCAGGTGCCGCTGGGCCTGTGGCAACACGCACCCGCCGCCAGCGAGCTGCGCCACTGGCCCGCCGGCACCACGCTGGCCAGCCTGCACCACGGCGCGCCGCGCGCCGGCGTCACGGCAATCGCGCGCGCAGCGAGCAACGAACTCGCCGTCACCGACACCTGGGGCAACACGCAAACCTACCCGGCCGTGCTCACAACCTGCCAGAGCTGGCTGCTGACCACGCAGATCGAGGTGGAAGAGTCGCTGTTTTCGCAGAAACACTGGATGGCGCTGGACCGCACGCGCTACATGCAGTCGTCCAAAACCTTCGTGATGGTGGACCGCCCGTTCTGGAACGACCTCAAGGCCAACGGCTGCCCGACCATGGGCATGACGCTGACCGACCGGCTCACGCGCGGCACCTACCTGTTCGACAACGGACCCGACCAACCCGGCGTGATCTGCCTGAGCTACGCCTGGATGGGCGACGCGCTCAAGATGCTGCCGCACGGCACCGAAAAGCGCGTGCAGCTCGCGCTCTCGGCCCTGAAGAAGATCTACCCCGACGTGGACATCGCCAGCCACATCATTGGCGACCCGATCAGCGTGTCGTGGGAAGCCGACCCGCATTTCCTGGGCGCCTTCAAGGGCGCGCTGCCCGGTCACTACCGCTACAACCACCGCATGTACAGCCACTTCATGCAGGACGGCTTCGCGATCGCCGAGCGCGGCATCTTCATCGCCGGTGACGACGTGTCGTTCACTCCGGCGTGGGTCGAAGGCGCGGTTCAGACGTCATTGAACGCGGTGTGGGGCATCGTGAAACACCTGGGCGGCCGCACGCATGCAGACAACCCCGGGCCGGGCGACGTGTTCGCCGAACTCGGGCCGGTGGCCTTGCCCGACTGAGCCACATGGACACCCTCACCCTCGCGCTCTGGCAGTGCCCCTACACGGCCAACACCGCCGCGGCCCTGGCCAGGCTCGACGCCACCGCCGCGCAGGCGCGCGCCCAAGGTGCAGCGCTGCTGGTGTGCCCCGAGATGGCGCTCACCGGTTACCAGATCGGCGTGCAGGCGGTGGCCGCACTCGCCGAGCCGGCGGACGGCGCGCTGGCTCAAGCCGTGAGTGCCATCGCACAACGTCACGGCATCGCCATCGTCTACGGCTACCCCGAGCACAACCCCCAGGGCCGGCCATTCAACGCCGCGCAGTTCATCAGCGCCGAGGGCCAGCGCGTGGCCAACTACCGAAAGACCCACCTCTTCGGCGACATCGACCGAGCCCAGTTCAGCCCCGGCCCGCAAGCGCCCGAGGTTTTCGAGTGGCAGGGCTGGCGCCTGGGCCTGCTGATCTGCTACGACATCGAGTTCCCCGAGCCCGCGCGCGGGCTTGCGCTGCAAGGCGCCGACGCCCTCCTGGTGCCCACGGCCAACATGATCAACTTCGACGAGGTGCAGCGCGTGCTGCTGCCCGCGCGTGCGCTGGAAAACCGGGTGTATGTGGCCTACGCGAACGCATGCGGGCAGGAAGCCGACACCACCTACGGAGGCCTCAGCACCGTGTGCGGCCCCACGGCGGGAGCGCATCCAACGGCGGAGCGTGAGGGGGAACTGCTGCTGGTCACGCTCGACCCGGCAGAGTTGCAGCGCGCCCGTGGCGCCGCCCAATGGCCCGACCGCCGCCCTGACCTGTACCCGCACGGGTGCCGTTAAGCCGATCGGCATCAGCCCAAATAGAAATCCATGGGAATCAACTCGATCCCCCACCCGCCCGCCTCACCCAACGAGGCGGCGGGGTGCATGGCCGCGAGGCGCACCGCCTCTTCACGGCTGGCAGCCTCGATGATGAACAGACCACCCACCATTTCCTTGGATTCGGTGTAGGGTCCGTCGCTGATCTGCGGCTTGCCACCGCGCGGGCGCAGCGTCATCCAGTCCTTGGGCTCGGACAGTGACGCGGACACCAGCACCTTTCCCGTGGCGCGCATCTTCTCGTCCATCGGCGGGCACTGACTCACCAGCGACTGCACGTCGTCTGGCGCCATCGCGGCGAATTTGTCGGGGTTGTAATACGCAAGGCCCAGGTACTTCATGAGGACATCCTTTTTTGATGGTTGGTGTCTTCACGACGAAGCTGGCGGGTGGCAATCGACAGGACTCGGGGAAGGTTTGTGTTGGACAAAGACAGCTTCCCCTCGGCCTCTATTCATGCCAACCAGTCCCGGCAAAAACTGCGGGGCTCACCGGCGACACGCTCACGCGTTGCTGGGGGCCAATGGTTCGTCCGCCGACCCGCCGGCTTCAGGCATCACGTAAACGACAGCGCGGCTGCGACCAAGCACAGGCGATACGACAGCTTCATAGAAGACTACCGGCACCACCACGCAGCCGGCCGATACGCGGCGCGCTTGCGGGTCAGACGAGGCCAGGCGCGTCGCGCGGTGCTGCTGCGACGGTCCTGGGCGCAATCGGTGGATGGCCAGCGCGCTGTCGTAGTCGATCCAGACCACGGATTCGCCCCCGAGGTTGCGGCCAGGCTGGGAGACAAATCGGCCTGCTGTGGTTACCCGGTCGCCCTTTCGCAGTTGTCCGCTCTGGGTGCGTGCCCCTACGCCCGGCACCGCCCGGTCGCCATAGTCCGCCCCCAGCAGCACCGGCGTGGAGCCGACGAGTTGGCCGTTGCCCAGGAAGACCGTGAGCACGGCCGCCTTTTTGTCGACGACAGCGAAAGGCAGGCCTCCGTGGTCTGCCGAGGCAATCACCTGTCGGGCCAGCGCCAACGCAGCGACAGCTGGCATGTGGGGGGATGGCGTGGCCCCTGCCGGCAGGGGCGGCCCGCCGAGCAGGGCGACGAATAGCGCGACTGTGAGCCCAGGGATCGAGAACCGCATGTTGCAAAGCCACCGCATTTGGACGCGGAAAGGCTTGCACCTCCCGCGACTGCCACGAGTGACGACCCCGAAAGACCGCCGTGTGGTCAGATGCTATTGGCCCTGCGGAATGGCAAGCCGCGCAAAAGCAGGCGAAAGGCAGCGCAAATGCTCCTTTAGTCCAGGGGCACATTCATCGCAGGGCGCCACAGTAAACTGCTCTGGGACATTCAAAGAATCAAGGGCTTACAAAACCTCGTGCCGTAGGGTCGGCCCGGTTTGGGTCAAAGTTGATGCGACTGGCTTACTTCGCCGCCAAAGTTCTTACGACTGGACCTCCGGCGTGAATCCGCTGCCCGTGGCCAGTGGGCCGAGACCATCGCCTTCTTGCTCAAGCTGGCGGTTCTGGCCATCGTGCTTTCTGCACTCGTTCTCGACACTCACCCAGTCGTGCGGCGCCTTCTTCGCCGGAAGGGCATTTCCACGCCAAAATCGTCGAGCAATGGGCAACAAGCGCTCTAACCCTTCCATGAAGCCGACGTCTTCCGTCAAGCTTCGCTTGCCTCCAGCTGCTGCTCATGTCCAACGTTCGGCGCCTGAATCCCTTCCTTCCCTCAACCAATGGAGATCCCTGTTCGTGAAACCTATCCTTGCTGCCCTCCTTGCTGTCACCCTTGTCGGTTGTGCCGCATATCAACCAATCCCCCCAGGATACGTAGGTCCAGTCGCTACCGTATCGGACAGCGGCTTTGCGGAAGATGGAACCAAGGCCCAGTTGTTCGTGCTGGCCGAGGTCGATGGCAACGGCATTCCAAACAGCTTCGGTGCAAGCGCCGGTGCCAGCTATGGAAAAGGGTTTGCGCTCACGACCAGAGTCGTCGATCGGCAAGTTCCGGCCAAGCCCATGAAGGTGAAGCTTCGCGCCAGTCACACAACGGGCGCGCCAATCCAGGCTATGTTCAGCCAAGCAGCCGGCACGTTCTTCTCGGTCGATGGGGTTGTCGACTTCACGCCCAAGGCTGACGGCAAGTATGTCGTCAAAGGCGAACTGAAGAAGGAAGGGTCGTCGGTCTGGATCGAAGACGCCAACACAAATCAGCCCGTCACTGAAAAGATTCTCAAGAAGTGAAGCAGGCGCCTGACCCTTCCATCGAGGGGACGTCCACAAGCGGGCTTCGCCCACTTGCGGCCGCCCCTCATGTCAAACGTTGAACGTCAGCTTCGGAAGTACCCCACCGGCTGTTCCTGGCCGATGGGCGCCATGCCAGTCGAGACTGGCTCTGGCCTGCAGAAGACATCGGCAACTACGAAGCGTTTCGATCGAGAGTGTCAAGCAAGGCGGCAGTCGCCTCCGGTATTCAGTCCTTCGACAACATCTGGATCAACGCCATGATGTTGCCCTCACTGTCCTTAAACCATGCTGCCTTCGCCCCGCCAGCGGTAATCGCGCCTTGAGGGCTGCGTTCACCTGGCATGTCGTCATAGTTCTCGAACTGGACGCCGCGCGACTTGAGCATCTGCATCTCCGCGTCGACGTCGTGCACCGACCAGAAAGCCTGGCTGGCCAGCGAGGTGCCGGCGTTCGGCGTCGGGTAGAGGAAGGCGGCCGTGCTGCCGCCGAATTCGTAAACGACCCCGCCATTCGTCTCCTCTTTAGGGCGCAGCCCGAGCTTGCCTTCATAGAACCGGCGCGCGCGGGCGATGTCTTTCGCCGGAATGTACGAGTACATCGGGGAATCCTGCAGCATCACATCTTCTCCAGGATGACGTGAAATCCGCCGGAAATCGTGCTTTGGCCATCGAATCCATCTACGTAGTTCATGTGTGTTCTCCTGTTTGCGGCGCGCGAATGTCACGCCATCAAGAGTACGACGATCGGACGGGCGGGGTCTCGACACATGGCCCGATCCCCTTGCATCCCGCGTCAACAGTTGGGTGTCGGTTGCTCGACGCAATGCTCACAACCGGCGTGGACGGTGGGCTCCTCGCCCGCAACGGCTTTGGGCTTGCCGCCGGCAGTTGGAGGCATGCCTTTGAGGCCAGTGGCCAGATTGGGGCTGGGAACGATGACTTCTTTCACCAGCTGCGGATCTGTGGAATCCGGCCGATCACCAAAGTGAACTTTGCCATTGCTGTCTTTCCAGCGGTACACCTCGGAAAGAGCGCCGCTGCTCGCGAACGCCAGTGCGATCGCGAGCGAGAAACAGACCCAACGAGCAGCACCCATATTGACCACCGGTAGTTGCAAACCGGGAGCATGGTACGACCCCCGCTGCTCAAGCCTTCACTTCGACCACCTGCTCGAAGCCGCCGAAGATCATGCGCTTGCCGTCGAAAGGCATGGGCAGGTTGCCAGGTGTGGACGGATCCATGCGCGGGTCTTCCATCATTTTTTTCATGGCCGCGTCACGCGTGGCCTTGTCCGGCCATTCGACCCACGAAAAGGCCACCGTCTCCTCGGCCGTGGCCTGGACCGCGCGGCGGAAATCGGTGACTTTGCCGTCGGGGACGTCGTCACCCCAACCCTCGATCACACGGATGGCGCCCAGCTCGATGAACATCGAGTCGAACTGGCGCGCGTGCTCGATGAACTTTTGCTTGTTCGCGGTGGGGACCGCGATCACGAAACCGTCGATGTATGACATGTCTTCACTCCTGTTGGGTTGACCGGTCGACGCGCCCCCTGTGGGCGCCTCGTATCCCAACGACGAACGACGGGTAGCCAGATCGACATGGCCTGCCAGCTCAAGCCCGTCGCTGTACGGCACCCTCCGCCACCACTACTTCGGCAACCGGCGCCGGGGGCTGGCCGTGGCGCGGCTGGCCTGCGTCAGCAGGTGCGCAAACGCCGCGGCGGCCGGGGACAGGCTGCGCCCGGTGCGGCGGATCAGGCCGATGGTGCGGGTGATGGCGGGGTTTTCCAGCCGAACACCGACGATGGACGCGGGCTGGCGAGGCAGTGTCAGCTGCGGCACGATGGCCACGCCCAGCCCGTTGTCCACGAAGCCGATCAAGGTGGAGATGTGGCGGAACTCGCAGACCGGTCGCGGCAGCGGCGCCAGCTCGGCCAGCGCCTGGTCGATCAGCACGCGGTTGCGGCTGGCGTGCGACACCAGCGCGTAGGGGTAGTCGGCCAGCTCTTCCCAGCGCACCGAGCGCCGCTTCGCCAGCGGGTGCCCGACCTGGCAGGCGAGCACAAAGGGCTCCTTGAGCAGCGGCGTGAACTCGACCTCGGGGTCCTGCATGCCGGTGTAGTTGAGCGCGAAATCCGCTTCGCCGCTCTTCACGCTGGCGAGCACCTCGTCCGCGCCCTCTTCGATGATGCGCACCAGCACGTGCGGGTGCTGCTCGCGGTAGCTGCGGATCACCCCGGGCAGGAAGTGGTGCACGGCCGAAAACACGCAGCCGATGGTCACGTCGCCCGCTTCGAGGTGCGCCACATCGTGCAGGTCGACCACCGAGCGATCGAGCCCGTCGATCACGCTGCGCACCTGGCCCAGAAAGCGCTGCCCCAGCTGCGTGAGCGCCACGCTGCGGGTGGTGCGGTCGAACAGGCGCACATCGAGCTGGTTCTCCAGATGCGAGATGCGGCGCGAGAGCGCGGGCTGTGACAGGTGCAGGGCCTTGGCCGCCGCGGCAAAGCTCTGCAGCTCACCCACGGTGACGAAGGCGCGCAGGTCGGCCAGGGTCGGTTTCATTGGTTTCATCTCGTCTCTCATTCATGCAGCGGTTGCATGAAGTCCTCAGAAAGATGCAATTTACAGCACACCCCCTCGCTGTCAACATGCGCCCACAACGAAGGAGACAAGTACCGTGAAACGCCGCCACCTCTTGCAGGCAGCATCAGCTGCCATCGCCATGCCCGGTCTCGCTTTCGCGCAGGGCTATCCGGTCCGAACCATGCGCTACATCGTGCCGGTGTCCGCCGGTGGCGGCAGCGACATGATCGCCCGCGTGGTCACCGAGCGCTGGGGCAAGGCGCTGGGTCAGACCTTCGTCGTGGACAACCAGAGCGGCGGCGGCGGCGTGGTGGCCTGCCAGCTCACGGCGCGCGCACCGGCCGACGGCTACACGCTCCTGCAGGGCTACGTGGCCACGCACGGCACCACCCCCGCCACGCGCCGCGTCAGCTACGACGCGGTCGCCGACTTCACACCCATCGGCATGATCGGCGCCACGCCCAACGTGCTGGCGATCAACGCCAACGTGCCGGCCAAGGACATCAAGGAGTTCATCGACTACGTGAAGCGCCAGCCGGGCAAGCTGAGCTACGGCTCGGCCGGTCAGGGCTCGCTCACGCACCTGACGATGGAGCTCCTGAAGCAGGAGACGGGCACGTTCATGGTGCACATCCCGTACCGCGGCATCGCGCCCGCGATCAACGACCTGCTCGGCGGACGGACTCAGGCCATCTTTCCGGGTCTGGCGGCCGCCTTGCCGCATCTGCGCTCGGGCCGCATGCGCGCGCTGGCCGTGACGGGCAAGACACGCAGTCCGCAGCTGCCGGACGTGCCCACGATGGAGGAGATCGGCTTCAAGGGCTTCGACGCCTTGCAGTGGTACGGCGTGGTCGGCCCGGCCGGCATGCCGGCGGACGTGGTGCGCCGCCTCAACGAAACGCTGGTGGCCGTGCTCAAGGCGCCCGATCTGGCCGAGCGGCTGTCGGGCGAGGCGGTGGAGCCGTGGCCGATGGCGTCGGACCAGTTTGGTCAGTACATCCGCTCCGAAGTCACGCGCTGGAGCGCGCTGGCCAAGGCACGAAACATCCGCCTGGACGAGTGACGCCCGTCGCGCCTCCGCCCTCTTTTTCCCTCATCTCCAGAACAGGTTCCCGTGGCCCGCAACACCCAAGTCCCCGCCGACACCTCGGCACCCCCCATCACCGCCATCCTCGCCCGCTTCGTCGCCACCCACCCGTCCAGCGGGTGGAGCGCCGCGGTTGAAAACGAAGCCCACCGCACCTTCTACAACTGGCTGGGCTGCGCCATCGGCGCGGCCGGGCACGAGGCGGCCGAGGCCGCCATGGCCGCGGTGCAGATGCTGCAGCCCGCGCCGCAAGCCACCGTGCTGGGCCGCACCGAACGGGTGGACATGGCCAGCGCCGCGCTGGTCAACGGCATCACCTCGCACACCTTCGATTTCGACGACACGCACCTGAAAACCATCATCCACCCGGCCGGCCCCGTGGCTTCGGCGGTGCTGGCACTGGCAGAACACCTGGGCAGCAGCGGGCGCGACGTGCTCGATGCGCTGGTGCTGGGCATCGACGTGGCCTGCCGCATCGGCAACGTGATGTACCCCGACCACTACGACCGCGGCTGGCACATCACCGGCTCCACCGGCATGCTCGGTGCGGCAGCGGGTTGCGCGCGTCTGCTGAAGCTGAGCGAACAGCAAACCGCGATGGCGATCGGCATCGCGGCCTCGCAGCCGGTGGGTCTGCGCGAGCAGTTCGGCACCATGACCAAACCCTTCCACCCGGGCGGTGCGGCACGCGCCGGCCTCATGTCGGCGCTGCTGGCCAGCAAGGGGTTCACGTCCAGCCCGCGCGCGCTGGAGGCGCCGCGGGGCCTGGTGCAGGTGGCGTCCGACAAGCGCGCCTGGCACGAGGCCACCGACGAGCTCGGCGAACGCTTCGAGATTTCTTTCAACACCTACAAGCCGTTCGCCTGCGGCATCGTGATCCACCCGAGCATCGATGCCTGCGTGCAGTTGCGTGCGCAGGGCGTGACGCCGGATCAGGTGAAAACCATCGAGCTGCGCGTGCACTCGCTGGTGCTCGAACTCACCGGCAAGAAGACGCCCCAGGACGGGCTGCAGGGCAAGTTCAGCGTGTACCACGGCTGCGCAGTGGGCCTCATGTACGGCCGCGCGGCGGAAGAAGAGTTTTCAGACGCCGTGGTCACCGACCCGGCCGTGGTGGCGCTGCGCGACAAGGTGCAGGCCACGGTGGACGACAGCATTGCCGAAGAAGCGGTGCACGTGACCGCTGTGCTGCAGGACGGCCGGCGTGTCGAGGTGCGCGTGGACCACGCGATCGGCTCCATGCAGAACCCCCTGACCGACGTGCAGCTCGAAGCCAAATTCAGCTCGCTCGTGACGCCGGTGCTGAGTGCCGACAAGGCGCAGGCGATCACCGCGGCTTGCCGCTCGCTCGCATCGTTGCCCGACGTGCGCGCGCTCACCGCGCTCTGCCGCCCCTGACGCTCTCGCCCGTCAGGCCGTCAAGGGGTGGGGGTCGTCGAAGCTGGCCAGCAGCCGCGATCGGCCCGACAGCACGTGCAGCTCTGCCGCCTGGCGCGCTCGCGGCGCGTCGGACGCTGCGATGGCGTCGTAGATCTCGCGGTGCTCCACGTTAGAGCGGCGCATGTTGCCCGGCACGTTGAAGTACTTGCGCCTGAAGATGTGCAACTGCTTCACGTACTCGTCGTAGGCCTGTTGCGCGCGCCGGTTGCGCGAGAGCTCAAGGATCAAGGTGTGGAAGTCGAGGTTGAGTTCGTAGTAGAGCGTGCCCTCATCGGCGTCGCAGGCCTCGTCCATGGCCTTGAGCAGTCGCTCGAAGGCCCTGCGGTGCTCGTCGGTCAGGTGTTCACAGGCGCGGCCCGCGGCATACCCGAACACCAGGGCGCGCAGCTCGTACACCTCCAGCATGTCGCGCACCGAGAGTTGACGAACGAACATGCCCCGGTTGGGCACGGCGGTCACCAGACCCTGCCCGGCGAGCTCCTTCATGGCTTCCCGAATGGGCCCTCGGCTGGTGCCCATGCGCAACGCAATGGCGGCCTCGTTGAGGCGTTCTCCCGGTTTGACTTCGCCCGAGTAGATAAGGCGCTTGACCTCGTTGACCATCGATTCGGTCAAGTTGGCAGCGCGAGCAGGGGTCGGGGTGGTGGACATGGGGGAATGCTAGCGTCTGCCGCAGGGTGCTGACGCCATGTCTATTGGTGTTGACGATTATCTGTAAGTGTTGACACTTTAATTCCAAGTGACAACAATAACGCAGTTTTACGGAACATCAGTACATGCCTCATCTGCCCGCCTCCGCCGCCTTGCAACGCTTTCGCGTGATCGACCTCACCCAGGTGCGTGCCGGCCCCACCGCCTGCCGACAGCTGGCCGACTGGGGTGCCGACGTGGTCCAGGTGCAGATGCCCGAGAGCATGCGCGGCGACGACACACTCGGTGGCCAGGACGGCTCCGATTACCAATACACGCACCGCAACAAGCGCTCCATCACGCTCAACCTGAAGGAAGACGAGGGCATCGCCACGCTCAAGCGACTGATCGCCAGCGCGGACGTGGTGGTGGAGAACTTCAGGCCAGACGTGAAGTTCCGCCTGGGCATCGACTACGCCTCGCTGGCCGCCACCAACCCCGGCCTGGTCTACGCCAGCATCTCGGGCTTCGGCCAGACCGGCCCGCTGGCCACGCGCCCCGGGTTCGACCAGATCGCACAAGGCATGGGCGGGTTGATGTCCGTCACCGGCCAACCGGGCGAGGCGCCGATGCGCGTGGGCATTCCGATCGCCGACCTGTGCGCGGGCATCTTCGCGGCGCAGGGCATTCTGGTGGCGCTGCTGGAGCGCGAGGCCTCGGGCAAGGGCCAGTACCTGCACACCTCGCTGCTGGAGTCCATGATCTACATGCTGGACTTTCAGACCTCACGCTACCTGATCGACGGCGAAGTGGCCACGCAGGCGGGCAACTTCCACCCGACCAGCATTCCCACCGGCGTCTACAAGGCGCGCGACGGCTACATGAACATCGCCGTGTTCGGCTCCAAGATCTGGGAACGCTTCTGCCAGATCCTCGGCGCGCCCGAATGGATCACCGACGAGCGCTACCACGACAAGCCCTCGCGCTCGGTCAACCGCGACACGCTCAACGCCGAGATCAACCGGCGCCTGGCCACGCACGATCGCGCGCACTGGGTGCAGCAGTTCAACGACGGTGGCGTGGCCTGCGGCCTGATCAGCAACATGAAAGAGGCGCTGGAAGAGCCGCAGGTGCAACACCTCGGGATGATCAAGGACGTGGTGTCGAAATGGCAGGGCCCGCAGCGCCTGGTGGGCCAGCCCATGCAGCTGGAGCGCACGCCCAGCACCATCGCCCGCGCCGCACCGCGCCGAGGCGAACACACCGAAGAGATCCTGGGTGAGCTGGGCCTCGGCCCCGAAGACCTCGCCCGCATGAAAGCCGCCGGAGTCTATTGATGAGCACACCCACCCACGCCAGCACCTACACCAGCACCACCGAACGCGTACAGACCTGGCTCGACGAGCGCACGCTGCACATCCGCTTCAACAACCCGGCGCGGCACAACGCGCTCTCGGTCGACATGTGGGAAGCCGTGCCGCCGCTGCTCGACCTGGCCAAGGACGACGACCGCGTGCGCCTGGTGGTGTTTTCCGGCGCGGGCGAGAAAGCCTTCGTCTCGGGGGCGGACATCACGCAGTTCGAGGACATGCGCGCCGCACGCGAGGCGGTGGCCCACTACGAGAAGATGGCCGAGGCCACGCTGATGGGCATCCACGACTTCCCCAAGCCCACGCTGTCCTGCATCCGTGGCTATTGCATCGGCGGTGGCGTCAACGTGGCCATCAGCTGCGACATCCGCATCGCCTCGACCGACTCGGTGTTCTCGATTCCCGCCGCGCGGCTGGGCCTGGGCTACCGCTACTCGGCCATGAAGAACCTGGTGGACCTGATCGGCCCGGGCGCGGCAAAAGACCTGTTCTTCACCGCCCGCCGCATTGACGCCACCGAGGCCAAAGCACTCGGCCTGGTCTCGCGGATCTGCGAGCCGGACGCCCTGCCCGCGCTGCTGGCCGAATACGCCAACGCGATGGCCGAGAACGCGCCGCTGACCGTGATGGCCGGCAAGGCGATCACGCGCGAAATCATGAAGCCCTCGCCCGACCTCGACAGCGCGCTGTGTGCCTCGCTCATCCGCGGCTGCTTCGAGAGCGCCGACTACACCGAAGGCCGCAGCGCCTTCATGCAGAAGCGCAAACCGGTGTTCACCGGCCGCTGAACCTCACCAGGAATCGAATCCATGCAGTCTTACTGGATGCAGATGACCGACACGGACACCGTGCTCGAACTGCGCGACAGCCCCGTGCCCACACCGGAGCCACGGCAATTGCTGGTGCGCATGCGCGCGGCCGCGCTCAACCGCGGCGAATTCCTGCTCGGCCACGGCCTGCATGGCCAGCCGGGCAGCTGGAAGGCCATCGGCGGCGAGGGCGCGGGGGAGGTGGTGGCCGTGGGCGCCGAGGTCACCGGCTTCAAGCCGGGCGACCGCGTCATGGGCCGCTGCCCCGGGGCCTTCTCGGAATTCGCGGTGATGGAGTCGGCCGAGGCCATGGTGGTGCCGTCGGATCTCTCGTGGGAAGCCGCCGCCAGCGTGCCGCTCACCTTCCTGGTGGCGTTCGACATGCTGGTGCTGCAGGGCCACCTGAAGGCTGGCGACTGGTTGCTCATCAATGGTGTGTCTTCCGGCGTGGGCGTGGCATCGCTGCAGTTGGGCAAGGCGCTGGGCGCCAACGTGATCGGCACCTCCGGCTCTGCCGACAAGCTGGCCGCGCTCCAGCCACTGGGTCTGGACCTCGCCCTGCACACCCGCGCGGCGGACTTCGCGCCCGCCGTCATGAAGGCCACCGACCAGCGCGGCGCCAACCTGATCGTCAACACCGTCGGCGGCACCGTGTTCGCAGAGAACGTGCGCGCGCTCGCTTTCGAGGGGCGGCTGGCCACCGTGGGGTATGTCGATGGCGTGGTGCACGCCGACATCGACCTCGAAGCGCTGCATGCCAAACGCCTCACGCTGTTCGGCGTGTCCAACAAGCTGCGCAGCAAGGCGCAGCGGGCTGCCGCCGTGCCGCGTTTCGTGGCCGAGGTTTTGCCACACATCGCATCCGGTCGCATCCAGCCGCGTATCGACCAGGTGATGGACTTCGCCCAGTTGAAGGAGGCCAAGGCCCGCATGGAGGCCGGCGCCCACATCGGAAAGATCGTCCTGCGCATGCCGGCAGGCGCGGCCTGAATTTCAAACCACAAACGGAGACAACACCATGAACAACAAGAAACTGATCCTGGCCTTTGCCCTGAGCACCCTGGCCGGTGCGGTCTGGGCACAGCCCGCGGCCTACCCGAACAAGACGATCCGCATCGTGGTCGGTTTTGCGCCAGGCGGCGCGGCCGACTACGTTGCGCGCTCGATGAGCGAGTCCTTCAGCAAGGCCATGGGCCAGACTGTGATCATCGACAACAAGCCCGGTGCCGGCTCCAGCATTGCCGCCGACATCGTGGCCAAGGCCGCGCCGGACGGCTACACCCTGCTGATCGCCAGCCCGAGCAGCATCTCGGTGAACCCGGCGCTCAACCCCAAGCTGACCTACAAGCCCAGCGACCTGGTGCCCGTGAGCAAGATGACGACCTCGCCGCTGGTGCTGGCCGTCACCCCCAGCAGCCCCATCAAGTCGGTGACCGACCTGATCGCCGCCGCCAAGAAGGACCCCGGCAAGCTCAACTACTCCACCTCGGGCAACGGCTCGGCGCCCCACCTCGGCATGGCGCTCTTCAACCTCCTGACCGGCACGGAAATGACGCACGTGCCCTACCGCGGCGGCGCCATCGCCGTCACCTCGGTGATGGCGGGAGAAACGCAGGTGACCTTCGGCACCTCGCCTTCGGTGCTGCCGCAGGCCCAGGGCGGCAAGTTGCGCGCGCTGGCCGTGAGCACGCGCGAGCGCTCACCGCTGGTGCCCGATCTGCCCGGCATGCGCGAAGCCGGCCTGCCCGAATACAACATCGAGTTCTGGTACGGCATGTTCGTGCCGGTCGGCACGCCACCGGCCGTCATGAAGACGCTGCACGAGGCCTTGCGCACCGCCATGCAGCAGCCCTCGGTGAAAGCCGCGCTGGAGCGCGAGGGCACCGAGGTGTCGTTGTCAAGCACGCCGGAGCAGTTCGGCAGCTTCCTGGTGGAAGACAGCAAGTTCTGGGTCAACCTGGTCAAGACCGCCAACGTGAAGGTCGACTGACATGAACCCCTCTCACATCACACGCCGCGCCCTCTGTGCCACCGGCGCCCTGCTGCTCGGCGGCTGTGCAGCCAGCGCGCCGGCATCGTCACCGACGCCTGCGGCCATCGCCCAGCTCTCCACCACCGGCAAGCTGCGCGCCGCGATCAACTTCGGCAACCCCATCCTGGCCACGCGCAACGCCGCGGGCGAGCCGCAGGGCGTGTCGGTCGACCTGGCGCGCGAGGCCGCGCGCCGGCTCGGCCTGCCCATCGAGCTGGTGCTGTTCAACTCGGCCGGCAACGTGGTGGAAGGCATCAAGGCCGGCAAGGTCGACCTCGCCTTCGTGGCCATCGACCCGGTGCGCGCGGCCGACATGGAGTACACCGCGCCATACGTGGTGATTGAAGGCTCGTACCTGGTGCGCAACGACTCGCCGCTGCGCCGCAACGAAGACGTGGACCGCGCCGGCACCAAAGTGGTGGTGGGCAAGGGCAGCGCCTACGACCTGTTCCTCACGCGCGAGATCAAGGCGGCCACCCTGGTGCGCGCGCCCACCTCACCCGCCGTGACCGACATGTTCCTGGCCGAGAAGCTCGACGTGGCCGCTGGCGTGAAGCAGCAGCTGGAGATGGACGCGCAGCGGGTGGGCGGCGTGCGCCTGCTGCCCGGGCGTTTCATGGTGATCGAACAATCCATGGGTGTGCCCAAGGGCCGCACCGCCGCGCAGGCCTGGCTCAGCGGTTTCATCGAAGAGATGAAGGCCACCGGCTTCGTGGACGCCAGGTTGCGGCACCACGGCATTCAGGGCGCCGCCGTGGCGCCCGCGCGCAAACCCTGAGCGCTCAGGTGTGGGCGCCCGCTCGCCCACGCCGAGCACGAACTCACCCGGCAGCGCAAAACCGTCCGCGCGGGCCCAAGGCTGCAGGGAGCCGAGGTACTCGGCGCTCACGGCCGCGCGGGTCGGCGCGTCGAAGCGGCTGTAGGCCAGCGCCACCGGCCCACCCACAAAAGCCGCATCGCACGCGGTGGCGGCGTCGGGGTAGCCGATGGTGGTGGTGATGCGCTCGGTGTGCACCTGCTGCAGACCGGCACCGGCCAGCGCGTTGCGCAGCGTGTCGCCCCCGCCCAGTCGGAAAAACATCGGGCAGACCTCGGACTGCACGCGCGCATCGACGATGGGAAAGACGCCCGACCAGCCACAGGCCGAACGTTCGCCCCAGACCGACACCACCAGCCGCCCGCCGGGTCGCAGGCAGTGCGCCATGGCGGCCAGGCAGGCTTCGGGGTCGGGCATGTACATCAGGCCCAGGCCACACAGCACCACGTCGAAATGCGCCGGTGGCAACACCTCGTCCACCGCTTGCGCATCGGTGCGCAGGAAGTGGCAACCGGGGGACGCGGCCTGCGCCACCGCCACCATGCCCGCCGACACGTCGCAGCCCACGGCCTCGCCCCGCGGCCCGACCGCTGCCAGCGCGGCGCGCGTGAGCACGCCCGAGCCACACGCCACGTCGAGCACGCGCTCGCCCGGGCGCAGGCGCGCCAGGCGCAACACGCCCTGCGTGGCGGGCGAGAGCGCCTCGCGCCACAGGTCTTCGTACCGGGCCGAGGCGCGGTCCCACCCGTAGCGCTGCACGCGCAGCTGAAGCCGCCCGTCCATGCTCAGCCCCGCGGGCCGTACACCACGCTGCCCTGCAGCGGCTGGGGGTCGGCAAACACATGCAGGTAGGGGCTGCACCGGCGCGCTTCGGCAAGCACCGGCTCCAGCTGCTCGGGCGTGGCGTCCGCGTCCAGGTACAGCGTGTGGCGCACCCCGAGGTAGGCGGGGTAGATACCGTCGATGCCGAGCAAGCCCCGGTTGTCGTAGTCGGCCGCGACCTCGACCTCCAGGCTGCGCACGCCGATGCCCGCGCGCGCCAGGAAGATGCTGTAGCCGATGGCCAGGCAGCTCGCCAGCGCGGCGCGACCGTGCACGCCGGGCGTGGGGCCGGCGCCGGTGCCGCCACCTTCCACCGGCATGTCGATGCTGAAGCGCCAGTCGCCCTCCCGCGCCTCGCAGTGCAGTCCCTCCACCACCCGCGCCCGCATCACGCTGGTGTCCTGGGCGGCTTCCGGCTTCTTGGCAAAAACGTGCGCCATGCGGCTGAAGGCATTGCGAATGTGGTCCTGTGCGTCCATGGCGTGTCTCCGGGTCGGTTCAGCGGCGCGTGATGACCACCTCGAGGTATTCACTGGGCACGACCAGCGAGCGTGCGCCACCCTGGTTCAGGCGGTTGAGCAGCTCGACGAGATCGCGCTCCAGCAGGGCCGCGGTCTCCGGGGGCAAGGCCGCGAAGGCCTTGTGCACCGGCCCGTACCAGGTGCGGAACACCTCGACGAAGTGCTCAGCCGAACGGTAGCGGAAGTTGAAGACTCTGGGTGTGGCCGCGATGGCCGAGGCCTGGTCGCCAAACAAGGCTTCCAGGTGCGCCTTCACGCCCCACAGCGACGGCGGCTTGACGCCCGCCGGCGGCGGAAGGTGGCGGCCCAGGGTCTTGAACAGCTGGCCGATGAAGCCCTCGGGCGTCCAGTTGGCCAGGCCGATGCGTCCACCCGGGCGGCACACCCGCGCCATCTCGTGCGCCGCGCGCTGCTGGTCGGGCGCGAACATCACGCCGAAGGTGGACAGCACCACGTCGAAACGGGCGTCGTCGAAGGGCAGCGCCTCCACGTCGGCCACCTGGGTGGTCATGGCCAGGTGCTCGGCGCGCGCACGCTCGGCACCGCGCTCCAGCAAGGTGTCCACATAGTCGGTGGAGGTCACGTCGCAGCCGCGCCGCGCTGCGGCCAGGCTCGCGTTGCCGTTGCCGGCGGCCACGTCGAGCACGGTTTCGTCCCAGCGCAGGTCGCAGGCTTCGGCCAGCGATTCGCCCACGATCTGCAGCGTGGTGCCGATCACGGCATAGTCGCCACTGGCCCAGGCCAGTTGCTGCCGGTTCTTGAGGGCGGTGAAATCGGTCAGGGTGTCCATGTGTGTCTTCCTTCGGGTTGGGGTTGAACAAGGTCGGTGTCTGGAGATCCGACTGTCCGCCCGGGACGCACAAGGCGTCTTTGGCTTTTTCTGAAGACTTCCTGTATTTTCTGAAGCCACCGTTCAACGGGAGCCCGCGTGCAAGAGTCCTACCGCTTCGATCGCTTCGAACTCCGGCCGTCCGAGCGCGTGCTGCTGGTCGACGGCGCACCCGCCGCGCTGGGCTCGCGTGCGTTTGATCTGCTGCTGTGCCTGGTGAGGCACCACGACCGCGTGCTCACCAAGGGCGAGGTGCTGGAGCAGGTGTGGCCGGGCCAGGTGGTGGAGGAAAACAACCTCTCGGTGCATGTGTCCGCGCTGCGCAAGGTCCTCGGGGCCGGCGCCATCACCACCATCTCCGGCCGCGGCTACCGATTCACGCTCGACCTGCACCCGTCCCCCGGCACAGGCCCGACCGCCGCGCCGCCCCCCCTGGCGCAGCTGGAGCAGCTGGAGCGCCCCACCATCGCGGTGCTGCCGCTGAGCGTGCTGTCCGACGATCCTCGCATCGGTTTCTTCGCGCAGGGCCTGGTGGAAGACGTCACCGCGCTGCTGGCCCGCGTGCCCGGTTTCATCCTCATCGCGCACGCCTCGTCTCTGGTCTTTCGCGGTCAGCAGGCGCCGCTGCAGGACGTGGCGCGGCAGCTGGGCGTGCGTTTTCTGGTGCAGGGCAGCGTGCGCCCCAAGGCCGACGCGCTGCGCGTCTCGCTGCAGCTGATCGAGGCGACCTCTGCCCGCATCCTGTGGAGCGCGCAGTTCGACAGCCAGGCCGACAGCCTGGCCGACGGCGCCGTGGATGCACAGGAGAACATCGCGCGCGGGATCATCAGCGAGCTCGAGCCCGAACTCACCCGGGCCGAGATCGCCCACATCCGCCGCCAGCGCCCGGAAAACCTCGACGCCTGGGCGCACTACCACGAGGCGGTGGGCGCCCTCGCCGCCCAGGGCTGGAGCGCCGACGGCATGGCCACGGCGCGGGCCGAACTGCGGCGCAGCACCGCGCTCGACCCCAACTTCGGCCTGAGCCACGGCCACTACGCGCTGCTCACCATCGTGGCGTCCAACATCGGCATGGTCCCGGACACGCCGGACCTGCGCGCCGACGTGCTGGCCTCGGCCAACTCGGCCATCACGCTGGACGACGGCAGCTCCGAGGTGCTGGGCTATGCGGGTTGCGCCCTGTGCGACCTGGGCCACTACAAGCGCGGCATCGACACGCTGCAACACGCGTTGGAACTCAACCCGAGCAACGCCCAGGCGCACGTGGCCATGGGCGCCGCGCTGGCGATGAACCGCAAGTTCGACGAAGGTGTAGAACGGATGCGCTACGGCATGAAGATCAGCCCGCGCGACCGCCGCCTGGGCTTCTGGGGCTGGCTGCTCGGGCGCTTCCTGCTGCGCGCCGACCGCGTCGACGAGGCGATGGTGGAAGCCCGGCGGTCGTGCCGGGTCGACCCGCGCTTCCACCTCCCGCACCTGCTGCAGGCCGCCGCCCTCGACCGCCTGGGCGCCACCACCGACGCGATCAATGCCCTGAGCGCCGCGCGCCAGCGCCGCAGCCAGCTCTCGCTGAACGAGGTGACGCTGACACATGGGCGGCGCATCGGCGAACGAATCGCGCTGTTGTGGGATCGGACCGGGTGATCCACCGGGAAGGGCGCATCGCCAGCACCTTCGGATCACCCCGCTACAATTTTCAACCGCCCACTCAACACCTCATTTCCTGCACGAGCAGGTGCTGACGGTGCACCCACATGAACAACGACCAACCCGGATCCGAACGCCATGAGTGCGACGTTCTCGTGATCGGCGGGGGGCCAGCCGGCTCCACTGTCTCACCCCTGCTGGCCGAGAAAGGTCACCGCGTGGTGTTGCTGGAGAAAGCACACCACCCGCGATTCCACATCGGCGAATCCTTGCTCCCGGCCAGCCTGCCCTTGCTGGAACGCCTGGGCGTGGCCGATGAAGTGCGCGCCATCGGGCAATACAAGCCGGGCGCCGAATTCGTTTCGCCCTACCACGAGCACACCCAGACCTTCGAATTCGCCGAGGCCTGGGACAAGTCCATGCCCTTCGCCTACCAGGTCAGGCGCGCGGAGTTCGACGAGATCCTGATCCGCAACGCCGAACGCAAAGGCGTCCAGGTGCATGAAGGCTGCACGGTGCGTTCGGTGGAGTTCCTGCCCGACCAGACCGTGCGCGTGCACGCCGAACACGACGACGGCCGCACCACCGTGTGGGATGCGAAGTTCCTGGTGGACGCCTCGGGGCGCGACACCTTTCTGGCATCGCGCTTCAAGATCAAGGAGCGCAACCCGCTGCACAACAGCGCCGCGGTGTACGGCCACTTTGCCAACGCGCGCCGCAACGAAGGCGAGGCCGAAGGCAACATCTCGATCTTCTGGTTCGACCACGGCTGGTTCTGGTTCATTCCGCTGAGCGACGGCGCCACCAGCGTGGGCATGGTGACCTGGCCCTACAACATGAAGACGCGCAACGGACGCAGCGTGGAGCAGTTCCTGCTGGACAACGTGGCCACCTGCAAGGGACTCGCCGAACGCATGAAGAACGCCCACCTCGTCGCGCCCGTCGAGGCCACCGGCAATTTTTCCTACGCCGCCCAGCGCAACCACGGCAACAACTACCTGATGCTGGGCGACGCCTTCACCTTCATCGACCCGATGTTCTCTTCGGGCGTGTGGCTGGCCATGAGCGGCGGCGAGCTCGGCGCGAAGACCATCGACACCTGCCTGCGCGAACCCGCGCGCGCGGCTGCCGCGCTCAAGCGCTTCGACCGCCACATGCGCCGCGGGCCGCAGGCCTTCTCGTGGTTCATCTACCGCGTCACCAACCCCATCATGCGCGACCTTTTCATGGGCCCGCGCAACATCTTCCGCGTGAAGGAAGCCCTGCTCTCCACCCTGGCGGGCGACGTGTATGGCGGCGCGCCGATCGGGCGCTCGCTGCTGGCCTTCAAGGCGCTGTACTACGCAGCCAACATCGTGCAGCCCCGGCGCGCCTTCGCCGCCTGGCGCAACCGCCGAGCCAACATCCGACCGGTGGACGACGCGGCCCTGGCCCACTCGCCGTGACGCTGCACCACACCACCTCGCCGGCACCCGGTCCACGGGACGCCGGGGCAGAGCTGGGGGGCGCGGTGATCGGCGATTTCAAGGATGCGCCCACCGTGGCCTGGCCGCTGCAGCACCTGCGCGCGCCGCTGCTGAACGCCAGCGCGCCGTGGCTGCGGGAAGTCTGGCGCGCCGACGGCCCGGTGCAGCAGGGTCACAGCGAAGGCATCCACTGGCGGCGCAGCGTCGACGTGCTGTACGGCGTGATCGAGCTGCACGAAAACGACTGCGATGCCAGCGGGAGCACGCCCCTGCAATCCGCCAGCCGGCTGGTGTACGAGCGACTGTTCGGCCTGCTGCGCGCGCAGGGCACGCCCCACCTGTGGCGGGTGTGGAACTACCTGGGGCGCATCAACGGTGCATCGCATGGGCTGGAGCGCTACCGCCAGTTCAACCAGGGCCGCTTTGATGCCTTCGTGCAGGCGCAGCGCGACACCGGTGGCCAGGTGCCGGCGGCCTGCGCCCTGGGCGTGGCGGACGGCCCGCTCTCGGTCGCCTTCCTGGCCGGCATTTCGCCGGTGGTGCCGCTGGAGAACCCGCGTCAGGTGAGCGCCTGGCGTTACCCGGCGCAATACGGGCCGCGTGCACCCACCTTCTCGCGCGCCGCGCTGGCCTATCCACGGGGGCAAGAGGCGCTGTTCATCTCGGGCACGGCCAGCATCGTGGGACACGAGACAGTGCACCCGGGCGACGTGGCCGCGCAATGCGTGGAGACCGTGCGCAACCTGGAATGCATCGTCTCCGAGGCCAACCGCCTGGCGCGCTCGACCCAGCCGTTTTCGCTGGAAGACCTCAGCCACCGTGTCTACGTGCGGCATGCGGGTGACGCCGACAAGGTGCAGCGCACGCTGCAGCCCCTGCTGCATGGCGCGCCGGTGGTGTGCGTGCAGGCCGACATCTGCCGGGCCGATCTGCTGATGGAAATCGAATCCCAGGCGATCCACCCGATGCCTCCAACGTGAACGCGATGACCCGGCCTACCTCGTTGCTGTGGAACATGTACGAGCACTTCGCGATGGTGGTGGGTCTCAGTGCGCTGGCGGTGGTGTGCCTGAGCTGGTCGCCGCTGGCGCTCGCGCTGTACCCGGTGCTGCCGGGTCCGCTGGGGCGCAGGCTGGGCCGCCAGGCCATCATGCGCAGCTTCCGGCTGTATGTCGGTGTGCTGCGCCTGCTGTGCGCCTGCCGTTTCGATCTCACCGCCATCGACGCGCTGCGCGACCAGGGGCCCATGGTCATCGTGGCCAACCACCCCTCCCTGCTCGACGCGGTGCTGATCACCTCTCGCCTGCCCAACGCGGTCTGCCTCATGAAGGCCAGCCTGATGGACAACCCGCTGTTCGGCGCGGGAGCGCGCCTGGCGCGTTATGTGCGCAACGACAACCTGGTGGGCGCCGTGCTGAGATGCCGGCGCGAGTTGCGGCAAGGCGCGCAGGTCGTGATCTTCCCCGAAGGCACACGCACGCTGGGATACCCGGTGAACCCGCTCAACCCGCTGTCAAGGTCGGCCGCACTCATGGCCACCCGCGCCGCCGTGCCGGTGCAGACCTTGATCATCGAGTTCTCCAGCCCCTACCTGGGCAAGGGCTGGCCGCTGTGGCGCAAGCCCAGCCTGCCACTGACCTGCCGCATCCGCCTGGGCAAACGCTTCGAGGCGCCGCGCGATGCGCGCGCCTTCACCACCGAGCTTGAAGCCTACTTCCGCGCCGAGCTCGCACAAACCTTCATGGCATGAACCCTCCCAGCACCACACACCTGGTCCTCATCCCCAGCTACAACCCGGGCCGCAAGGTGCTCGCCACGGTGCGTGCAGCGCGCGCGCAGTGGACACCGGTTTGGGTGGTGGTGGACGGCAGCACCGATGGCTCTGCCGACTGGCTGAGTGCCGAGGCCGCCTCCGACCCCGGCCTGCATGTGCTGGTGCTGCCACAGAACCAGGGCAAGGGCTGGGCCGTGCTCCACGGCATCACCCTGGCGGCGCAGGCCGGCTTCACGCACGCGCTCACCATGGACTCCGACGGCCAGCACCCCGAGACGCTGATCCCCGATTTCATGGCGGCATCCCTGGCCGCGCCCGAGGCCATGGTGCTGGGCAAGCCCGTGTTCGGCCCCGAGGCGCCCTGGGTGCGCGTGATGGGCCGCAAGCTGTCCAACGGCTGGGCCCATCTGGAAACGCTGAGCTTCGGCATCGGCGATTCGCTTTACGGTTTCCGTGTCTACCCGATCGCGCCGCTCATCAAGGTGATGCACGGCACACGGTTCATGCGCCGCTTCGACTTCGACCCCGAGGCCGTGGTGCGCCTGTGCTGGGCCGGCGTGCGGCCGATCAACGTCGCCGCACCGGTGCGCTACTTCTCGCTGCAGGAAGGCGGCGTCTCGCACTTCAAATACCTGCGCGACAACCTGCTGCTGAGCTGGATGCACACCCGGCTGTTCGCAGGCTTCGTGTTGCGGCTGCCGCTGCTGCTGTGGCGCCGCCTCACGAAACGAACCTGACGCACCGACCAACGGGCGCCACTGGTGGTGGTGCAGATCATCACCGGCATCCTGCTGCCTCGGCACTGCGCAGCAGCTCCCGGTTCAATCCAGGAACGCCAAGGGCCGCGCGTCCGTGACGCCCAGTGCTCCCCGGGTCACCAGCGTCCTCCATTGGTTCAGGTCGTCGGCGAGTCTTCTGCGCAGAGCCTCTGGCGTGCCGGGCTCCACCCTTGCCCCGTGGTTTTCGAATTGAGCGACCACGGCCGCATCGGCCAGGGCGTCATTCAGCGCCTGGTTCAACTTTGCAACGGTGGATGCCGGCGTATGAGCCGGCGCGAAGAGGCCGTACCACTGCGTGACATCCACGCCCTCGACCCCCACCTCTGCCAAGGTGGGCAATGCGGGCAGGCTGTGCAGCCGCCTGGCGCCAGCGACGCCCATGGCGCGCAGTTGACCGCTGTGGATGAACGGATGGGCCGTAAACAAACTCGGGAACATGACTTGCGTCCGCCCGCTGACGACGTCGGCAATGGCTGGAGCTGCCCCGTCAAACCTGACGCTGGCCATTTCGGTGCCACTGCCGAGCTGGAACAGCGCCGCCGCGAAATGTGGCGGTGTGCCGTCACCCGCCGAAGCGTAGATCAAGCTGCCGGGATCTGCCTTGAGTTGGGACACCAGGTCTTGAACGCGGTGCGCCGCGACGCTGGGGTGCACCACCATCAGCGTCGGCGATGAGCCGACCATGCCGATCGGCTCGAAGTCCTTGACGGGGTCGTAGCCCAGTTTCTGCAACGCAGGGTTCATCGCGTGCGTTCCCACATAGCCAAACATCAAGGTGTGGCCATCGGGCTCTGCGCGGGCCACGAATTCGCTGGCGATGGCGCCATTCGCGCCCGCCCGGTTGTCCACCAGAACCTCTTGCCCGAGCAGCCGCCCCATCTTGCTTGCGATGATGCGGGCCATGGTGTCGTTCCCGCCACCTGCGGCGGTCGGGACGATGATGGTGATCGGCTTTCGCGCGGGGGCCGCTGGCTCCTCCGGGCGCGAAAAGACGTAATCGGGCAAGTGCATCTCCCCCTGCATGATCTTGCGCGCCGTGCGGACCAGCGCGGCACCCTTGACCTCGGCGACATCGCCCTGGCCGACGAGCTCCACCTCGACATCGATCTGGCCCGCAGGATGCAGCACCACCAGCTTGTGGCGGCCTGCCTCACGCGCGATGCCGCTGGCGACCGTGCCCGGCAGCGCGAAGGCGCTGGCCACGCCGATGGCACCCGTGACCGCGTGCGAAGCGTGGCAGCGGTGCGGCGTGAAGTACCTCGATGTGACGCTGTCGGGTGCATCGCCTTCGCTGACGAGCACCGGTTTCGGTATGACACTGCCGGAGACGTCACCCAGCCCCATCATGCGGCCCGCCTGCAGACGCAGCGATTCGATGCGCGCCAGGAGCGCGGCGTTGGCGTCCAGCGCAACCGGCTTTTCACGGCCTGTGACACCGAGATCGGCCGCGCGAATGATCATCAGCGGCATCGCCGCGTCAATGCAGGTGACGGCGGTGCCGTCGATGTGATCGATGCGCTTGCCCGTCGGAAAAACCTGGCCGGTCACCGCCCCCCAGGCGTCCAGAAAGTCCAGCAGGATGGGGGCGGCCGTTCCGGCAACGCCATCGATGCGTGCGTCACCCTCGTACGTCACACGGCCGTTCGGGGTTCGCACTGTCACATCGATACGGGAACGGGTGTTGACATTGAACACCCGCACCTTGGTCACGCCGTTCTGCGCCTTCACCAGACCTTGCTCGATGCCGAAGGGCGCGACGCCCGACAGCATGTTGCCGCAGTTGGGCCGGGTATCGACGGAGCGGTGGCCCACACCGACCTGCGCAAACAGATAGTCGAGGTCGCAGTCGGGCTGGGTGGAACGCGAGACGATGGCCACCTTGCTGTTCAGGGTGCTGCCGCCGCCGACGCCGTCGAGCTGAAGCGGGTCCGAGGCCCCGATCGCACCGATCAGAGCCTGATCGCGGGCTTCGTCGCCTTCGGGCAGCCATTCGCGCAGAAAGAAGGGACCACGCGAGGTGCCAGCACGCATGAGGACACAGGGGATGACTTTGTTCATGGCCGCATTCTCAAGAGCTGCACAGCTTCTGTGAATTGCATAGTTGAGAAGCATTGATCCATCGTTTGCAATAAACGTGCTGACCTCTCATTGATGCGCCAAAAGCATCACTTGTTCTCAATATTGCAATTTACTTCGGCGCTCGATGAACGGAAACTGCTCCCACAGCACCCTCCATTCCGGCCCTGATAGCGAAGGACATCCGCATGAGCCACACCACCGACGACCTTCGTGCATGGATCGGTCGCAGCGAAACGGTGCACGACACCGTCACCCCGACGCCAGTGGCCGCCCTGAACGCCACGCTCGACCATCCCCCGACCGACACCGGGCCCGGCACGGTGCTGCCACCGCTCTGGCACTGGTTGTATTTTCTGCCCCTGCACCGCCAATCCGACATCGGTGCAGACGGCCACGCCAGACGCGGCGGCTTTCTTCCACCGGTGCCGCTGCCGCGCCGCATGTGGGCCGGAAGTCAGTTCGAGTTCATCTCCCCGATCCGCGTGGGCGACCAGGTGGCTCGCACATCCACCATCGACGACGTGAGCAGCAAGGAAGGCCGGACGGGCAAGCTGGTTTTTGTGAAGGTGCGCCACGAGGTGCGGTGCAACGGCGCGGCGGACCCTGCCCTGGTGGAGTTCCACGACATCGTCTACCGCGATGCCCAGCAACCGGGCGATGTGGCACCTCCCCCGCAAGCAGCCCCCACGCGAGCGGCCTGGCGTCGCCAGATCGTGCCGGACGACGTGCTGCTGTTTCGCTACTCGGCACTGACCTTCAACGGCCACCGCATTCACTACGACCGGCAGTACGTCACCCAGGTCGAGGGTTACCCGGGTCTCATCGTGCATGGCCCGCTGATTGCCACCCTGCTGCTGGACCTGCTGCGCCGCGAGATGCCCGCTGCCCAGGTGGCCGGCTTCCGCTTCAAGGCGGTGCGCCCGACCTTCGATCTGCACGCGTTCCATGTGCAGGGCGAGCCCGCCGTCGACGGCAAGTCCGTGCACCTGTGGGCCAGCGACCACGAAGGCTGGCTGACGATGGACGCCACCGTCGTGCTGCGCTGAACCTTCCATCAAGACAGACCACCTGAGACTCTCATGCAACCACTTGCAGGCATCACCGTCGTCACCCTCGAACACGCCATCGCAGCGCCCTTCGCCACGCGCCAGCTGGCCGACCTGGGCGCACGCGTCATCAAGATCGAGCGCCCCGGCACGGGCGATTTCGCGCGGGGCTACGACCAGCGGGTGCGCGGCCTCGCATCGCACTTCGTCTGGACCAACCGCTCCAAGGAGAGCCTCACGCTGGACGTCAAACATCCTGAAGCCGCCAGAATTCTGCAGCGCCTGGTGCTGGAGAAGGCCGACGTGGTGGTGCAGAATCTCGCGCCCGGCGCGGCGGCCCGGCTTGGCATGGGCTACGAGGCGCTGTCGGCAGTCAAGCCCGACTTGATCGTCTGCGACATCTCCGGATACGGCGACGATCTGAAGAATCCGGGACCCTACCGCGACAAGAAGGCCTACGACCTGTTGATCCAGAGTGAAGCCGGGTTCGTCTCGGTGACCGGCACAGCGGACGAGCCCTGCAAGGCCGGCCCATCGATCGCAGACATCGCCGCCGGCATGTACGCGTACAGCAACATCCTGGCGGCCTTGATGCAGCGCAGCCAGACCGGCCGAGGCCAGCGCATCGACATTTCCATGCTGGAGTCGTTGGCCGAATGGACCAGCTACCCGCTGTACTACGCCTTCGAAGGCGCCGCACCGCCACCGCGCACCGGCGCCAGCCACGCCACGATCTATCCGTATGGTCCGTTTCCGGTGGGACCGCAGGAGGAAGGTGCCCACGTGATGCTGGGCCTGCAGAACGAGCGCGAATGGGTCAGCTTCTGTGAAAAAGTGCTGCAACAGCCGGCCTTGGCCACCGACCCCCGCTTCACGGCCAACTTCAAGCGCGTCGCCGAACGCGCCGCCTTGCGCGAGATCATCGTGGACACCTTTCGGCCCCGGACGGTGGCGGAGGTGGAGGCTCGGCTGGAAGCGGCACAGATTGCCAACGCCCGCGTGAACACCATGGCCGATGTCTGGGCGCATCCACAACTCCAGGCGCGCAAGCGCTGGACCGAGGTGGGCTCGCCGCAGGGGCCACTGCCGGCGATGCTGCCACCGGGCACCTGGAACGAAGGCCCACGCATGGACCCGGTGCCCGCCCTCGGCGAGCACACCGATGCCATCCTGGCCGAGCTGGGTTACGGCGCGGACGACATCGCCTCGCTGCATGCGTCCAGCGCCGTCTGAGGAGCCGCCGTGTCCCAACGCCCCTCACCGCCGCGCAGCTACCTCTTCGTGCCCGGCATGCGCCCCGATCGTTTCGACAAGGCGCTGGCCAGCGGTGCCGACGCGGTCGTGCTCGATCTCGAGGACGCGGTGGCGCCCGACGACAAAGCCGCCGCGCGCGATCATGTCGTCCAGTGGCTGCAGTCCGCCGCCCCTGCCGACCGGGCCCGCTGCGTGGTGCGCATCAACGATTCCACATCGGACTGGTTTGCCGACGACCTCGCAGCCTTGGTGGGCACTGGCGTGACGCAGGTCATGCTGCCCAAAGCCGAGCAGGCGCAGCAGGTCCAGTTCGTCGTCGAGGCCATGCCGCACGTCCAGGTGCTGGCCCTCATCGAAAGCGCGCGCGGCGTGGCCCAGGTGGAGGAGGTCGCGAGCGCCCACGGGGTGGTCCGCCTTGTGTTCGGCACCCTGGATTTCGCACTGGACCTCGATCTGGACATCCGCCGGGACCCGATCGGGTTGGGCTACGCGGCGGCGCGCATCGCGCTGGCCTCGCGCATGGCTGATCTCGCGGCACCCGTGGCCGGTGTCACGCCACAGCTTGACGACGAGGTCCGCCTGCTGGCCGACCTGGCGCTGGCGCGCTGCCATGGCTTTGGCGCCAAGCTGTGCATCCATCCGAGCCAGGTGCAGCCGATCCACCGCGCCTTGCAGCCCAGCGAGGCCGAACTGGTCTGGGCGAAGCGTGTGCTGGCGGCCGACGCCGCTTCGCCTGGCGTGGCCCGGCTCGACGGCCGCATGGTCGATCTGCCCGTGGTGCGCCAGGCCCGCCGCACGCTGATGGCGGCAGGGCTTTGAACCCGGACCTCATTCCCTCAACAGAACACCACAGAGAAAGACACACCATGGCTTCCACCATCATCGATTCGCGCATCTTCGGCGACATGTTCAGCGACGCGCGCATGCGCGACGTCTGGTCCGACGAGAACCGCACGGCCAAGTACCTCGATATCGAACGCGCGCTGGCCAAGGTGCAAGGACAACTCGGCATCATTCCGCAGGAGGCCGCGGACGAGATCGTCAAGAACTGCGAGCTGTCGCAGATCGATTGGGTGAAGCTCAAGGCCAAGACCGAACAGATCGGTTACCCGATCATCGCGGTCGTCAACCAGATCAACGCCAATTGCCGCGACAAGCTCGGCGAGTATTGCCACTGGGGCGCCACCACACAGGACATCACCGACACCGCCGCCGTGCTTCAAATGCGCGAGGGTCTTGCGCTGGTGGAGCAGGACTTGAACGAGATCGGCGAAGCCCTGGCCTCGCTGGCCCGAAAGTACCGGGACACGCCCGTGATCGGCCGCTCCAACCTGCAGCAGGCCACGCCCATCACCTTCGGCTACAAGATGGCCAGCATTCTGGCGGGCATCGACCGCCACCGCGAGCGCTTGCAGCAGCTCAAACCGCGTGTGCTGATGGGGGAATTCGGTGGCGCCTCGGGCACGCTGTCGTCGCTGGAGAAGGGCGCCATGGAAAC
Organism: Pseudomonadota bacterium; assembly: GCA_040385485.1. Classification (GTDB taxonomy): domain Bacteria; phylum Pseudomonadota; class Gammaproteobacteria; order Burkholderiales; family Burkholderiaceae_C; genus Hydrogenophaga. The sequence goes on along the minus strand of JAZKHJ010000025.1, from coordinate 41,325 downwards.
GCAGGCCGGACTGATGAAGGAACTGGGCCTGGCCCAGCCCCTGATCTCGTGGCACACCGTGCGCGACACCATCGCCGAAGTCGGCGCGTTCCTGGGGCTCGTCGGCGGCTCGCTCGGCAAGATCGCCATGGATGTCAAACTCATGATGCAGACCGAAGTGGCCGAGGTGTTCGAGCCCTATGCGCCGGGGCGTGGCTCTTCATCCACCATGCCGCAGAAGCGCAACCCGATTTCCTGCCTCTACATCCACGCCAACATCTCGGTCGCCCGGCAGCACGCCGCGGCACTGATGGATGCGATGGTCGCCGACCACGAGCGCTCCACCGGTCCGTGGGAGATCGAGTGGGTGTCATTACCCGAGATCTTCTGCCTGATGTCCGGCGCGCTGAAGCAGACCAAATTCGTGCTCAAGGGTCTGGAAGTGGACGCCGCCCGCATGCGCTCCAACATCGACATCACCAATGGCCTGGTGATGTCGGAGGCGGTGATGATGGGCCTGGGCCCCTACATCGGCCGTGAATACGCCCACGATCTGGTCTACGACCTGTGCCGCCAGGCGCTGAAGGAAAACCGGCCGTTGATCGAGATTCTGGCCGCGCATCCGGAGATCACCCCGCATGTGACCCGTGCCCAGCTCGAAGCCATGTGCGAACCTTCCAACCACTTGGGCCAGGCCGGCGTGATGGTCGATCGCGTGCTCGCGGCACGCGGGTGAAGGGGAACTCCCCCCTGCGCCGCTGCGCGGCTTCCCCCCTCTGTTGCGCGCCTTCGGCGCTTCGAGGGGGGACGGCATCTCGGGCCGGCGGAGCCGGACCCTTGATGCCCCTGAATCAAAGCACGCGCTCCGGAGGCAGCGGGACGGCGCCTTGGGCCGGCGGAGCCGGACCCTTGATGCCTCTGGTCGGTGTTGTGTCAGGCGCTGCGGGTCTTGCCGCGTTTGGTTTTCATCTCTGCGAAAAACTCGTACAGCTGCAGCGCTGCCGGTGTGAGCGAACGGCCCTTGCGCCGGATCAGCCCGACCTTGCGCGTGATGATCGGGTCCACCAGCGGCACGCTCACCAGCAGCGGGTGACCGGGCGCGGGCATGGCCATCGAAGGCACCGCCGCCACACCCAGCCCCGCTTCCACCAGACCCAGCATGGTCGTGACGTGCTGCGCTTCGTAGATGCTCTGCGGCATGCCTGACTGGCCGGACAAAGCCTGGTCGATCAGCAAGCGGTTGCCGGATGCCTTGCTCACGGAGATGTAGTCGTATTTTGTAAGCTCGGCCCAGGAAACGCGGCGCTTCTTCGCGATGGGATGGTCGCGGCGGCAGGCAGCGACGAAGCGCTCTTCCAGCAGCGGCTTGAACTCGATGTCCGGCTCCTGGCTGCCCATGAAGTTGAGCCCGAAATCCGCCTCGCCGCGCGACACGGCGGACAACACATCGTTCGCACTGGCGTCGAAAATCTTCACCCTGATCTTGGGATACCGCTCGCGATAGCGGGAGATCACGTGGGAGATGAAGTAATAGACCGTGGACGGCACGCAGGCGATGGTGACTTCGCCCATGCGGGTGCTTCCCACGCCGCGGATGCCCAGCAAGGTGTTGTCCAGCTCATCCAGCAATTGCTGCACCTTGCGGTCGAAATCCCGACCGACCGCAGTGAGTTCGACCTTGCGTGTGGTGCGCTCCAGCAACTTGACGCCCAGTGCCTCTTCCAGCTTTTCGATGCGCCTGCTGAACGCGGGCTGGGAAACGTGGAGCGCATCGGCTGCTTTGCGAAAGCTGCTGAGTTCTGCCACAGCGCGGAAAGCCTGCAGGTCGTTGAGGTTGAAATTGATGGCCATGGCGGCGTGGAGGGGTGTTCTGGTTGATCCAAATTGTGCATCAATGATTCGCAAACATGCAATTTACTTGCCGTTGAACAAGGGCGACGATACGTTCCGCGGTCAAGGCTCACACCCCGGAAGCCCTGCGCAGCGGGCCATCAAGGTCACCCCCCACCCATCGGAGAAGAGACATGCAGATTCAAAAACGACGTGCACTCAGCGCTGTTGCCCTTGCGATCGCCGCCACATTCGCGTGTGGCGCCGCGCTGGCTGACTATCCTGAAAGGAACATCAGCATCGTCGTCCCGACGTCGGCGGGTGGCGCCAACGATGCCATGGCCAGGACCATTGGTCAGGCACTGACTCGCATCCTCAAGCAGTCCGTCATCGTGGAGAACAAGGCGGGCGGCAATGGCGCGATTGCCAGCGAGTTTGTCGCGCGGGCCGCCCCCGACGGCTACACACTGATGCTGGGCTACATCGCCACACATGCGATGAACCCCGCACTCCAGAAGCTGCGGTACGACCCCGTCAAGGATTTTGAACCGGTGGGCATGGTGGGCTACTCGGCCACGCTCATGGTGGCCAACCCCCAGGTGCCGGCCAGCAACGCCAAGGAGCTGGTGGCCTTCATGAAGGCCAACCCGGACAAGATCAACTATGCGTCGGCCGGCAACGGCACGGCACCGCACTTTGCGGCGGAAATGTTCAGGCTGTCCACCGGCACCAGCATGATGCACGTGCCTTACAAGGGTTCTGCACCGGCCGTGACCGATACGATCGCCGGCCAGACGCAGGTGATGTTCCCCAGCCTTTTCACGGCGATGCCGAATGTGAAGAACGGCAAGCTCAAGGCACTGGGCCTGGCCGGCTCCAAGCGTTCTCCGCTGATGCCCGATGTGCCCACGCTCAAGGAACAGGGCATCAACAATGTGGACGTGTCGCAGTGGTACGCCTTCTTCGCGCCCGCCAAGACGCCCAAGCCTGTGCTCGAACTGTTGAACAAGACGTTGAACGAGGTCCTCGCCGACCCTGCGATCGTCAAACGCCTCGAAGAGCACGGTGCCGAAGTCGACGCGATGGGTCTGGACGAGATGCGCAGCTTCGTGCAGGCCGAGCAAGTGAAATGGAAACAGGTGGTGCAGGCGGCGAAGCTGAAGGCTGACTGACCATGCCCACAACTTTTCAAACAGCGACCATGCTCAAGAACCACTTTGCACCCTCGGCGATGGCCGGCCTGTGTCTGTTTGCCGCAGCAGGTGCATGCGCGCAGGATCAGGGCAGCGTTCGCCTGTACGGCATCATCGATCTGTCGGCACGACGGGCCAGCGGGCTGACGGAGTTCACGCCCAGCAACACGTCCACCACCACCTTGGTCAGTGGTCTGAACAACACCAGCCGCTGGGGTATTCGGATTCATGAGGACCTGGGTGGCGGTCTGAGCGCACATGCTCAGCTTGAGACAGGCATCAACGCCAAGAACGGCACGTCTGCCAGCTCCACGATGTTCTTCGATCGACAGTCGTGGGTTGGGCTGGGCAGCTCCTTGGGCATGATCAGCATGGGCCGGCAGACCACCCTGCTCGCCGATGCTGTGTCGCCGGTGGACCCGCTGGGCATGCGCCTGGCCAGTTTCAACCCCAGCATCAACGTCGCGGCCTTGAGTCAGCACCAACTGGGCGTGGGTTATGGCGCCACTGGATCCAGTTCCGGCTCCTACCGGTTGAACAACAGCGTCAAGTACAGCGGTGAGTTCAACGGCTTCAACCTGCGGCTGATGCATGGATTTGGCGAAGTGGCCGGCAACAGCGGAGCCTCCGCGTCCACAGGTGTCGGCTTGGGCTACAAATCTGGAAAGCTTCATTTGTCTGGGGCGCATCAGACCTTCCGCAACAGCAACGACACACTGAGCCTGCGTGGTCATGTACTGGGTGCAGCTTATGTGCTGGGAGGCGACATCCGCGTGGCAGGCATCTACGGCCGCAGCAAGGCCGACACCAGTGCCACCGCGCGCACCAGGCTGCGCACACTGGGCCTCGGCACCACGGTACCTGTGGGCAAGAAGGTCGACGTGACGCTGGCTCACTACCGCGTAACACGTGAACGCAGTGCGGGCGCCGACGATGGCTATGGGCGCACGGCAGCGTTCGCGGAATACAAGCTGTCCAGGCGAAGCGTGGTCTATCTGGAGATGGACCACACGCGCTGGCAGGGCAACTTCCAGGGGGCGGCCAACAAACCCAGGGCAACCGGGGTTGGCATCGGGATGCGCCACAACTTCTGATTCCCCTGCGCAGGGTCTTCCAAGGGCGCCATGGTCTTCCGTGGCGCTTTCTTTTTTGTGCGAAAGATGGCCGGAATGGGAGAGGCCTCAGGCCATCCCCCCATTGATCGAAATCACCTGCCCGCTCACGTAGGCAGCCTTGTCGGAGGCCAGAAAAGCCACCAGCTCGGCCACTTCGTCGGCGCGGCCGGCGCGCTGCATCGGCACCAGGCGTTTGATGGTCTCGGCATCGAAGGCGCCGTCGATCATGTCGGTCTCGATGATGCCGGGCGCCACCGCATTGACGGTGATGCCCCGGCTGGCAAGTTCGAGCGCGAGCGACTTGCTCGCTGCGTGCAGCGCTCCCTTGGCGGCCGCGTAGTTCACCTGGCCCCGGTTGCCCATGACGCCGGCGATCGACGAGATGGAGATGATGCGGCCCCAGCGTTTGCGGATCATGGGCATGGTGAGCGGCTGTGTCACGTTGTAGAAGCCGTTGAGCGAGACGTCGAGCACGCGGTCCCACTGCTCGCCGCTCATGCCGGGGAACGCCGCGTCGTCGTGGATGCCGGCGTTGTTCACCAGGATCTGCACCGCGCCGGCTTCGGTGAGCGTGGCGAGGGCGGCGGCGCACGCCCCGCGGCCGGTCACGTCGAAGGCCACGGCCTCGGCGCTGCCTCCGCTGTCGCGGATGGACTGTGCGATCGCCGTGGCTTTCTCCAGCGCGCGGTGCGCGTGCACGATGACGTGGTGTCCGTCGGCGGCCAGGCGCTGGCAGATCGCCGCGCCGATGCCGCCGCTGCCGCCGGTGACCAGGGCTCGTTTCATGGCTGCTTGTCCTTGTGGATGTTCAGAGTTGTGCGGCGTCGAGCACCACGGCCGCGCGCCCTTCGAGCAGACAGCGTTCACCATGGTGGAGCGTGAAGCGGTAGAGAACGTTGTTGGCATCGCCCGAGACGCGTTCGGCGCGCACGCTCAAGGGGCCTGGCAGGTCGTCGAGCCGCTCGGCGTGCAGCGTGACGCCGCGCACGCTGGTGAGGTAGCCCTGGCGCGGCGCCTCGTTCGCACCGGCCACGAGCGCGCCGTGCACCGCCATCGCCTGTGCCGCGTATTCGATGCCGTTGGCCGCGCCCAGGCGACCGGCCTCGCGCAGGGGGTGCGACGGGTCGGTGTGGCCCACGGCGCGGCAGACGATGTGATCGGCCGACCAGTCGGTGATCGCGTCAAGCAGGCACATGCTGCCCTGGTGCGGTATGCGCGCCGCGATCCAGGCGTGGTCCAGGACGGCGTTCATACCGGCTCGACCCGCACCGCGAGTTGCAGGCCCGGCAGGTAGTCCAGGCACACTTCGCCAGCCTCGCCCTTCGCGAGGTGCTCAAGCAGGGGCAGCGTGCGCAGCGCGGGAATGGACGCGCGCAAGGGTTCCAGCGCGGCGTGGCCCCAGGGCGTGGCTGGCGCGGTGGTGGTCTGCACCGTGATGCGTGCCAGCGCCTGCGCACCGGATTCAGGTTCCAGTCTCAGTGCAACACCCGCGCAATCGGGCACCGGGCGCTTTGCGCGCAGCGGCTCTGGGTACTCGCTGTCGTAGGCCAGCAGCAGCGTGGCTTGCCGGTCCAGCACCACCTGGCCCAGCGCATCCAGCAGGCCGGCGCAGAAGCTGCCGTCGAAGGCGCACAGCACCTGGCAAGGCGCCATCGATTTCGTGGCGATGCCCCAGTAACCGGCGGGCGCGTTGTGCACCGAATTGTGGAAACGCGTGGGCGAGACGTGGCGGTCGGCGGTGGCGAGCTGTTCACACAGCGCGTGGCAGTTGTGGCCATCAGACCCCGACGAGCTGAACACGGTGGCCAGCGTGGACACATCGGCACCCGTCGCTGCTTCCAGGCCGATGCCCAGGGTGAGTTTGATCACGCGGCTGGCGCGGCGGCGCTCTGCGGGCGGCAGCAGCGTCGGCACGGGCAACACCGACGGCGCGGACACCCAGGGCTGTTCGCCGCGCAGCACGGCGCGCGCGCTCGGCCAGTCGGGCAGGCCGGGCGCGACGAAGCCCACGCCGGTGATCCAGGCGGTCAATGGCACAGGCGAATTGAAGCCATCCGGCGCCGGGCCGCCCCAAACCGGATCAGCCCCCTCGGGGGGCAGCGACCCGCGCAGCGGCGGAGCGTGGGGGCTCATGAACGCCTCCCGAACACCAGGCTGCAGTTGCTGCCGCCGAACCCGAAAGAGTTGGTGAGCGCGTGGCGCAGCGGTGCGTCGGCCCCCTGCAGCTGGTAGTTCATCGGGGTCGCGGGATCGAGCGCACGCGTGCCGGGGCTGCCGGGCACGAAGCCGTCGACCAGCGCGATCGCGCACAGCACGGCTTCCACCGCGCCGGCTGCGCCCAGGGTGTGGCCGGTGGCGCCCTTGGTGGACGAACAGGCCACACGCTCACCGAACACGGCGGACACGGCCAGGCCCTCGGCGCTGTCGTTGGCCGGCGTGGCCGTGCCGTGCAGATTGACGTAGTCGATGGCGTCTGCGCTCAGCGATGCAGAGCGCAAGGCGGCCTGCATCGCCATGCGCGCGCCCAGGCCCTCGGGGTGCGGCGCGGACATGTGGTGCGCGTCGCTCGACTCGCCCGAACCCAGCAACCACACGGCGTCGGCGGACGAGGCGTCGGCGCGTTCGAGCAGTGCGTAGGCCGCACCCTCGCCGATCGAGATGCCGTTGCGGCCCGCGTCGTAGGGTCGGCAAGGTTCGCGGGACGTGAGTTCGAGCGAGGCGAAACCGTACAAGGTGGTGAGGCACAGCGAGTCGACACCGCCGACCAGCGCTGCGTCGATGGTGCCCAGCTCGAGTTGGCGCGCCGCCGCGGCAAACACCTTGGCGCTGGACGAACACGCGGTGGAAATCGTGGTGGCCATGCCGGTGATGCCCAGATGCAGGCGCAGAAGCTCGCTGAGCGCGTAGGGGTTGTGCGTGGTGCCGTAATTGAACGACGCGGGCAATGCGCCGGTGGCAGGGTCGAGCTCGCGGTAGGCCAGCTCGGTCTGCAAGATGCCGGAGGTGCTGGTGCCCATGAAGACGCCCACGCGCCCCGCGCCGTGCTTGGCGACCGCGGCGCGCACGCGATCTTCGAAACCATCGGCCTTGAGCGCGAGCAGGGCGAGGCGGTGGTTGCGGCAGTTGTAGGCGCGCAGTGCCGCCGGCAGAGGGTGATCGTCCACCCCCGCGACCTCGCCCACCCAGGTGGGCAGGTCCACGGTCTCGAAAGCACAGGGCTGCAGGCCGCTGCGGTTCTCGCGCAGGGCCGCACGGTGGGCATCGAGCCCGACGCCCAGGCAGGTGGTGATGGTGGTGGCTGAGAGCAGCAGGGGCTTCACGTGGGCAGGGCAGAAACGGGGTCGGGCATTGTCTCAGATGGTGGCACGTTCACTGTATGCGCTCCGTGCGGCACCTTACACACCTGAATTCGACACCCGGTTGAACGCAGGCGGCTCATGAGGACAGCGCCTGGTTCAGCGTGACCGGCTTGAGCTCGCGTTCGGCGATGGTCTGCAGCAGGTGCGGCAGCACCGCGAGGATCACGGGCTCACCGGTGGGCGTGCGGGCGCAGTGGCCGTCGTGCAAGAGCACGATATCGCCCGCACCGAGTTGGCTGGCCAGCCGGTGCAGCACGCGATCGGGGTTGCCGGTGCGGGTGTCGTAGGCGCGGCGCGTCCAGGTGGCCAGCTTCAGATCGAGGCCGTGCAGCACGGGGTCGAGAAACGGATTGCGCAGGCCGGCGGTGGCGCGGAAGAAGCGTGGCGCCTCACCGGTGATGTCACTCAAAGTGGCCTGCGCGCGCGCGATGTCACGGCGCATGGCGCCGGGCCCGAACAGCGAGAACGCGTTGCTGTGCGCATAGCCGTGGTTCTCCACGCGGTGGCCGCGCTGCGCGATGGTGCGGCACAGCGCCCGGTGCTGTTGCGCGATACGGCCGATGCAGAAAAAGCTGGCTTTCACATTTGCCGCATCGAGCAGGTCGAGCACGCGCGGCGTGACCTCGGGGTCGGGGCCGTCGTCGATGGTGAGCGCGATCTCGCGCCGCCGCGCGGCGGCCTCGGGCAGGCGGATCAGGTTGGGTCCGAGCAGGCGCGAGCTGGGCCACAGCCCGGCGCCGGCCAGCAGCACGTGGTTGGCCACCAGCGCGCCCAGCGCCCAGGGCCAGACCGCGGGCACGGCCAGCGCACCGATTGCGGCCGCGCCATGCACGGCGGCGCTGGCGCTCAGGAAGGGAGAGGGGGTCCAGCGCGTCGGCATCTCAGGCGGTGAAGTGACCGACATCGAGGAAACGTTCCCACAGCGGCAGCCAGGCCGACCAGTCGTGCCCTCCCGCAATGGTGTGGCGCGATGCGGGCGGGAAACGTTCGGCCACGCGCTGGATGCGCGCGGCGAAACGGTCTTCGGTGCCGTGGCCGATGAACACCGGCAGTTCGGGTGGCGGGCGCTTGAGCCATTGCCAGACACGCAGTTCGGGGTCGCGCAGGTCTTCTTCGCTGGGCTGCCATTGATCTGGCCCGCCCGCGCGCTCGACGATGTTGACGCTGGGCAGGCTGCCCGGATACGGCGCGAGCAGGCACAGGCCGTCGACCACGCCGGGCCGCGCGGCCAGGTGCGCCATGGCCACCATGCCGCCCAGCGAGATGCCGCCCAGCCACACGCGCGCGCCGCGGGCGCGCGCCGGTGCGAGGATGTCTTTCTGCAAGGCGTCCCAGGTGTCCACCGCATCGAGCCCGAGCCCACTGATGTCGACCGCCAGCAGATCCAGCGGCAGGCCGCGCTGCTCGATGGCGCGGGCAAAGCCGGCGTCGAAGATTTCTTCGGGGCGCATGGCCACGCCCGGCAACATCACGAGCAGCTGCGGCGCAGCGCCCGGCGTGCCGACGGTGCGCAGCGCGGTCACGGCGCGGGCTTCCTCACCGCGAACGCCGCCGACAGCACCAGCGCCAGCACCGCGCCCGGCCCCACCGTCACGCCGATGGCCTGCAGCACGGGCACCGAGGAAAATGCCAGCACGCCAAAGCCGATGGCGGTGGTGGTGCTGGCCACGCCGATGGACAGCAGGGTTTCGTCGTCCAGCGTTTCACCGAGCGCGAGGCGGTCGAAGAACAGTGCGTAATTGGAACCCACCGCCACCGTGAGCAGCACGCCCACCAGGTGCAGCAGGTGCAGGCGCACGCCGCAGGCATGCAGCCCCGCCACCACCACCATCACCGCCATCACCAGCGGCAGCATCACGCCCGCCAGCCGCGCCGGGCTGCGCAACACCAGGGCCAGCACCACGATGATGGCCAGGAAGCCCGCCAGCGACAGAAGGATCGCCTCGTCGATGTACTCGCCGTAGAGCGCGTCGAACTCGCCCTTGAGGTCGATGAAGATCGCGCCACTGCCGGCAAGCGCGGCCCGCACGGCATCGACCGGGATGTCGGCGCCCGCCGCAGCCGGCGCCGGGCGCAGCGGCAACAACACGCTCCAGCCCGTGGGGCGTTGCAGCAGCAGCGCGTCCACCGCCAGGCCCAGGCCCGTGCCGTCCAGGTCTTGCCGCGTGAGGTTGGGCGCGCCGCGCGCGGCCTGCACGTCGTCCAGAAACGGTTGCAACCGATCGGCCGACAGCGGCGCATCGGCCAGTGCGCTGCGCAGGCGCGCGGCGAGTTCGTCGGGCGGCGGCAGGCTGGCGCGACGCGCGTTCTGCATGGCCTCGCTGGGCAGGAAACGCGCCGGCGTGTCGAAGCCGCCGATGAGGCCCTGTTCGACCAGCGGCCACAGCTTCGCGCCGGCGCGTTCGGCCGCCTGCAGCGCGCTCTCGCGCTCGGGTGCGGTGATCACCGCCATGTAGCGCGCATCGGGCGCACCGAGGTCGGCGCGCAGGCGGGCATCCAGTTCACCTTCGGCCTGGGTGACGGTGGACAGGGCCGACAGGTTGGGGTACCAGAGGTCGTTGCGGTGCAGGCCCAGGTACACGCCGGCCACCAGCCCCACCGCCAGCAGAGGCCAGCGCAGCACGCTGGCGTGCGCCACCAGCGGGCGCAGCAGGCGGCCCTGGCGCGCGCCATCGGCCAGATGCACACCGGGGCCCGCCAGGTGCGGCAGCAAATAGCGCGTGACCAACGCGGCCGTGATCACGCCGCTGATGGCGTACAGGCCCAACTGGGCCAGGCCGGGGAAGCCCGAGAAGAGCAATGCGCCAAAGCCCAGCAGCGAGGTGAGCACACCCAGGCGGATGGTGGGCCAGTACTGCTCGCGCCAGGACACCGTGCCCATGCGCCCGGACTGCACGAAGTAGTAGATGGCGTAGTCCACCGCCTCGCCAATGAGTGCAGCGCCAAAGCCCACCGTGATGCCGAACACGGTGCCGTGCACCAACCCGACCATGACGATGGCGGCCAGCGTGCCGCTGAGCACCGGCACCAGCGTGAGCAACATGAGGCGAGCGCGGCGGTAAACGAAACCCAGCAGGATGGCGATGATCACCGTGCTCATGATCGACAGGCGCGAGACCTCTTCCCGGATGGTGGCGCGCGCACGCACTGCAAACAGCCCGGGACCCGACATCTCCATCGTCAAGCCGGCCATTCCCGGCTGTTGCGTGGCCTGCGCAAAACGCTCGCGAATCAGATCGACCGTCGCGGCCTGCCCATCGGTGTCCGAGCCGAGCGCGTTCGTCTGCACCAGCAACATGGCGCGCTCGCCGTCGCGCGAGGCCCACACGCCCTGCACCTCGTTGGGCTGCACCCCGCCACCCAGGCCCGAGACCAGCTCCACCAGCTCACCGGTGGGGTCGCGTGCGAGGAAGGGCTTGAACAGCAGGCCGGCCGACGAGCTGAGCAGATCGATGCTGTTGTTCACCGCGCTCCTGAGTCCTTCCACGCTGAAGCGTTCGGGGGTGACGGCGCTGCTCAGCAGGTAGCGGTGTGCCAGCAGGAAGTCGCGCGTGGCGTCCATCGCCTCGGCTTCGCCGTTCTGCACCGTGGCAAAGGCCTCGTTGCCCGCCAGCGAGGCGCGCAGCGCGCGCGACGCGTCGGCCCGCTGCGCAGCGTCTCCACCAGCAATGGCCACCATCAGCAGCCGCGACACCGCACCTTCGCGCAGTTGGTCCACCATCACCGATTGCTCGGCCGTGGGCCTGGAGGGCAGGAAGAAGGAGACGTCGGCGGAGAAACGGGTGTTCCAGAGCAGACCCAGGCCCAGCGCCATCGCTGCCAGCCAGATCAACAGGGCACGCCAGACGCTCCGGGTCATAGGAAAACCTTCGTGCTTCGCACTGCGGTGCGAGCCCCCTTCGGATCGGCCGGGCGGGAACATTCGAAAACCTTCGTGCTTCGCACTGCGGTGCGATCCCCCTTCGGAGCGGCCGGGCGGGTGCTCATTGACTCTTCACCGGCTCGATGGTCATCTCGGTGCGGTCACCGTCGGTCTGCAGGTATTCGATGCCCAGCACCTGCTGGCGCACACCGCTCAAGGTGATGCGCTGCAGCAGCGTGGCAATGCGCTGCTCGATCGGCACCAGGGTCAGCACCCAGGCGTCGACGTTGCCGGTGAGCTGGAGCGAGTAGTTGCGCTCCAGCGAGGCGCGGTTGCCCTGCAGCGTGCTGCGGATGCTCTCGACGAAAGCGGCAACCTCGGGCCGCTGGCTGAGCTGGATCTGCATCTTGCGCCGGTCGCGCTCCAGGCTCAGCGTGTCCTTGTAAAGCACCATGGTCTCGGCCTTGGGCGTGAGCGTGCGCTTTTGCAACAGGTCGGGTGCGATGTAGGTCATCTCGCCCGTGGCGACCACGGGCTTGTCGAGCAGGGCGAGGTGGCGTTTTTCAACGAACTTCGCCTGTCCACCGGGGTTGCGCGCCAGCTCGGCCATGAGCTGCTCGATGTCGAACGCAGCGTGGGCCAGGGCGGTGAAGCCGAAGAGCACGAAGCCCATGAGAAGTCGTTGGATCATGTGCGTTGCCAGAAGTCGAAAAAATTGAACCAGTTGTACGGTGCCCGGCGACACAGGTCCCCGAGACGGTCGGCGTAAGCCTGCATGGCCCGCGCCATGGCGGCCTCGCGGTCGCCGCGCTCAACGGTGGAAAAATCGGCCAGCAGCTCGAAGTGCAGTTCGTAGCGGTTGCCGCCCAGGTACAAGCCCGACATGAAAAACACCGGCCGCCGCAGCATGGCCGCCATGCGCCAGGGCCCCAGCGGAAATCGCGCCGGCGCCCCCAGGAACATGCATTCTGCCGTGGAGTCGTTCGCCAGCGATCGATCGGCCAGCATGCCCACCAGGCAACCCGCATCCAGTTTGTCGCGAGCCCGCAGCATCGAGTCCGGGTGGCCGAGGGCCACGACGTCCTGCTGCGCGCTCGGATTGATGGCGCGCAGGATGGCGTTGATCTTGCGCGCGTTTTCTTCGTACATCAGCATGGCCACCGGCGTGCGCGCGTGTCGATGAGCCATGGCGCGCAACACCTCGAAGCTGCCCAGGTGGGCACCCACCAGGAACGCCCCGGGTTGACGGTCCAGGGCCTGCTGCACCGTCTCGGCCCCGGTGATGCGGATGTCGAACAGGTCGAAGCGGTCGTTGAGCAGGTAGATGCGGTCGTGCACGGTGCTCGCAAAGGTGAACACGTGGCGGTAGCCATCGCGCCAGGTGGGCGGGCGACCCAGTACACGCTCCAGGTAAGCACGCCCGTTGCGACGCGCCCGGGGCGAGAACAGCACGAAGTACAACGCGATGCCACGCAGCACCAGACGCCCGATCGGGCGCCCCAGCCGCAGCGAGATCCAGACCATCAGCCGCAGCCCGCCCAGATGGCTGCGCTCCTGCTGAAGCATCCACGCGGGTGTGGGTCCGCCGGTCATGAGGCCGGGGGCACGAGGCTGCCGGCTGCCACCTCGCGTCCTTCGCAGCTCACGCTGTACGCGATGGTGCCGCGGGGTGTGGTCTGCAAAACGAAGCGCAACACCTGGGACGGGCCGACTGGCACGAAGAACTTGGCCTGCGCAATTTGCCAACCACCACCGGGCAGCTCACCGCGCATCTGTGCGGCCAACAGAAGCGCGTGGTCGAGCAGCACCACGCCGGGCACGATGGGTCGCGCGGGAAAGTGCCCGGCAAAGGCCGGGTGGTCGGGCGGCAGGCCCCAGGTGAACTCAGCGGTGTCCATGCCCCACCTTCTCGGCGTACAGCCCCTGCAGCGCCTGGCGCGTGAGCTTGCCGGTGGCGTTGCGCGGCAAGGCATCCACCAGCACCAAGGGGCGCGGCAGAAAGATCGCATCGAGCCGCAGGCGCAGGCCGGCGAGCAGCGTGCGCGCGTCCAGCGTGGGCGCGACCACAAAGGCGACCAGGCGCGTCACGCCATCGCCTGCGCCGGCGTCATCGGGCAGGAAGAAGGCCGCGTCGACGACGCCCGGCAACGCACCGATCTGGTGGTTGAGGTAGGCCAGCGAGGTGCGTTTTCCCGCGATGTTGACGAGGTCGGCATGGCGGCCGTGCAGCAGAAAAGTGCCGTCGGTGCGGGACTCGATCACGTCCGCCAGCGGCACGCGCCCTTCGACATGCCCGCCGCTGACCCAGGTGGTGTCGCCCTCGTGCTCGAGCCGCACCGCGCGCAGCGGATGCCAGGCCGCACCGTCGAGCGTGCGGCGGCTGGCGATCGCGGACGACTCGGTGGAGCCGTAGATCTCGTGTACCGGCGCGCCACAGCGCGATTCGGCGCGGCGCGCCAACTCGGGGCTGAGCGGCGCGGTGGCCGAGAGCACGAGGTCCACCGGCGGTACCGTCAGCTCCGACGCCAGCAGGGCCGACAGGTGGAACGGTGTGGTCACCAGCATGCGCGGGCGCGGCAGGGCCTGCAGCGCGTCAACGATGTCTTGCGGGTAGAACGGTTTGGCGGCCGCGAACTGGCAGCCGCCGTGCAAGGCCACGAGGAAGGTGGATTCAAAACCGTAGCTGTGCTGCGTGGGCACGGTGCCGACGATGGCTTGTGGCCGCTGCAGCAGGCCCAGGGCCAGGGCCTCCGCCTGACCGTTCTGCACCAGCTTGCCCCAGGTCTTGCGGTGTGGCTGCGGCAGGCCGGTGGAGCCGGAGGTGAACAGGATCGCCACCGGCTGGTCGTCGTCGATCTGCGGCATCTCGTGCACCGCGGGGCGGTCCAGGGCGGCGAGATCGGGGAACACCGTGCCGGGCACGCCGGGCAGGTCGGTGGGCTTGTCGGCCAGCCAGCTTGTGCCGGGGTGGTCGGCGGCGAGGCGCTGCAGCGTTTCGGGCGACTGCGACGAGGGTTGCAGGCTGACCTTGCCGGCGAGCAGTCCGGCCACGAAACCGACCGCGAAGTGGTAACGGTCGTCGCACAGGTTGAGCAGCCAGCCGCCGCCCGGCAACTGCGCGGCGAGCGCGAGCGCGTCGGCGATGAATTCGCGCACTTTGACAGGGCCGTGCGCTCGCCAGGCGAACACGTCGTCCAACCCCCGATCGCTGAGCAAGGGAGAGCGGCTCACTCGGAGGACCTCCGTGCTGCGCACTGCGGCGCGAGCTGGCTTGGGGCTGCCCGGCGCTGCGCTCATGGCTGCGAGGGTCCCGCGCGGCGCTGCGCCGAATCGCGCCGGTAAGCGCGCACGATGTCGGCGATGCCGGGCCGCTCGTGCGGTGGCAGCACACACATGCGCCAGAGGTGCTCGATCACGAACATCGCGCCGACCAGGGGTCCGGTGAGCAAGTTGGCATGCACCGACCAGATGGCCGCTGGCGCCCAGATGAACAACAACGTGGACACCAGCGCGTTGGTGAAGAAGAACAGTGTCCAGGCCAGCGTGACGTTGCGCGTGTAGCGCACCTTGCGGTCGGACAACTCGTGGACAAAGATGCGCCGGGCCAGGCGGGTGATGAGCGCATCCCCCGGGCCGAGCAGCGACTTGCCGAAGAGCACGCCGAGCGCCACATGGATGCCCAGGTGTTGCAGGTAATAAAGCAAGGGGACGTTGTGACGAAGCTGCGGCCAGAGCCACGCCACCAGCGCGAGCAGGCCCAGCACGCCCGCCGCGCGAACCGGCCATCGCGGCCAGCGCCACAGCGCCATGAGCAGGGCGACTGCGATCGGCAGCACCGCGACCACGGCGTTGAAGTCGGCGTTGCCCCAGCCTGCGCTGCCCACGTGGGCTGCGACCACCCATGCCGCCATCAGAAGCAGCACCCCGAGATTCCCGAGTGCCGAGGTGACGGTCATGGGAATACCTTCGTGCTTCTCACTGCGTGCGCTGGCTCGCAATGTGGGCCGTCAAGGCGCGCGGCGAAGCGAAGATCTTTTCGTTGTCCTCGTTGTCCGAGCGCATCTGGAAGCCGTAGCGCTTGGAGATCACGAGCGAGATCTCCAGCATGTCGATGGAATCGAGCCCCATGCCGTCGCCGTAGAGTGGGCCGTCGGGGTCGACTTCGCCGGGCACCAGCTCCATGTTGAGGGCTTCGATGATCAGTGCGACCACCTCGGGCCAGAGGGCATCGACGGTGGCGGGGGAAACGGGTTCGGTCATGGCGGTCATTCAGGGGGAAAAAATAAGGGCGTCAGCGAGGCGCCTACGCACTCAACGTCGGATGGGGTGGCGCTCGACGACCGGAGCCGCCGATTTCACCATGAATGGGTGCGCCGCGCGCCAAGGCGTGATCCCGGGCGGCGCAGGCCTGTCGTACAGTAGCGCGGCCCCTCGCCGGTCGCCCACCCTTCCCCATCTCATGACCCCCTCCCCCGATCGCGCCTGGCCCCGGCAACTCCTGTCCCGGTTCACCCACCTCTGGTACCTCAAGGCCTTCGGCACCATGGCCTTCATGGTGGTGTTCTTCCAGGCCTACTTCTGGGTGCAGCGCCACCCGATGGGCGAGCCCTTCATGATGCCCGCGCTCGCCATCGACGACTGGGTGGCGTTCACACCGGCAGGGTTCGCGGCCTATGTGTCGCTGTGGGTGTATGTGTCGCTGCCCGCGGCATGGATGCCCAACCTGCGCGCGCTCCTCCACCAGGGCCTCTGGACGGCGGCGCTGTGCATCTTCTGCCTGCTGCTGTTCTGGATCTTTCCCACGCAGACGCCCGTGCTCGACATCGACTGGTCGCAGCATCCCCAGCTGGCGTTCATGAAGGGCCTGGACGCCACCGGCAACGCGTGCCCGTCGTTGCACGTGGCCTCAGCCGTGTACGCCGCGGTGTGGCTGCACCACATCTTTGCGCAGGTGGGTGCACCTGCGGCGTTGCGCTGGCTGAGCTTGCTGCAATGCGCCGTCATCCTGTGGTCCACGATGGCGATCCGCCAGCATGTGTTTCTCGATGTGCTGGCTGGGGCCGTGGTGGGCGGCGTGTTTGCCTGGCTTTCGCTGCGCGCGGCACCGTCCGAGGCGCTCGCGCGCTGATCGCTCCAACGTGGGGCTTCACGCGCGAGCGCGGGCAAAGCCCAGCGCCACGGCGGCCAACACCATCGCGGCCAGCATCACCCAAGCTTGCGCCGATCCCATGGTGGCCAGAATGGCCGCACTCACGGCGCACCACGCCAAGGCTCCCACACACAACGCGCCCAGCAGAACGCGCGTGGCGCGTGTGGCGCGTGTGGACGCATCGGCGCACAACAGCATGCCCAGGGTGGCGATGGCGGTGGGGTCGGGTGCGAGTCCGACCACCTCGGCCTGCGCCCATGGCCGACCCAGCGCCGGTGCCAACACCGGATGCGCGAGCAACGACCAGAGCACCAGACCCAGGCCCGCGAGGCGGCGGCGCGGCTCGGACGCCATTAACAACGACGGGCGCGTCGACAAGACCAGCAGTCCGATCGCCTGCACCCCGAAGCCCCAGGCAAAGCCGATCGCGGCCCAGTTGATGGCCGCGTAGCGTTGCCAGAGAAACGCCCAGGTCACAAAGGCCCAGCCCAGCGCCAGCACCACGGCAGCGCCACGCAGGGCACCTCCTTGGCCACGCCACAGGCCCACCGCGATGGCGAGGCCCACCAGCACGGCCAACACCTGTGCCGGCCACAGCGCCTGGTTGTGCAGCTCGAACAGGCGCCAGTAGGTACCCGGCGCGAACATCAGGAAGTCCGCCGGGCGGTAGG
This sequence comes from Pseudomonadota bacterium, assembly GCA_040385485.1. Lineage (GTDB taxonomy): Bacteria > Pseudomonadota > Gammaproteobacteria > Burkholderiales > Burkholderiaceae_C > Hydrogenophaga. The sequence goes on along the minus strand of JAZKHJ010000025.1, from coordinate 24,167 downwards.
TCCACCACTCGCTCACAGCGCGGCGACCTCGCGCGCCATGCGGGTGCGCAAGGCCGCGTCGGGCAGGGGCCCCAAGGCCGCACCCATGTTCTGCCGCAGGTGCGCCACCTGGCTCGTGGCCGGGATGGCACAGGTCACGCCCGGGTGTGACACCACGAACTTCAGCGCCACCTGCGCCCAGCTGTCGCAGCCGATATCGGCCGCCCATCCCGGCAGCGGGTGACGCGCGAGCTGGTCGAGCAAGGCGCCCTGGCGGAACGGCCGGTTGACCAGCACCGCAATGCCGCGCTCCTGCGCCAGCGGCAGCAGTCGCTGTTCGACCTCGCGGTCGAGCAGGTTGTGGGTGAGTTGCACGAAATCGATCCGCTGCGTGCGCATGATGCGTTCGAGTTCGGCGTGCCGCCGGCCTTCGGAGGTGCTGATGCCCACGTAGCGCAGACGCCCGCTGGCCTTCATCTCGAACAGGCGCGGCAGGTGCTCCTCCCAGGAGAGCAGGTTGTGCACCTGCATCAGGTCGAACCGAGGGACGCCCCAGAAAACGCGCGAAGCCTCCATCTGGGTGGCCCCGCGCGATGCATCGCCGATCCACACCTTCTCGGCAGAAAACAGGGACGCGGGGTGTTTGAGCTTCGCGAGCGCATGGCCGATGACGGGCTGCGAGGAGCCGTACATGGGCGAGCTGTCGATCACGCGTCCACCGGCGGCAAAGAACGCGCGCACCACCTCGGCACAGGCGTCGCGCGCCTGGGGGTCGTTGCCCACGTTGAAGGTGATCCAGCTGCCCAGGCCCACCACCGGCAGCACTTCGCCACTGGAGGGGATGCGACGCGTGATCACGCTGCCAGCGGCGGCTTGCGCGTTCGACACGACCGGCCAGGCCGAGGCCAGTGCTGCCGCGCCGAGTGCGCCACCCAGCCAGCGCCGTCGGCCGGGTGCGGGAAGGGGGAACGCGTTGGCGCTGCGTGTCTTCATGCCGGTGGGACGTGGCGTGGGGCCACGAAGTTCCGGATAGACAATTTCTTCATGACGAAGTCGTGATCAATTCATGACGAGGGCGCGAGCACGCCCATATAAGATCGGTGGCCACCGGTTGCGGGCCTCGCGAAGCGCGCCGCGCTCAAGCACCTGTCCTCCCACTGCCCACCGCCGCGATGACCCCATCCTCCATTTCTGCACGCCGTCAGCTCATGGCCGTGGCCATGCTGGTGCTCGCCCTCATCGGCGGCCTGGTGCGCTGGTTTGCGCCGCAGCCTTCGGTGGCGCGCGATGTGGGTTCCATGCTGATGGTGCTGTGGCTGCCCATCGTCGGCAACATCATCGCGTGGCTGATCCAGCGCGCGAAGACGCCAAAACACCTGCCGCAGGGCTTCGCGGCCGGCACCGTGTTCACGCCCAGCGCGCGAATCGAACTCACCTTGCTGGCCGCCGACACGCCCCGGCTCAGCCGGCCGATCCGCGCGGGCTACTTCGATGGCGCGTTGGTGGTGGGCTCCGAAGGTTTCACCACGCGCCTGGCGGTGCCGTCGCATGGGGAGCCGGTGCCTGAGGTGCCCTGCACGCTGGAGGTGCAGTTCCTGCGCCCCGAACTGGCGCTGGCCCAGCTCACCCCGGGGGTCAGGTTCGCACTGCTCTCTGGCCGCACGGTGCTCGGCACGGGTCATGTGCTGCCGATGGCGGGGTGAGCCACTTCAGCAGCGGAGACCTCCCGCAACGATGCCCACGATGCACGACCTGTTGCCCCCCTGGCCCCTGCTCTGGGCCTTCATCCTCGCCAGCACGGTGCTGGCCGTCACACCCGGCCCCGGCGTGTTCTACATCGTCGCGCGCAGCCTGTTGCAGGGCCGGCGCCACGGCATGGCATCGGTGGCTGGCGTGACACTGGGCGCGCTCTTCGTGCTGATCGCGGCGATCAGCGACACGACCTATGCGCTGGCCGCGGGCAGCGTGGCGCCGACCCTGCAACGCGTGAGCGGTCTGCGCCGTGCAGGGCGCTGGCTCAGGGGCGGGGCCTTCATCGGCCTGGGGGTGTTGACGGCCCTGTCCAGCGCCAGGGTGTCGGCAAGGCAGCCCTGGCACGGCGGTACAACCATGCGCCCATGGATTCCCTGATCACCGCTGCCGCGCGAGCGCTCGCTGCGGGCGACGCGCTCGGCGCGCTCAAGCGCGTGGCCCTGCGCGACGACCCGCCGGCGCTGGCCTTGCGCGGCATCGCCATGGCCCAGCTCGGCGAACACCCGCGCGCCCGCGAACTGCTGCGGCGCGCCGGCCGGGGTTTCGGTGCGCACGAGGCGCTGGCGCGCGCGCGCTGCGTCGTGGCCGAGGCCGAGGTGGCGCTGGCCATGCGCGACCTCGGTGGTTCGACGCGCCCGCTGAGCGCCGCCGCGGTCACGCTTGAGGCGCATGCCGACCACGCGAACGCGCTGCACGCGCGGCTCATCGCGGCGCGCAGGCTGCTGCTGCTCGGCCGGCTGGACGAAGCGGCGGACGCGCTTGCACCGCTTGACGCGCGTGGCCTGTCGCCCGCGCTCGCGGCGGTGGCCGAGCTGGTCGCGGCCGAACTGGCGCTGCGCTCGCTGCACGTCGACGCGGCGCGCGCGGCACTCGCGCGGGCACAGGTGGCGGCCGAACGGGCGGGCGTGCCCGCGCTGCAGGCCGAGGTGATGGAGGCGCGCGCCACGCTGGACCGCCCGGCGGCGCGCCGCCTGCGGGACGGCGGCGAACAGGCGCTGCGGCTGGACGAGGTGTCGGCGCTGCTGGACTCCGACGCGCTGGTGGTCGACGCCTGCCGCCGCGGCCTGGGCACAGGCGCCGCGTGGCAGACGCTGGCGCGCCGGCCGGTGCTGTTCGCGCTGGCGCGCGCGCTCGCGCAGGCCTGGCCCGGCGACATGGACCGCGAGGCCCTGATCGCGGACGCCTTCCGCACCCGGCGCCCCGACGACACGCACCGCGCGCGCCTGCGGGTCGAGATCGGCCGCCTGCGCGCACTGGTCAAGGCCATGGCGCGCATCGAGGCCACCGAGCGCGGCTTCATCCTGCAGCCGCTGAGCGGGCGCGAGGTCGTGGTGTTGGCGCCGCCGATCGACGGCGAGCAGGCCTCGCTGGTGGCGCTGCTCTCCGATGGCGCGGCCTGGTCCACCTCGGCGCTGGCCATGGCGCTGGGCGCGAGCCAGCGCACCGTGCAGCGCGCGCTGGCCGAACTGGGAGCCGAAGGGCGCGTGCGCGCTATCGGGCAGGCGCGCGCAAGGCGCTGGCTGGCGCCGACCCTGGCCGGATTCACGACGATCTTGTTACTCCCCGCTGCGCTGCCGATTGAATAGAGTGGACTCCAGGCACCGAGACACGGTGCTGACCAACAGGAGTCCACCATGCACAGCAAGACCACCCCAGCTTCCCGGCGCGCCACCGCGCGAGCCGCCGAGATCGTGCGCGAGTACGGCCCTTTCAACGGCGCGGGCCGCGTCAACGGCGTCACCCACGATGGCCAGCGTGTCTGGGCCTCCGTCGGTGCGCAGATCCTCGCCTTCGATCCCGCCAGCGGCAAGACCACGCGCACGCTGGACCGCGCGGGCGACGCCGGCACCGCCTTCGACGGCACGCACCTCTACCAGATCGCCGAGGCGCGCATCGACAAGATCGACCCGGCCACCGGCCAGGTGCTGCACTCCATTCCCGCGCCCGGCGGCGGCAACGACTCCGGGCTCACCTGGGCCGAAGGCAGCCTGTGGGTGGGCCAGTACCGCGACCGCAAGATCCACCAGATCGACCCGGCCACCGGCGCCGTCCGGCGCACCATCGAATCCAACAGCTTCGTCACCGGCGTGACCTGGGTCGACGGCGAGCTCTGGCACGGCACCTGGGAAGGCGACGCGAGCGACATCCGGCGCATCGACCCGCAGACCGGCGCCGTGCTCGAACGGCTCGACATGCCGGCGGGCACCGGCGTGAGCGGCCTTGAGTCCGACGGGGCCGACCTCTTCTATTGCGGCGGCGGGGAGAGCGGCAAGGTCCGCGCCGTGCGGCGCCCCAAGGTCGCGTGAGCGGCGCATCCCCGCCACCTCTGGCTTGTCATACCCAGGAGAACACCACCATGAACACCACCGCTGAAACGAACACCGTGCGCCACGCCATCGTGTCCCCGGACCAATGGCTCACCGCGCGCCAGGCACTGCTGGCGCGCGAGAAGGAACTGACCCAGCTGCGCGACCAGATCGCCCGTGAGCGCCGCGCGCTGCCCTGGGTCCGTGTCGAGAAGGACTATGTCTTCGAAGGGCTGGAAGGCCCGCGCACGCTCGCCGAGCTGTTCGAAGGCCGCCGACAGCTGCTGGTGCAGCACTTCATGCTCGGCCCGGACTGGGAAGCGGGTTGCCCGAGTTGCTCCTTCATGGCCGACCACACCGACGGCATGCTGCCGCACCTGGCACAGCGCGACGTCACCATGGTGGCGATCTCGCGCGCACCGCTGGCCCGGATCGAGCCCTTCCGCCAGCGCATGGGCTGGCAGTTCAAGTGGGTGTCGTCGAACGCAAACGACTTCAACTTCGACTTCGGCGTGAGCTTCACGCCGGAAGAAAAAGCGAAGAACAAGGTCACATACAACTACGGCACGCGGTCCTACGAGTCGGAAGAATTGCCCGGAATCAGCGCCTTTTACCGAGACGACGCGGGCGATGTCTTCCACACCTACTCGACCTACGGGCGCGGCGTGGAAGTGATGATGGGCACCTACAACCTGCTGGACCTCGCACCCAAGGGCCGCGACGAGCGCAACGTGCCCAACAAGATGGAGTGGGTGCGCCACCACGACCGCTACGCACCGGCAGCACAGACAGCGGCGGCCGGCGCCTGCTGCCATGCGCAGGCCTGACACGCACCGCGCACACACGCTGCGCGCCCTGGTTCCGATCGCGGCCGGGCACATCGTCTCGGTCGCGGTCGTGTGCGTGGCGCTTGTGTTCGTGATGTCCACCGCGCACGGTGCCGGCCTGGCGCTGGTGCCGGCCTTGATGCCCTTCTGCACGGGCGGTGCAACGGCCAGTAAAGCCATCGCCTCGGAAGTGCTGACGCAGGCCATTGGGGCGGTGCTGCTCCACGCCGTGGCCATGCTCGCCGTCACCGGCCTGATCGCCGCGGTGGCGCAGCGGGTTGGGCGGTGGGTACCCGCTGGCCTTTGGGCCTGGCCCACCCTCAGGTGAGCATGCGACCGCACACATTGCGGCAAATTCTTCCGGCGCCACGTGTCGCAGAAAAAAGCCGGGAGACGGCCATGGACCGTCTCCCGGCTCCCGATGCGGGCTGCGTCAGTTGCCGTCTTTGTTCTGCTTGCCCGGGGTGGACCCCGTGTCCTTCTTGCCCGCATCGGCCTGCTGGCTCCGGTTGGAGCGCCAGGTGGAAAACTCCTCGGAGAACTTCTTGAACCGGTCCTGGCGCCACTGGTTGTAGTCGTCGTCCAGCGCCCTCATCTGCTCACGGCGCCACTGGCTGTAGTCCGGATCGAACTGGTCGCGCTCCTGGCCTGCGTTCTCGCCGCCAAAGCCGCCGCCATACCCACCAGGGCCGGCGTATCCCGCACCGCTGTATTCCCGGTCCAGGCCACTGGGGCGCACCGACCGCTCGCGCGCGTCGCGTTCGTACTGAGCGTAACGATCGGCCTCGCGCTCGCGCTGGCCGAACTGGCCGGGGTCGCGCCCTGGCGAGCGCCATGTTTCCGGCGATTCGGCGTCGCGGTAGGCGCCATGGTTCTCCTGCTGGCGGTTCCAGTCGTCGCTGCTGCCCAGCGGCGCGTGATCCCGGCCACGGCCAAAGTCACCCTGCGGCTGGCGCGACGACTCGTGCCACCCTTGCTGACGGTTGTGCTGGCTGTAGCCCTCTTGCTGAGAACCGCCGCGCTGGCGGTTCCGGTTGTCATATTGAGCCATGGAAATGTCCTTTCGATGATCGACAAAGGGTTGCAGATGCCGCCGCCGGAGCCGCGGCATCTGAGCCGATGTGGCAAGGCGCGTACCCACTCCATGAGGGTGGCGCGTGCCGTGCAGGACACTGCAGCGCGCGCCGCGCTCAGGCCTTTGCTGCCGCCACGAAGGCCGCAAAGCCCTGCACGAATTCGGCCAGCTGTTGCCGCACCTTGTCGTCCTGCAAGGCGCCGTCGGGCGCGAACACCGACGAGGCGCGCGAGACCATCAGGCGCCCACCGTGCCAGGGGTGGGTGCCCAGCGTGCGCAGCACCGGCAGCCAGTGCGCCTGCGACATGATGGTGCCGAAGCCGCCGGGCGAGGCGCCGATGACGGCCACCAGGCGGTCGCGGAACACGTCGGGCAAACCGGGCGTGGGCCGCGAGAGCCAGTCCACCGCGTTCTTGAACACGCCGGGTATGCCGTTGTTGTATTCGGGCGTGACGAGCAGCAGCCCGTCACTCGCGAGGATCTTTTCTTTCAACGCGCGCACCGCCGCCGGCGTGCCCTCGCTCTGCTCGAGGTCACCGTCGTAGAGCGGAATGCCGTGCAGCGTGACCGCATCCAGCGTGGCCGCGTCGCCCGCCAGCGGCTGAGCGGCGCGCAGCAAGGCGGTGTTGAAGGACTGCGCGCGCAGACTGCCGGAGATGCCGAGGAGCTTGACCATGGTGGGCTTTCTGTCGTGAAGGTGTGGGTTCGTCGGCGCGTGCTCACGGCGCGGCCGAGAGCGCGGTGGTGATCTCGGTCGTCACCTTCGTCATCAGCTTGTGGACCGGGCATTTATCGGCCACGGCCACGTTTTCCCCGCCGACGGTCGCGCCCTCGTCAGCGGACATGCTGTGCTGCCGCACGTTGATGACATGCCGCATCTTGTGGCTGCGGTCCCGCTTCAAGGTGATGGTCATGGTGGTGTTCCTTGTGTGTTCGTTCAGGCTTTCCAGAACTCCGGGCGCGCGTACTCGTGCTTGAGAAAGTCGATCCACAGACGCACGCGCAGCGCCAGGTGCTTGCGCTGCGGGAACAGCGCAAATATGCCGTTGGGCGGCGCGGCAAATTCGTCCAGCACGCTCACCAGCCGCCCGGCCGCAATGTCGGCCTCCACCTCCCAGGTGCTGCGCCAGGCAATGCCGTAGCCAGCCAGGCACCACTCGTGCAACACTTGGCCGTCGGTGCAGTCCAGCGGGCCGCCGGGGCGCAGGTGGGTGATCGTGGTCTCGCCCGACTCTTCTGGCATGGCGAAGGCCCAGCCGCGGGTTTGTGAGGCGTCGCTGGAGAGCGTGAGGCAATCAAAGCGCACCAGATCCGCCGGCGTTTGCGGCTTGCCGTGGTGCTGCAGGTAGCGCGGCGTGGCCACGCAGAGGCGGCGGTTTTCGGCCAGGCGCACGCTCACCAGCGACGAGTCGGGCAGGTCACCCACGCGCACCGCGCAGTCGTAGGCCTCACCGGCCACGTCCACCACACGATCGCTCAGGTTGAGCGAGATCGTCACCTCGGGGTGCAGTTCGCGAAAGTGCGGCACGAGTGGCGCCACGTGGCGGCGGCCAAAGCCGGCCGGTGCCGTGATGCGCAGGTGCCCGCTGGCCTTCACGCCCCCCGCGCTCACGCTGGCCTCGGCATTGGCCAGATCGGTCAGCAGGCGGTGGCAGTCTTCGAGAAAAGCACTGCCTTCGTGGGTGAGGGTGATGCGCCGCGTGGTGCGCACCATGAGCTTCACACCGAGGCGGGCTTCGAGGGCATCGAGCCGGCGCCCGATGATGGCCGGGGCGACGCCCTCGGCCTTGGCGGCGGCGGTCAGGCTGCCACGCGTGGCAACCGATGCAAAAGTTTCAAGTTGTTTGAGTTTGTCCACCGGGGCAGATTACCCCACGAACCGTAACGGATCAATGACGATTGCGCCGGGATTGATGACTTATCAAGCCACTTTCGCCACCGTCTGGCTCAAGCGGGTGGCGTCTTCGGCGGTGTAGCCGAGTTCGGCCAACAGCTCGGCGCTGTGCTCGCCGAGCGCCGGCGGGCTGCGCCGCACGCCCAGGCGCTCGCCGTCGAGCGCGAGCGGCAGCAGCACGGTCTGCGCGGTCTGGCCGGCGCGCTCGCCGTCGGGCAGGGTGATGGGCGCCAGGCCGCCGGTGGCGCAGAGGTGCGGGTCGTCCAGCAATTCATGCGGTTTGGTGATGGGCGCAAACGGCAGGCCGTGGCGCTCGAACAGCGCGGCGAGGTCGGCCGCGCTTTGCAGCGCCAGGCGCTCGCGCAGCAGCGGGATGAGCCAGTCGCGGCAACGCACGCGGTTGTTGTTGCCCAGCAGGCGCGGGTCGGCCTTGAGATCTGTGTAGCCAAACGCATCGCAGAAGATGGCCCACTGCGTGTCGCTCACCACAGCCAGGAAAATCTGCTCCTCGTCCTTGACCTTGAACACGTCGTAAATGCCCCAGGACGAGATGCGGTCGGGCATGGGCGCGGCGGGCTGGCCCGTGACGGCGAACTGCATCATGTGCTGCGCCACCAGGAACACGTTGTTCTCGAACAGCGAGCTTTGCACCTCGCTGCCCTGCCCGGTTTTCTCGCGCGCGCTCAGCGCGGCCATGACGCCGATGGCGCCAAAGAGGCCCCCCATGATGTCGTTCACCGACGAGCCCGCGCGCAACGGATCCCCCGGGCGCCCGGTCATGTAGGCCAGGCCGCCCATCATCTGCACCACCTCGTCGAGCGCGGTGCGGTGGTCGTACGGGCCGGGCAGAAAACCCTTGTGGCTCACGTGGATCAGGCGCGGGTTGAGCGTCTTCAGGCTCTGGTAGTCCAGGCCCAGCTTCTTCATGGTCTCGGGCTTGAAGTTCTCGCTCACCACGTCGGCGGTGGCGATCAGCTTGAGCACGGCCTCCTTGCCTTCGGGCGACTGCAGGTCCAGCACCAGGCTCTTTTTGTTGCGGTTGAACAGCGGGTAGAAGCCCGCGCCCGAGCCGAGCAGGCGGCGCGTGTTGTCACCGGCCGGCGGCTCGACCTTGATGACCTCGGCCCCCAGATCAGCCAGCACCATGCCGCAGGTGGGGCCCATGACCATGTGGGTGAATTCGACGACGCGGATGCCTTCGTAAGGCAGCGGGCGGGAAACGGTTGGGGTGTTGTCTTGCATGTTGAACAAAGGAAATATCAGGCGGCGCGCCAGCCCTTGGGCAGGCCGGCTTCGGGCGTCATCCCGTAGACCGGTTCGCCGGGCAGGCCGGCCATGAGGGGTTCGCGCGCGGCGATGAGTTTGGTGATGTCGATGCCGGTGCGCACGCCCATGGCCTCGAACATGAAGACCAGGTCTTCGGTGACCACATTGCCCGAGGCGCCGGGCGCATACGGGCAGCCGCCCAGGCCGCCGAGAGACGAGTCAAACGTGCGCACGCCCACATCAAAAGCGGCCAGGCAGTTGGCCAGGCCCAGGCCACGCGTGTTGTGCATGTGAGCCGCGCCCGCGCGATCGCCGAGCTCGGCGCGCAGCCGGGTGAACAGGCGGCGCACCTGCGCCGGGTTGGCCATGCCGGTGGTGTCGGACAAGCCCACTTCGTCAGCACCCGCTTCCACACAGGCCACGGCGAGACGGATCACGTCGTCCTCGTCCACCGCACCCTGCAGCGTGCAGCCGAAAGCAGTGGACAGGCCCACCTCCATCGCCACGCCGGGCACGGCGTCGCGCCGCAGCGCGTGCACCTCGCGCAGCTCGTCGAGCATCTGCGCCGGCGTCTTGCGCACGTTGGCTATGGAATGCGCCTCGCTCACCGACACCGGCAGGGTGATCTTGAGCACGCCCGCGGCCAGCGCGGCCTCGGCACCGCGCCGGTTGGGCACGAGCGCCATCACCATCAGGCCCGGGTGCTGCAGGGCGTGTTGCACCACCGCGGGCGCGTCCGCCATCTGCGGCAGCAGCTTGGGCGGCACGAAGGAGCCCACCTCGATCTCGCGCAGGCCGGCCGCCACGAGCGCGTCGATCCAGCGCAGCTTGTCGGCCGTGGGCATGGTCGCCTTGACGGACTGCAGGCCGTCGCGCGGGCCGACTTCGCTGATGAGGACTTCGGGGGCGTTGTGCATGGGAAAAGCGGTTTTTCTTGCGTTTCGTTAGATAGAACGATATTCTTTCTGTTGAAAGAATCGCAGATCGCCCCAACGCTGTCAACCCAAAGCCCATGCCGCGCAAAGCACAAACCCCGTCACTCGCCGACGCCAACGCCGCCACCGGCGGCACGGCCGCGGTGGACCGCGCGCTCTCGCTGCTCGGCGCGTTCCGCGCGGGCGACGCGGCCTTGTCGCTGGCCGAGCTGGCCGAGCGCACGCAGCTCTACAAAAGCACCGCCCTGCGCCTGCTCGCCTCGCTCGAACACGCGCACCTGCTGCAGCGGCTGGACGACGGGCGCTACGCCCTGGGCGGTGAGGTGGCGCGGCTGCACGGCGTCTACGCCGCCTCGTTTTCGCTCGACCGCGTCGTCATGCCCGTGCTGCGCCAGCTGGTGGCCGCCACCGGCGAGAGCGCGGCGTACCACGTGCGCCAAGGCCAGGCGCCCAACCAGACGCGCCTGTGCCTCTACCGCGTGGACTCACCGCACCCGGTGCGCGATTACATCCGCGCTGGCGACGTGCTGCCGCTGCACCAGGGCACCGGCGGGCGTGTGCTCTCGGCCTATGGCGCGGGCGACGACAGCCGCAAGCCCACGGCAGCCGACAAGCGCGTGTACGCGCGCATCCGCGCCGACGGTTTCATGACCGCCGTGGGCGACCGCCTGGCCGAGGTGGCCGGCATCTCGGCGCCGGTGTTCCATGCGGACGGGTCGATTGCCGCGTCGCTCACGCTCACGATGCCGGCGCACCGGTTTGACGAGCGGCATGTGGGCAAGGTGCTGGCGGCGGCGCGGGGGTTGGGGGGACGGGTGGGATAGTCCAAGCGCCGGCCAGTCACTTTTTCACGCCTTTCTTCTTCTATTTGATTTTTCTTCGATCTGAATACAACACTTAGGTATTCATTTTTGAGAACGCTCGCCAGAATGCGCGGTGTTTCGAAATGATCACCAAAAAGTATTCAGGCGAGGAAAAGGATGAAACGCAGACAGGCCTTCGGGCCGGTTCGGCGCATGGTCAAGGCGACGCTCCTCATGGGCGCGCTGTGGGCATGGCCAGCCATCGGCCAAACCCCCACCGACACATCGCAGAGCACATCGGAGCAGCGCCGGGCACAGGAGCGTGATGCACGTCAGCGCGACCAGGCGCTGCAGGAGCGTGAACAGCGCCCGCAGGCCGCGCAAGCCACCCCGGCGCAGCGCCTGCCCGACGCCGAGTCACCTTGCTTTCCGATCCACCAGATCGAATTGCGTGGAGAAGACGCGAGCCGCTTCAGCTGGGTGCTCGACGCACTCACCGCACCCGACGGCCTGGACGGTCCGCTGCGCCGCTGCCTGGGTGCGGGTGGCATCGGCATCCTGGCCCAACGGGCACAACACGCCGTCGTCGCGCGCGGCTTCGTCACGAGCCGGGTGCTGGTCGAACCACAGGATCTGAACCCGGGCCTTCTGACGCTCACGGTGATCCCCGGACGCATCCGGCAGGTGCGTTTCGCCGATCCCACAGCGCGACACGCCTCCGCCCACCTTGCCTTGCCCGCCCAATCCGGCGACATCCTCAACCTGCGCGACATCGAGCAGGCGCTGGAGAACTTCAAGCGGGTGCCCAGCGCCGAGGCCGACATCCAGATCGTGCCGGCCGACGAACCGGGACAGAGCGACCTGCTGATTCACTGGAAGCAGGGCCGGCCAGTGCGGATGCAACTGAGCGTGGACGACAGCGGCTCGCGCAGCACGGGCCGCTACCAGGGCAGCGCCACGCTCAGCGTCGACAACCCGCTCTCGCTCAACGATCTCTTCTACATGGGCCTGCAGGGCAGTCTGGGCGGCGGTGACCCCGGAGCACGGAGCACCAGCGGCAGCTCGTTGCACTACTCACTGCCCTGGGGCCGGGCAATGCTGGCCTTCGACATCAACCGGCACCGGTACCTGCAGACCGTGGCGGGCGCCGCGCAGGACTACGCCTACCGCGGCACCACCGGTTCACAGGAGGCCGCGCTGTCGTATCTGGTGCACCGCGACGCCACGAGCAAAACCACCCTGCACACCAAGGCGTTTGCAAGGCAGTCCCGCAACTTCATCGACGACACCGAGGTCGCGGTGCAGCGCCGGCGGGTGGGCGGCTGGCAGTTGGGCGTCGGGCACCGAGCGTTTGTGGGAGCGGGCACGCTGGATATGAACCTGGGCTACCGGCGTGGCACGGGCGCCTTCGGCTCGCTTCCCTCGCCAGAAGAAGCGTTTGGCGAAGGCACCTCGCGCTTCGCTCTGGTGCAGGCCAGCGCGCAGTGGCAGTGGCCCTTCAAGCTCGGCAGGCAGCCCTGGCAATACGGCGGGCACTGGCGCGCCCAGGCCCACCGCACACCGCTGGCGCCGCAAGAGCGCTTCGCCATCGGCGGGCGCCACACGGTGCGCGGTTTCGACGGGGAGTCCAGCCTGAGCGCCGAGAGCGGCTGGACCTGGCGCAACGAACTCTCCGCCCCACTCGGTGCGAGTGGCACGTCGGCGTTCGCGGGCCTGGACCACGGTCAGGTGCATGGCCCCAGCGCGCAGCGCCTCATCGGCACCCGCCTGACCGGCGCGGTGGTCGGCCTGCGAGGCAACGCGGGCGACGTGCAGTTCGAGCTGTTCGCCGGTTGGCCGATCCACAAGCCCGACGGATTTCGCACCGCCCACGCCGCATTGGGTTTCTGGCTGGCCACCGGCTTCTGAAGCTGCCGCCATCGAAAACAACAACCTCTCCCCAAAAGTCCCATGAACCGCAACCACCACCGCATCGTTTTCAACGCAGCGCGCGGCCAGTTGATGGCCGTGAGCGAAACGGCTTCGCCCGGTACCCAGTCAACGGCCGGCAGGAAAGCCCCTGCCAGCACCGCCAGGCCGAAGCGCTGGCAGAGGCCGGGCAATGCCCTGCTGCTGGCTTTCGCCGCCTTGAGCCTGCCCGCCCAATCGCAAATCACGGCCGACCCGAGCGCCGCAGGCAACCTGCGCCCCACGGTGCTCACAGCACCCAACGGCGTGCCCCTGGTCAACATCCAGACCCCCAGTGCGGCCGGCGTCTCGCGCAACGTCTACCGCCAGTTCGATGTGAGCACCCAAGGCGCCATCCTCAACAACAGCCGCACCGATGTGCAGACCCAGCTCGGCGGCTGGGTGGGCGCCAACCCGTGGCTGGCCGCCGGGCCGGCGCGGGTCATCCTCAACGAAGTGAATGCGAGCCAGGCAACCCAGCTGAGCGGCTGGGTGGAGGTGGGCGGGCAGCGCGCCGAGGTGGTCATTGCCAACCCCGCCGGCATCAACGTCAACGGCGCGGGCTTCATCAACGCCAGCCGCACCACCCTCACCGCCGGTGTGCCGGTGATGAACGCCGGGGCGCTCGAGGGCTTTCGGGTGCAGGGCGGGCGGGTGAAGGTCGAAGGTCTGGGCCTGGACGGCACGCAGACCGATCACGCGCTCATCCTGGCGCGCGCCGTTGAACTCAACGCCGGCATCTGGGCCAACGCGCTCACAGTGGTGACCGGCGCCAACGAGGTCACGGCCAACGCCGCCAGTTTCAACCCCGCGCCTGCGGGCTCGACGACGGGCGCCGCGCCCGCCTTTGCGCTGGACGTGGCCGCCATCGGCGGCATGTACGCCGGCAAGATCCACCTGATCGGCACCGAGGTCGGCGTGGGCGTGCGCAACGCCGGCAGCCTGAGTGCCAGGAGCGGCGATCTGGTGCTGGATGCCAACGGCTGGCTGCACAACAGCGGCTCGCTCATCGCCTCCCGCACGCTGGACCTCAAGACGTCCGGCCTCACCCAGCACGGTCTGATCGACGCGCAGACCACGCGCGTCACCACCGGTGAGCTGTTCAACGAGGGCTCGGGACGGATCGACGGCGACACCATCGACATCAACGCCCGCTCGCTCACCAACGACAACGGCGCGGTGATCGCCGCGCGCCACACGCTCACCGCCACCGCGGGCACGCTGATCAACCGCGAGGGCGCACGGCTGCTGAGCGCTGGCGACATGGCGCTGGCGGCCACCGAGCGACTTGAGAACAGCGGCACGCTCGTGGCGGCACAGACGCTGGACATCCAGTCCCGGGGTATCACCCAGCGCGGCCTGATCGACGCGCAAACCACGCGCATCACCACCGGTGAACTGCTCAACGAGGGCTCGGGACGGATCTTCGGCGACACCATCACCATCCAGGCCGACGCGCTCACCAACGACAACGGCGCGGTGATCGCCGCGCGCCATACGCTCACCGCCACCACGGGCACGCTGGTCAACCGCGAGGGAGCATTGATGCTCAGCGCAGGTGACATGTCCCTGGTGGCCACCGAACGGTTGGAAAACCGCTCGGCCGACATCGAAGCGCTGGGGAAGCTCTCCATCACGACGCCGGAGCTGGTCAATGCCAACGACCACATCAGCCACACCGTGGTGAGCGACGCCACCACGAACCACACCGTGTACCACCTGGCCTCAGGCACGCTGGACACCAACGATGTGGCCTGGAGCGTGGTCAAGCCGCTGGGCGACTTCGCGCAGGACGCGTACGACGCGCACCGGCGCGAGTGGCTGCTGCCCAAGACCAGCGCATACGCCGACCCGGCGTTCAAGACCTACTACCTGGGCGCGCTGCCCTTCGTGGCGGCGCACGTGATCTGGTGGGACTTCGGCGATTCCGGGTACTCGGAGGCCGTGGGCGACACCTTCACCTACAGCCGCCAGTCCCCCATCTGGGCGCACTTCGGCATGACTGCCCCCGCCTGGGACGCGCCCGGGCAGATGCCCGCTGGCACCTACGACGGCGAGGGCAACCTGATGAGTCCGCCCGACCCGCAGGCCGTGGCCATCTGGGAGGCCCAGGCCGCACCCTGGGTGGAACTCACCACCCGCGTGGCCAGCTTCAAGACCGCCGTTGAAGGGCAGTTTCTGCGCTTTGATGCCTACAGCAGCTACACCCAGACCAGCCAGCGCGCCGTGATGACGCACAGCGAACCCGCGCGCATCGTCAGCGGGGGCGACATGCACCTGAGCGCCAGCCAGAGCCTGCTCAACCAGGACAGCGAGATCGTCGCCGGAGGCGCTCTGACGCTCACCGGCGCGCATGTGAGCAATCTGGCCACCGAAGTCAGCGCCCCCACCAGCCGCAGCGGCACCTTCAGCAGCTGGGGCGTGACGGGGCGCGACTGTGATCTCTTCGGCTGCGACCCCGAGTACGGCTGGATCCACACCCCCTACGCCGAGACCATAGCCCAGACCGTGCCGTTGCCGGCCCTGCGCTATGCCTCACACAGCGCCGCTGTGCCCACCTCGGGCACCCGGCCTCCGCTCTCGCCCAACCTGAACAACGCGCTCTTCACCCTGAGCCTGGACCCGGCCTCGCGCGCCCTCTTCCAGAGCGACCCGCGCTTTGCCGGTGAGCGCCCGTGGCTCAGCTCGGACCACCTTCTCGGCACGCTGGGCCTGGACCCGACCACCACCCAGAAGCGCCTGGGCGACGGCTTCATCGAGCAGCGCCTCATTCGCGAGCAGGTGGGCGCCCTCACCGGCCAGCGCTTCCTGGGCGACTTCACCGATGACGAGCAGCAGTACCTGGCCCTCATGACCGCGGGGGCCAGCTTCGCGCAGGCCCATCAACTGCGTCCGGGCATCACGCTCTCGGCCGAACAGGTGGCCGCCCTCACCAGCGACATCGTCTGGCTGGAAACCCAGACCATCACGCTGCCCGACGGCAGCACCACGCAAGCGCTGGTGCCGCGTGTGTACCTGCTGCCACGCGCGGGCGATCTGTCTGCCGACGGCGCGCTCATGGCTGGGCGCAATGTGCAGATGAACCTCGATGGCGATGTGCTGAACACCTGGCGCATCGCCGGGCGAGAGCTGGTGCGGATCAACGCCCGGAACCTGCACAACACCGGGCTCATCACCGGCCAGACCACCGCGCTCAGTGCAAGCGACGACGTGACCAACATCGGCGGCACGATCGGCGCCACCGATGCATTGATCGTGCAGGCCGGGCGCGACCTGAACGTGCAGACCACCACCGCCAGCGGCCAGGGTGCTGTCGGCGTGGGCCGCTACAGCAGCGAGCAGGTCAACCGCGTGGCAGGCCTCTACGTCTCGGGCGAGGCCGGCGTGCTGCTGGCCAGCGCGGGGCGCGATGTGAACCTGACGGCGGCCGCGCTGCAGGCCGACAGCGTGCAGGTGGATGCCGGGCGCGATCTGAATCTCTCCACCGTGAACACCGCCCGACACCTGGACGCCACGCGCGATGCCCGCAACTTCGCGCGCGTGCAGCAAAGCGCGGAAGTCGGCACCCGGATCCAGGGAACAACCATCACCCTGCAGGCCGGGGAGGACATCACCACACGCGCGGCCAGCGTGCAGGCTCAGGGAGCACTGGCGGTGCACGCCGGGCGCGACATCGCGTTGACCGCAGGTGAATCGAGTTACCAGATCGACCACGGCGTCCACGCCAAGAGCACTGGACTGCTCGGCTCTTCCAGCGTTGAGACCCGCACCCACACCAGCCGCACCGATGCCGTGGGCACCACGCTGGGCGGCGCGGATGTGCTGGTCCAAAGCGGACAGGGCATCACCCTGATCGGCTCCAGCGCCGTCGCCGATGAGCGCATCAACATCACAGCCGGGCGCGACGTGAACGTCACCGCCGCGCAGACACGATCGAGCACCAGCCACTTCCGCGAAGAGAAGACCAGTGGCCTCTTGAGCTCGGGCGCGGGCGTCACGTTGGGCAGTCAGCAGCACAGCACCAAGCAGCAGAACCAAGGGAGTGGCGCGGCGGCGTCCACCGTGGGGGCGATCGGCGGCGATGTGAGCATCACCGCCGGGCGGGCGTATGCGCAAACCGGCTCCGATGTGCTCGCGCCGGGGGGCGACATCCGCATCCACGCCCAGTCCATCGCCATCACGGAGGCACGGACCACCGAGCGCAGCACCACCGAGGAGAAGTTCAAGCAAAGCGGTGTGAGCCTGAGTTTGTCTAACCCGGTCGTCGAAGCGTTGCAGGGCTTGGCCAATACCGCTGAAGCACTGGGCAACACCGGCGATGGCAGAACACAAGCCCTCGGTCTGGCGGTGGCCGCCCTGCAGGGCAAGCAGGTTTACGACGCAGCGCAGTCCATTGCAAGCAACCCGGCGGCGGCCGCAAGCATCGGTATCAACGTCAGCCTGGGTTCCAGCAAGAGTCAGAGCAACAGCGAAGTCCTGCACGCCGGGGCGCATGGCTCCAAAGTAGTGGCAGGGGGTGATGTGACGGTGGTCGCTGGTGGCACTGGCACGGCCTCCAACCTGCTCGTCCAAGGCAGCACCATCGAAGCAGGCAACACCGTTCGATTGACAGCCGAGGGCGACATCAACTTGAACGCCGCCAGTCAGACCGTCCAGGAGACGAACAGCCAGAGCAGCCAAAGCGGCAGCATCGGAATTGGCTTCAACGTAGGGGGCACGCAGACCGGTGTCAGCTTCAACGCGGGCGCCAGCCGCAGCAAAGGCCAGGGCACCGGTGAAGAGATCGCTTACGCCAACACCCGCGTTCAGGCGGGCCAGCGCGTGGAGCTTGAATCGGGCACGGACACCACGCTGCGCGGCGCCATGGTGACGGCTCCCACGGTGCAGGCGCGTATCGGCGGCGAACTGTTCATCGAAAGCCTGCAGGACCGCGCCAGCTACAGCGAGAAGAGTGAGAGCGCGAGCGCGGGCGTGAGCCTTTGCATCCCGCCCCTGTGTTACGGCGCGTCCAGCATCAGCGCAGGTGCGGGCAAGACCGAGATCGACAGCAGCTATGCCAGCGTGAGGGAGCAGAGCGCCATCCGCGCAGGCGACGGCGGTTTTGACGTGGCTATCCAAGGCAAGACCACGCTCCAGGGCGGCGCCATCACCAGCACGCAGGCGGCGGTGGATGCCGGTGCCAACCAGTTCGACGGCCGGGGCGGACTGGAACTCTCCGACGTTCACAACCACGCAGAGTACCAAGCCGACGGCTATTCGATCAACGCGTCACTCAGCACCAAGCTGGGGGATCAGAGCACGGCGAAGACCGCGGTGGAAAAGACGTCGGCTGCTGCGCCCACCGGGCCGGTGGGCAGTGCTGGCATCGGCTCGGACAAGGGTGCCGCTTCCTCGGTCACCGCCTCGGCAATCTCTGGTATCACGGGTGAAACGCAGGCCAGAACTGGGGACGCCGAAAGCGGCATCGCGCCGATCTTCGACAGGGAGCGCGTCAAGGATGAGGTCAACGCGCAGATTGCCATCACCGCCGAGTTCGGCAAGCAGGCCAGCAAGGCTGTTGGCGACTACGCAACCACCCAGTTGAAACGGGCTGGCGATTTACGCGAGCAGGCGAACGCCGAACCCGATCCGGACAGAAGGACCGACCTCCTCGCCCAGGCCGAACAAATGGAGTCGAACTGGGGCGACAGCGGCACCCTTCGTTTGCTGGCTCACACCACCATCGGCGCCTTGACTGGCGGCGCGGCCGGTGCAGCGGGCGCAGCCGCCGGCACGCTCACTGCGCCCGTGGTGGCCAATGCACTGCAAGAGGCAGGCATTGGAGGCCCCTTGAAGGATGTGATCACGGCCGCAGCGAGCACCGCCTTGGGTGCCGGCGCTGGAGGCATCTCAGGCGCTACCGCAGCATTCAACGAGGTACAGAACAACTTTCTGACGCACGCGGAAGCCAGTAGACGTCTGAAATTGCAAGGTGATCTGCTCGCATGCAACGACGCAGCCTGCCGTCAGCAAATACAGGCCGAGATCAATCATCTCAATCGGCTGGATGTCTGGCGCGACAAGCAAATCGAACAAGCGTGCCAAAGCCCCGCAAGCGCGGCCTGCCAGAGCTGGACTGCGGCAATCCAGTTCGCTTCAAAGAGCTACGCGGGCCCGTTTGGCAATCTTGTCGATACGGCAGAACGTGCAAGCGTTCAAAGCCAGGCGTTCAAGTACCAGCGTGCGGTAGACAACCCCTTCCTCCACGGAGTGGGCAAGGGTCTGCTCAAAATCTCGCCCCCAGGGATGCTGGTGGGTGCTGTCGGTGGCATTGCGTTGACCGTACAGGCCATTGCGGAAAACGGCTTGTCGCAGACACTGATCGAGAGCGCCAACGCCATCGCGGGTCTTCCGGCAGACCTGAAAGCCCGACTCAACAGCCCGGACCCAAGTGTCAGAGGCGAGGCGTTGGTGGACTTGATCACGCTGGGCAGCGGCGTGACTGCGATAACGACCGGTGGGGTGAAGGTCTCGATCGATGCGGTCAAGCGGGCGCAGGTTGCCAAGGCTGTGGCCGAGGCTGAAACGAAAGCCAAAAACCAAGCGAGGATTGACAACAACTTCTGGGCAGATGGCGCCTCCAGTTCTCCAGTGGGACTACAAACGTCTGCGGGAGTCATTGCGCCCAATCCGCATAGAACGACCACTGTCTTGGGGCGATTTGCGTCCGACATGAATAGTGCGATCAATGAGCAACTACACGCGCATAAATCACTCGATTTTGGAGCAAGGCCCGGGGGATTCAATGTGCTTAACGTTGATGACTCAGCTGCATCCCTCCCACCTGAAAAATTTTTCAAGACAATAAACAAACCCTTTCTTGATGAAGCCCTTAATAGAGGAGACGATATTGCACTAGCAACCATTCCCCACATGCGCGCCCATATCATTGATCCAGACACTGGAGATTTGATTGGAATTTTCGCCCAAGAATTGAAATACTTGGTTGATCGCGACTACAAACCAGTAAATATCTCCAATGCCAAATGGATCGAACTAAAAGGATGGCTCAAATGATATTCAATGACAGGCTAAGCAACTTATCGAATTTTCCCATAGTTCAGCTCATACTACAGAAGCTTGATTTGAAAATGCTTGCCTGCAATGGGTTTGGCATCGATGGTGTATTGCTCTTCAACGAACATTGGATTATTGACATCAGAGATTGCTTGCGAGAAAACTACCTCGAGTTATACCTGATTGAACCTGCGAAGAAGCAGTTTCTTTGGGGCTCTGCTGCATTGGCTTGCTGCGATGATCTTGGCATAGTCCCTATTGAAATGATCCGCGCCGCGGTTCCGGATGGAAGCTTTGGAGAGGAAATATTTCTTTCGTTCAATTCAATCAAACGTCGAAACTTGCACACAAACTTGATAGCCTTTGATGCAATTTGCTCAATTAAAGAGAGCGGCATGATAGGAGTGACAGGTAATTTGAACCATCCGAATGACTCGACTCAGATCGATCGATATTTTGAACCAGTTGGAAGAGAAATGATTGAGCGTTGCCAAAAATGCATCGCAACTGGCCAGTAACTTCCAACAAGCACATTTGACCTACATTCGCTCCTTTTGGGGTTTGGTGACAACGTTCACTTTATTTCCATCCACCTAGCACAGCCACTGCCCAAAGATGGATTCTGAATGATCACCAAGTCTACCCCTTGGTCCATTACTTGGACCGAAGATGAAAGTCATACCGTCACTTTTATGGGTGAATGGACGTTAGAGCCGAAGTTCTATCTGGTTTTGCCACCCAAGTCCTGCTGGGACGGATCAAACACCCCAATCAAAAGTGAGCGTCTACAAGGAATTCTTGCTCGATTTGCAAGAGAGGCTAAGGAACGAGGCTGGGTCGTTGTGCTTGAGGAAGCGACAGGCGACTGGCCAAACCAGCAATAAGCCTGCGCTTTTAGTCGGGGGTGCGCAGAAGTAATCTTTGGATCGTACGCGTTGGGCTCATACAGATCACTCCAACTTTTTCTCAAACCAAATGAAAACATATGAATAGACACATTCAGACAAGCACGTCGAAAATTGCATTCGCTTCACTTGCGCTGTTGCTCGCAAGCGCCTGCTCCACGCCCGAGGGCTACTTTGGATTCGAGGCCACGGATGCGCAGGGCAAGCCGATCAACACCGGCATGGTCACGATCGCCGATGGGCGAAGCTTTTACACCGTGCTCTCGGGCTTCTGCTCCGTACATCGCGGCGCCACGTTGGTGATTCGCAATGTGAAGACGAAGGAAGAGCTCAAGCCGCAGAGTCCGCATCGCTGCAAATGAGTGACTTCAAAGTCCGACACCTGAAGAAACCCGAAAACACCAGAAAGGAATCCAACATGAGCGATTGGAATGAGCCGCACATAAGACTAGCAGCAGATTCCCTAGATCTGATTGTCAGAAAGCCTCTTATCGATGGCGGCAATGTGCATGCGGCCACCTATCTCGCCTGTTCTGCCTGGATGGCAGGCACCATCTTGTACCGGTTGGAAGTGGATGGTCGCATCGATGTCAAGCCCGGAACGGTCGTCTTGTGTGAGGAAGTGAACGTTCGTCTGCCCGAATGCTTCAACTTGATTGCGGCAATGGCTGCGCGAGGTGATTCCGGCGATGAAGCGATCGAGAGTCTTGAAGCCGCCTCGTGTGATGAGAGGCGCCTGACGCTGCAGCAGGCGCGCGACACTTTTGAAGCCGTCTACTGGGCGTTTGCCCGACGCCAAGGGCTGACGGCGGCAGAACTGGTGCTGGCTGCAACCCTGTCCACCGCAGTGGCAGCGGCCAACTGCCGACCAGCCATGGGGCTGAAGGCAACGACGCATCTCGCGCACTACTCAATGCTGGAAGCAAGCAAGACGGCGCCCGGTCCCCGGCCGACGATCACCGAGCGCAAGGCGCATCTGAAAAAACTTACGGCCATCCTTCCCCCCTTGACTTGGAGCAAACGACTGGCTTTGCTGTTCAAGCCCTGACCGGGCCTGACCGCGTCCGTCACGTGCAAAGTTCCGCTGTCGACTGCGCATGTCGCAACGTCGTTCGGTAAGTGCCGCTACCTCCATGGGAAGCGAGCATCTTGCGCCTCAGATCACCAATTGCCAGCAAAAAAGTCACTGATCCAATTCAAATCGAACAATCAATGAGCTGGAAAGTGTGGAATACAGTGCGGGGATGGCAAAACCCCGCGCAGTCCTCTTCGACGCCTACGGCACGCTCTTCGACGTGTACAGCGTGGGCCTACTCGCCGAGCAGCTGTTTCCCGGCCAGGGCGCTCGCCTGGCAACGCTGTGGCGCGACAAGCAGATCGAATACACGCGGCTGGTGACCACCAGCGACCACGGTGCGCACTACCGGCCGTTCTGGACGCTCACGCAGAACGCGCTGGCCTACGCCATCAAGACCATAGAGCCCCAGGCGCGCAGCGATTGGGCCGCCTATGAAGAGCGGGCAGCGCGGCTCATGAACCAATACCGCCACCTCTCCGCCTTTCCGGAAAACCGCGAGGTGCTGCAGGCGCTGCGGGATCGGGGTGTGGTCACCGGCATCTTGTCGAACGGCGACCCCGAAATGCTGGGCATTGCGGTGCGCAGTGCCGGGCTGGAAGGCCTGCTCGACCACGTGATCAGCGTGGACCCGATCCGCAAGTACAAGACCCACCCCGAAGCCTACGCGCTGGGCGAGCAAGCCACCGGCCTGCCACGAGCGCAGATCGCCTTTGTGAGCAGCAATGCCTGGGATGCGCTGGCCGCCACCTGGTTTGGCTACCAGACGCTGTGGGTCAATCGCATGAACCTGCCTTTCGAGGAGCTGGGCACTCCGCCCCGCCACCAGGGCAACAACCTGCGCGACGTGCTGGCGCTGTTCGACTGATTCCTTCTTTCCTTTCACTTTCCCTTTCACCCACCTCCCCGGGAGCACCCATGACACAACGCACTTCCATCCACGGCCTTCAAGTCGCCACCGTCCTCGCCGACTTCATCAACCAGCAGGTGCTGCCCGGCACCGGCGTGAGCGAGTCTGCCTTCTGGGCGGGCTTTGACGCCATCGTGGCCGACCTCGCGCCCAAGAACGCTGCTCTGCTCGCCGAGCGCGACCGCCTGCAAACCGAGCTGGACACCTGGCACGCGGCCCACCCCGGCCCGATCGCCGACATGGCGGCGTACCGCTCTTTCCTCGAAGGCATTGGTTACCTCGTGCCGCAGCCCAAGAAGGTGAAGGCGACCACGAAAAACGTGGACGACGAGCTGGCTGTGCAGGCCGGCCCGCAGCTGGTGGTGCCGATCCTGAACGCGCGCTATGCGCTCAACGCGGCCAACGCACGCTGGGGTTCGCTGTACGACGCGCTCTACGGCACCGACGTGATTTCAGAAGACAAGGGCTGCGAGAAAGTCGGCAAGAAGGGTGGCTACAACCCCAAGCGCGGCGCCAAGGTCATTGAATACGCACGCCATGTGCTGGACCGCACCGCGCCGCTGAAGAAAGGCTCGCATGTGGGCTCCACCGGCTACAAGATCAACAAGGACGGCGAACTGGTGGTGGGCCTGGCCGATGGCGGCACGAGCAAGCTGGCCGACAAGTCGCAACTGGTGGGCTACCAGGGTGAGGCCAAGGCGCCCAGCTCGGTGCTGCTCAAGCACAACGGCCTGCACCTCGACATTCAAATCGACCGCAACACGCCCATCGGCAAAACGGACGCGGCCGGCGTGAGCGACCTCGTGCTGGAAGCCGCGCTCTCCACCATCCTCGATCTCGAAGACTCCATTGCCGCGGTGGACGCCGAAGACAAGGTGCTGGCCTACAGCAACTGGCTCGGCATCTTGCAGGCCACGCTGACCGAGTCGGTGAGCAAGGGCGGCGCCACCTTCACGCGCGGGCTCAACGCGGACCGCGAGTACACCGCGCCCAACGGCAAGAAGAACGCGGTGCGCCTGCATGGCCGCTCGCTCATGTTCCTGCGCAACGTGGGCCACCTCATGACCAACCCGGCCATCCTCTGGGGCGCTGAGGGCAAAGAGATTCCCGAGGGCATCATGGACGCGGTGGTCACCACCACCATCGCCCTGCACGACCTGATGCGCACGAAGAAAGACGCCATCCGCAACTCGCGCAAGGGCTCGGTCTACATCGTCAAGCCCAAGATGCACGGCCCGGCCGAGGTGGCTTTTGCCGCCGAACTCTTTGGCCGCGTGGAGAAGCTGCTCGGCCTGCCCGAGAGCACGGTCAAGCTCGGCATCATGGACGAGGAGCGCCGCACCTCGGTGAACCTCAAGGCCTGCATTGCCGCGGCCTCCAGCCGCGTGGCCTTCATCAACACCGGCTTCCTGGACCGCACCGGCGACGAGATGCACA
>JAZKHJ010000024.1:0-33749 GCA_040385485.1 Pseudomonadota bacterium | reverse complement strand
GCCGGTGTCGGTGTAGCCGCTGACCTTCTTGCCGGTCTTGGCGTATTCCACGCCGGCGGCCACACCCATGGAAGCCATGCGCAGCGGGTACTGCTGCGAGGTGGCGGCAATCACGCCACCTCCCACGTCCTTGATGCCGGCGCAGCCCCCGTCCACCGAGACGACGACCACGTCCTTCTCCTTGCCGGCGGCCTTGAGCGCCTTGTAGGCGCCAGCGGCGGCGGGTTCGTTGATTGTGTAGACCACGTTGATGGCCGGGTTCTTCTGCAGGCAGTTTTCCATGCCGGTCTGACCCTTGGCCGCATCCCCAAAGCTGTCGGCCATGCACACCACCTCGGCCGGCTTGGCCAGGTCGTTGCTCTTGGCATCCAGCGACTTCAAGCCGTAGCCCTGCAGGAAACCGTTGTGGCGTTGCGCGCCCACCGGGTGGCCGGGGAACAGGTCCAGCGTGGCGATCACCGGGGCCTTGCCGCCGAGTGCGGCTTTCGCGTACTGGCCGATCAACACGCCGGCCTTGAAGTTGTCGGTGGCAAACAAACCGTCGACCGCGCTGGCCGGATCGGTCGGGCTGTCGAGTGCGATCACCATCACGCCTTGCGACTGCGCGCGCTTGATGGCGGGGATGATGGCCTTGGCATCGCTGGGCGTGATCAGGATGGTCTTGGCGCCGCCGGCGATCATGTTTTCCATGGCCGTCACCTGGCCCGCGTTGTCACCGTCGGTCTTGCCGGCGGCCGACAGCAGCTTGGCGCCGAGCTTCTTCGCTTCGGCATCGGCACCCTCTTTCATCTTCACGAAGAAGGGGTTGGAATCGGTCTTGGTGATCAGGCCGATGACGGGCTGCGCCTGCGCGTGGGCCATGGATGCGGCCAGCGCAAGCACGGAAAACGCACCGGCGGACGTGGCGAGGGTGAAGGCACGGATGGTCATGTTTGTCTCCTGGGTGAAAAAAATCTGTCGAGGATCACGCCGCCAGACACTGGGGTTTTCACGAGGCCCGTTGCGGTGTGGTTGGACTATATTTCGAGTCAGGTTAATAAATCAACTGGATTTAGTTATGGTTTTCCCTACCACCCCGAAAGTCGTTCAAGTCGCCACCGCAGGCGAAGCCCTCATCGACCTGATCGAGGACGCCGACGGGCGTCTGCGTCCCTGCGCGGGCGGCGCCGTCTACAACCTCACCCGCGCGCTCGGCCTGCAAGGCGTGGGCACGCGCTACCTCAATCCGCTCGCGGGCGACCGCTTCGGCCGCCTCCTGGCAGAGGGCATCGCGCAGGCCGGGGTGGCGCTCGCCCAACCGCAGCCGGTGCACGAGCCCACGTCGCTCGCGGTGGTGGGCCTGGACGCCCAAGGCAAGGCCAGCTACAGCTTTTACCGCGAGGGCGTCGCCGACCGGCAGGTGTCCGCGCAGGGTTTGATCGCTGCCTGCGAGGCACAGCCCGAGCTGCGCATCACTGTCACCGGTTGCCTGGCGCTGGCGGCCGAGGACAGCGAGAAATACCTGCCCTGGCTGCAGGCCCAGCGCGCGGCCGGGCGCCTGGTGGTGGTGGACGCCAACCTGCGCCCTGCCGTGGTGCCCGACATGGACGCCTACCGCGCCAGCGTGATGGCGGCCCTGCAGCAGGCCCACCTCATCAAGGTGAGCGACGACGACCTGGTCACGCTGGGCATGAAAGGCGCCGACGCGCTCGCCCAGGCCAGCGAACTGCTGAACCGGACCTCCGCACGTTGGCTGGCGCTCACCCTGGGGGCGGGTGGCGCGGTGCTGCTGGCGCGCGACGGCCAGAGCTGGCACTGTGCCGAATCGGCCCCGGTGACGGTGGTCGACACGGTGGGTGCGGGCGACTGCTTTCTGGCCGGCCTGCTGGTGGCCCTGCTCCAGCGCCCAGCGCTGCAACGCAGTACACAAGCCGACGAACTGCGGCTCGACACCAGCGACGCGCAACACCTGCTGGCCCACGCCGTGGCCAGCGCCAGCCTGTGCGTGATGCAGACCGGCTGCGCACCGCCCAGCCTGCCCGAGGTGGTGGCCCGCACCACCACCCACCCACCGGTTTTTCGCGTCCTCTGACTGGGCACGCGCCAGTTGCGCGGTTAAGGTGGAGGCAACGCCCCGTGGCCTCGCAACCGGCGCCGGCATCCTGTACCCGCTATGTAACTTAATTACATTAAGATCCCATTTTCTCAAGTAACTTGATTAGATCCATGGTCACCTCAAGCCCCACCGCTGCCGCTGCTTCCTCCACCCCCCCGGGCCCGCTCGACCTGGTGATCTTCGGTGGCGCGGGCGACCTCTCGGTGCGCAAGCTGCTGCCCGCGCTCTACATGGCGCACCTGCACCACAACCTGCCCGAGGCCACGCGGATCCTGGCGCTGGGTCGCCAGCTCTGGGACCGCGCCACCTTCACCACCTTCATCGACGACAAGGTGCGCGGCTTCATCGAACCCGAAGCCCTCGAAGAGTCGGCCTGGACCGCCTTCAAGGACCGCCTGGGCTACGTGTGTCTGGACGCGACCCAGCCAGAGGACTTTGCGGCGCTGGGCGCCGCGATGCAGCAAGGCTCGGACCGCGTGTACTACCTGGCCACCGCGCCTACCTTGTTCACCGGCATCTGCGCGAATCTCGCCAGCGCCAACCTGATCGACGCCCGCTCGCGCGTGGTGCTCGAAAAACCGCTCGGCCACGACCTGGCGTCGGCGCGCCAGATCAACGAGGAAGTCGGTCGTTACTTCAGCGAAGCCCAGACCTTCCGCATCGACCACTACCTGGGCAAGGAGACCGTACAGAACCTGATGGTGCTGCGCTTTGGCAACACCATCTTCGAACCGCTCTGGCGCAGCCCCTTCATCAAGAGCGTGCAGATCACGGTGGCCGAATCGGTGGGCGTGGGCAGCCGCGCCGGCTTCTATGACGGCACCGGCGCGCTGCGCGACATGCTGCAGAACCACCTGTTGCAGCTGTTGTGCATCGTGGCCATGGAGCCGCCGGTCTCGCTCGACCCGGACGCCGTGCGCGACGAAAAGCTCAAGGTGCTGCGCTCGCTGCGCCCCCTCACCGTGGCCGACGTGGCGCGCGACACGGTGCGCGGCCAATACACCGCGGGCAGCGCCAATGGCGACAAGGCCGTGGGCTATCTGCAAGAGGACAACGTGCCGCCCGACAGCACCACCGAGACCTTCGTGGCGCTGCGCGCGCACATCAACAACTGGCGCTGGGCCAACGTGCCGATCTTCCTGCGCACCGGCAAGCGCATGGCCGAGCGACGCTCGGAAATCGTGATCGAGTTCGCTGACCTGCCTTACACCATCTTCCCCGACGCACCGCGCCAGCCGGTCAACCGGCTCATGATCCGCCTGCAACCCGAGGAACACGTGCAACTGCAGATGATGGCCAAGGAACCCGGCAGCGGCATGCGCCTGCGCCCGGTGAGCCTGAACCTGGACCTCGAATCTGCCTTCAGCGCCCGCCGCGCCGAAGCCTACGAGCGTCTGCTCATGGACGTGATCAAGGGCCGCCTCACACACTTCATGCGCCGCGACGAACTGGAAGCCGCGTGGACCTGGGTCGAACCCATTCTGGACGGCTGGAAGAACCTGAATGAAAAACCCAAGGCCTACACCGCCGGCAGCTGGGGCCCGGCCGCCTCGTCGGCCCTGATGGCCCGGGAGAATTCCGCCTGGGTCGAGGAATCATGAAAGAGCACGCCTGCAACTCCACGGCCGAACTGGCCTGGCAACTGGCCGACACGGTCGCCGAGCGCCTGCATGCTGCCATCAACCTGCGCGGCCACGCGGTGCTGGCGGTCTCGGGCGGAAAGTCGCCAATCGCGCTGTTTGAAGCGCTGCGCGTGCTGCCCCTCGAATGGCCGCGCGTCACCGTGCTGCTGGTGGACGAGCGCTGCGTGCCACACGACCACGCCGAGAGCAACACCGCGCTGGTGCGTCGCCACTTGCTGCAGTCTGCTGCCGCGGCCGCCACCTTCGTGCCGTTCTTCGAGACGCTGCCAGACACCCTGGACGACGCGGCTCTGGACCGGCTGGTCGATGCCGCCAACCGGCGCCTGGCCACCCAGCCCTGGCCCATGGACATGGCGGTGCTCGGCATGGGTGAAGACGGCCACACCGCTTCGCTCTTCCCCGGCGCACCCGGCCTGCGCCTGGCCCTGCACAGCAGCGGCCCGGTAGCCTGGGTGCGCCCGGCCACCGCGCCCCACGCGCGCCTGACCCTCACCCTGCCCGCCCTGCTGGCCACGCGCGAACTCGCGTTGTCCATCAGCGGTGCCAGCAAGCTGGCCGTGTTCCAGCAAGCCCGCCTGGGCGCCGACGAAGCGCTGCCGGTGTCCCTCATCCTCAACCAGCACCAGACGCCCGTGAGTGTCTGGATAGCTTGAACTGAATCGGAGACATCATGACCACACTGCACCCGACGCTGCAACGCGTCACCGACCGCATCACCGAACGCAGCGCCACCACACGCGCCGCCTACCTCGCCTCCATGGCCGCACAACGCAAGAGCGGCACGCAACGCACCGGCATGGGCTGCGCCAACATGGCCCACACCACGGCCGCGCTGCCGGCGGCCGACAAACTCAAGATCCACGCCGAGCGGGCGCCCCACATCGGCATCGTCACCGCCTACAACGACATGCTCTCGGCCCACCAGCCGTACGAGACCTACCCGCAGCAGATCCGCTCCATCGCCCACGGGCTGGGCGTGACGGTGCAGGTGGCCGGCGGCGTGCCCGCCATGTGCGACGGCGTCACGCAAGGCGCCGCCGGCATGGAGCTCTCGCTGTTCTCGCGCGACGTGATCGCGCTCTCCACCGCGGTGGCGCTCTCGCACAACGTGTTCGACGCCGCGCTCTTCCTCGGCATTTGCGACAAGATCGTTCCCGGCCTCTTCATGGGCGCGCTGCAGTTCGGTCACCTCAGCAATGTGTTTGTGCCCGCGGGCCCCATGACCTCGGGCCTCTCCAACGACGCCAAGGCCAAGGTGCGCCAGCAGTACGCGCAAGGCCAGGTGGGGCGCGATGCACTGCTCGAATCGGAGTCGCAGGCCTACCACAGCCCCGGCACCTGCACCTTCTACGGCACCGCCAACAGCAACCAGATGCTGATGGAGATCATGGGTCTGCACCTGCCCGGCGCCTCCTTCGTGAACCCGGGCACGCCGCTGCGCGACGCGCTCACCGCCGAGGCCGTGAAGCGCTCGTTGGTCAACACCGGGCGCACCGGTGAAGCCGCCATCTGCATGGCCGACATCGTGACCGAGAAGACCCTGGTCAACGGCATCATCGGCCTGCTGGCCACCGGCGGCTCGACCAACCACACGCTGCACCTGGTGGCCATGGCGCGAGCGGCCGGTGTGCTGATCGACTGGGACGACTTCGCCGAACTCTCGCACGTGATCCCGCTGCTGGCGCGCGTCTACCCCAACGGCAGCGCCGACGTGAACCACTTCCACGCCGCAGGCGGCATGGGCTACCTCATGCGGCAATTGCTGGATGCCGGCCTGTTGCACGCCGACGTGGCCACCGTGATGGGCTACGGTCTGCAGGCCTACACGCAAGAGCCATGGCTCGACGATGGCCAACTGGCATGGCGCCCCGTGCCCATGCAGAGCGGCGACACCTCGGTGGTGCGCCCCGTGGCCGATCCCTTCAGCGCCGACGGTGGCTTGCGTCTGCTGCAGGGCAACCTGGGCCGAAGCGTGGTGAAGGTCTCTGCCGTGAAGCCCGAGCACCGCGTGGTGCGCGCCCAGGCGGTGGTGGTGAGCGATCAGCAGGACCTGCTGGCCTTGTTCAACGCGGGCCAGCTCGAACGCGACTTCATCGCGGTGGTGCGCTACCAGGGACCGCGCGCCAACGGCATGCCCGAACTGCACAAGCTCACGCCACCGCTGGCCGTGCTGCAGGACAAGGGTTTCAAAGTGGCGCTCGTCACCGACGGCCGCATGTCGGGTGCCTCGGGCAAGGTGCCCGCGGCCATCCACGTCAGCCCCGAGGCGCTGGCCAACGGCCCGATCGCTCGCGTGAAGGACGGCGACTGGATCACGCTGGACTGCGAGCGCGGCGTGCTCGAACTCGAGGTGGATGTCGCCACCTTCAACGCGCGAGAACTGCACCACCCCGACCTCAGCGCCAACCAGCACGGCACCGGACGCGAACTCTTCGCCATGTTCCGCCAGCACGCCAGCGTGGCCGAGCTTGGCGCCTCCCCGCTGTTTGGCTGAACGACAAGGAACAACATGACCACCACCTGCTTCACCCGCCCCGCCTTCACTTCCCGCGTCGTCCCTGTGATCGTGCTCAACGACGCGGCCCATGCCGTGCCACTCGCCCACGCCTTGCTCGAAGGCGGCATCGACGTGATGGAGATCACCCTGCGTTCCGGCGTGGCGTTGCAGGCCATCGAGTCGGTGGCGCGCGCCGTGCCCAAGATGCACCTGGGCGCAGGCACCGTCACGCGCGTGGCCGAGGTCAAGCAGGTGATGGCCGCGGGCGCCACCTTTGCCCTGTCGCCCGGCTGCACCGACGAACTCGTGCACGCCGTGCGCGAGGCCAGGCTGCCCTTCATCCCCGGCGTGATGACGCCCAGCGAGGTCATGCGCGCACGCGACCACGGCTTCACCTTGATGAAGCTGTTCCCCGCCTCGCAGGCCGGTGGCCTGGGCATGCTCAAGGCGCTGGGCGCGCCGCTGCCCGACGTGCGTTTTTGCCCCACCGGCGGCGTCAGCGTGGAGAATCTGCGCGACTTCCTGAAACTGCCCAATGTGGCCATGGCCGGCGGTTCCTGGCTCACGCCATCCGATCTCGTGCGCCATGGCGACTGGGCCGGCATCACGAAGCTGGCGCGCGAGGCCACTGCGATGGCAGCAACCCACTGAACGGGAGACCACACCCATGAATCTGCCCACCACCCTGCCCGCCTGGCAAGAGCTGCAGACGCTGGCCGCCAACCCCACGCCGCACCTGCGCGAACTGCTCGCCGACCCGCACCGAGCCCAACGCATGGGCGCGACCGCCGCCGGCATCACGCTCGACACCAGCCGCCAGCGCCTCACGCCCGCCATTCAGCACGCACTGCTCGCGCTGGCCGAGCAGTCCGAGGTGGCGGCGCAGCGCGATGCCATGTTCCGTGGCGACACCATCAACACCACCGAGGGCCGCCCCGTGCTGCACGTGGCGCTGCGCGGCGATCCGCTGCACGCAGGCCCCTGGGGCAACGCTGTGCAGGGCGATGTGCACCGCGAACTGGCGCGGGTCTGCGAGTTCGCCCAGGCACTCAACGCTGGCGCCGTGCTCGGCTTCTCCGGCGAGGCCATCACCGACGTGGTGAACATCGGCATCGGTGGATCCGACCTCGGCCCGCGCATGGCCATCGACGCACTGGCGCACCTGGCCGCCCCCGCCGTGCCCGGCATCCGCGTGCACTGCGTCTCCAACCCCGACGCCTGGGCGCTGTGGAGCGTGCTGCGAGGGCTCGACGCCAAACGCACCATCCTCGTGGTCTCCAGCAAAACCTTCACCACCCAGGAAACGCTGACCAACGCCGCCAGCGCACAACGCTGGCTGACCGACCACGGCTGCCCGCCCGAGGCCTTGTCCAAACACCTGGTGGCCATCACCGCCAGCCCGGCGCAGTCGGCCAAGCTGGGCTACCCACCCGAGCGCACCTTTCTGTTCTGGGACTGGGTGGGCGGGCGTTACTCCGTGTGGTCGGCGCTCGGTCTGCCACTGGCCATTGCCATCGGGCCGGAAAACTTCCGCGCCTTCCTGGCCGGGGCGCGCGCCATGGACGAGCACTTCTGCACCGCACTGCCGGCACACAACCTGCCGATGCAGCTCGCGCTGGCCGGCATCTGGAACCGCAACTTCCTGCACATGCCCACGCACCTCATCGTGCCCTACGCCTCGCGGCTCGTGCGCTTCACGCCCTTCGTGCAGCAGATGGACATGGAGTCCAACGGCAAGCGCACCCACACCGACGGCACACCCGCCACGGTGGACACCGGCCCCATCGTCTGGGGCGGCCTGGGCATCGACGGGCAGCACGCCTACTTCCAGCTCATCCACCAGGGCCAGCACACCGTGCCGGTGGACTTCATCGGCGTGCAGAACGAAGACACACCGCTGCCCATGGCCGCCACGCACCATGCGGTGGTCAACCTCAACCTGCGCGCGCAGGCACAGGCCATGGCCTGCGGCCGTTCGCTGCAGGACACGCAAGCCGCGCTGATGAAGGACGGGCTGAACGAAGCCGATGCGGCGGCCATGGCACCGCACCGCACGTTCGAAGGCAACATCCCGAGCAACGTGTTGTGGCTGGACCGCCTGGACCCCATGCGCCTGGGCGCACTGATCGCGCTGTACGAGCACAAGGTGTTCACCCAGGCCGCCATCTGGCGCATCAACGCTTTTGATCAATGGGGTGTGGAGCTGGGCAAGACGATGGCGAAGGCCATGGAACAACGCGGCGTTTGATCCGGATCAAACCCGCGCGCGGATCGGGCCGCGGGTGATTGAGCTTGCTCAGTGCGCACCGCCATGGCGTGCCTAGAGTGGCTGACAGATGGGCAGAGGCTCGTCTGATCAACCACCACCCAGGAGCAAAAACATGATCCCTCGTCGCACTGCGCTGTCCGCCGCCCTGCTGGCCCTCACCGGCTTCACCCTTCTGAGTGTTCCCGGCTGCGCCACGCCACCGCCCGTGGCCGAGCGCATGGTCATCTCGCCCATGGGCACCATCACCACCTACCACCGCAAGAGCTCGGGCAGCCTGGGCACCTACGACGGCCAGGTGGTGTGGACACATGCGCCCGCCACCTGGCAAGGCCAGCCGGTCATTGCATTCGGTGCGCCGCAGGCGGGCGTGGCACTGCACGAACCGACGAGCTTCGGCATGTTGGCCACACTGTCCTCCGACGGCAAACCCTTCATGGCGTTCGACCCACCCCTCGACTACGCCTGGCCACTGACCGTGGGTCAAACGTGGAGCACGCAGTACGTCGTGACGCTCTACCCGAGCGGCGCCAAGGTGCCGATGAAGCGCGATTTCAAGGTCGAGGGCATCGAAGACATCACCGTGCCGGCCGGAACCTTCAAAACCTGGAAGCTCTCGTGGAAGGACAGCACGGGAGAGACCGAAACCCGATGGATCAGCCCGGCGCAGGGCATCGCCACTGTCAAGCGCCACGTCGAGCGCCCCGCCACCCACGCGCAGGGAGCCGGCGTACTTGATGCCGTGCTGCTGTCACGTGTGCTGCCCGCCAAGTAAGGCACCTGCCATCATAAAAAAGCCGATCCCAAGGGATCGGCTTGTCAGACCAGACGCCAGCGCGAGTTACTTCGCAGTGCGCGCCTTGGCCACCGCCGCCTGCGTTTCCTTCCACAGGTCTTCACCCACGTTGGCCGCGATGCCCGTGTTCACGGCAGCCAGCTTCTCGCGCATGCGGTTGGCTTCGGACGGCGGCAGCTGATTGATCTGCATGCCCTTGGCCTTGAGGTCGGCCAGTGCCTTGTCGGCTTCGGCGCGCGTGTCCTGGCGCTCGAAGTCGCGGCTCTTCCTGGCGGCGTCCAGCAGCACCTTGTGCTCGTCCTTGCTCAAGCCATCCCAGTACTTCTTGCTCACCAGCACGATCCAGGGGCTGTAGACGTGGTTGGTCACGGTCAGGTACTTCTGCACCTCGTAGAACTTGCTCGAGAGGATGGTGTTGTACGGGTTCTCCTGGCCATCGACCGTCTTGGTCTCCAGCGCGGTGAAGAGCTCGGAGAACGGCAGCGGCACGGCGTTGGCGCCCAGGGTCTTGAAGCTGTCGATGAACACGTTGTTCTGCATCACGCGCAGCTTGATGCCATCCATG
Source organism: Pseudomonadota bacterium (assembly GCA_040385485.1). GTDB lineage: Bacteria > Pseudomonadota > Gammaproteobacteria > Burkholderiales > Burkholderiaceae_C > Hydrogenophaga. Next base: position 23,887 of record JAZKHJ010000024.1, on the reverse strand, counting down.
TCTTCGAGCTTGGTCACCGCGCGCTTGTTGTTGGTGAGGTTGCGGAAACCGTTCTCCCAATAGACCAGGCCCACGAGCCCTTTTTCCTGCAGCTTGTCCATCACCTTCTGACCCACCGGGCCGTCGAGCACGACGTCGGCTTCTTTCGCGTTGTCGAACAGGAACGGCGTGTCCCAGATCGCCATTTCCTTGGTGATGCCCACCAGCGTGGCGGTGGAGCCCACCATCATTTCCTGCGCGCCACCGATCAGGGCCTGCTGCATCTGAACGTCGGAGCCAAGCGCGGCGGCGCCAATGGCGCGGATCTTCATCTTTCCGCCCGAAGCCTTCTCGACTTCGTCGGCAAACACCTTGGTGGCGCGGCCCTGGTTGGAGATTTCGTTGAGGCCGTAGCCGAATCGGATGATGCGCGGCTTGATGTCCTGCGCGAGCGCAGCAAAGGGCGCGGCGAATGCTGCCGCGGCGGTGGCGGCAATGAGGGTGCGACGGAACAGGGTCATGACAGTCTCCTTGGAGTGGGTGAAATTGAACGTCAGCGCATCCAGGCCACGGGCGCGGTGACGATCTGAGGGAACACGATGAACAGGCCGAGAACGAGGATGTAGGTGAACAGGAAGGGATTGACGCCCTTGATGACCTGGTGCATGGGCAGACGCCCCACACCGGCCACCACGTTGAGCACCGTGCCCACGGGTGGCGTGACGAGGCCGATGGCGCCGTTGAGCACGAACATGAGACCGAAGTACACGGGGTCGATGCCCGCTTTCACGGCGATGGGCAGCATCACCGGCGCGAAGATCAGGATGGTGGGCGTGAGGTCGAGCGCGGTGCCGATCAGCACCAGCACCACCATCATGGTGATCATGAGCACACGCGGATGCTCCACCAGCGGACCCAGCCAGCCGGTGAGCGTGGACGGCAGATCGGCGAGCGTGATCATGTAGCTCGCCACCGCCGCGCCCGCGCACAGGAACATGACCACCGAGGTGGTGCTCGCCGCGCGCACCAGCACGCCGTACACATCGGGCAGGCGCATCTCGCGGTGCACGAAGAGGGCAATGATCAGCGCATAAGCAGCGGCCACCACGGCGGCCTCGGTGGGCGTGAACACGCCGCTCTTCATGCCTCCGATGATGATCACCGGCATGAGCAGCGCCCACGCCGCGCGGGCAGTGAGGCGCAGGCGCTCGGCCATGGGCACCGGGGGCGAGCTGGTGAGCGTCATCTTGCGCAGCACCACACGCCACGCCAGCACCAGCGCAACGCCCATGATCAGCCCGGGCACGATGCCCGAGATGAACAGCGCCGAGATCGAGGTGTTGGTGGTCACGCCGTAGATCACGAAGGCCATGGACGGCGGGATGATCGGGCCGATCACGCTGCCCGCGGCGATGAGGCCGGCGGACGAAGCGACCGGGTAGCCGTGCTTGCGCATCATGGGCAGCAGGATGGCCGACATGGCCGCCGCGTCGGCCAGCGCCGAACCCGACATGGCCGAGAGCAGCACCGCCGCACCAATGGCCACATAGCCCAGCCCGCCGCGCACGTGGCCGACCCAGGCCTGTGCCATGTCGATGATGCGTTTGCTGATGCCGCCGGAGTTCATGAGCTCACCCGCGAGGATGAAGAAGGGCACGGCCAGCAGCGGAAAGCTGTCGACGCCGGCCACCATGTTCTGGGCCAGCAGCTGCGTGTCCCAGAAATCCATCACCCAGGCCATGGCGGCCCCGGTGAGCAACAAGGCAAACGCCATGTTCATGCCGATGCCCATGAGCACCACCATGCCGGCGATGAAGACCACGAAGGCCATTGCTTCAACGGTCATCACATCACTCCATTTCGGCCTGGTGGCCCAGGTCCAGCGGCGTGCGCTGAACGATCTCGATCAACACCATGAGGCCGATGGCCACCGAACACAGCAGCGCGGGCAGTGGCAGCAGCGCCACCGGGTAGCCGAGCACCACCGAATGGCTGTCCATGCCCACGATTACCTGCTGCCAGGCGCCCCGGCCCAGCAACACGCAAGCCAGCAGCACCAACAGGCGGATGGCCCGCGTGGCGGTGGCGAAGAGCGCGGGCTTGTCGCGCAGCGCACCCACCAGACTGGTGAAGGCCATGTGCTGGCCCAACGGGTAAGCGGCGGTGGCGCCCAGAAAAACCATCCACACGAACAGCAGGCGCGAGAGTTCTTCGGTGGCGTTGATGCCGCTGTTGAAACCGTAGCGCAGCACCACGTTGCCGAACACGCAGACCACCATGCCGGCCAGGCACAGCGCGAGCAGGGCTTCGGCCCCGTGCTTCAAAAAGTGGCCCGATTTCATGAGCGGTTCTCCAGGGTTGCGGGGGTTGGCGCGCTGCGCACCCAGCGCACCACGGCCGAGCCCAGGTCGGTCAGGGACTGCGTGGCGTCCAGATGCAACACGCCGGGTTCATGGCGTGGGTCTTCGAGCGCGGCGAACTGGCTGGCCACCAGGCTCACCGGAAACAGGTGCGCAGGGCGCGCAGCCACGCGTTCGCGCGATTGCTCCTGCGTGAGGTCCAGGAACACGAAGCGCAGGCCGGGCGCGGCGGCGCGCAGCCGGTCGCGGTAGCGCTGCTTGAGTGCCGAGCAGGTGAGCACCACGCCTTGCGGGTGGGCCTGCAACTGGGCGGCCAGGGTGTCGAGCCAGGCGGCACGGTCGTCGTCGCTCAGCGGTGTGCCGCTGCGCATCTTGGCCACGTTTCCCTCGGAGTGGAAGTCATCGCCTTCGAGCAGCGGCACGCCCAACGACCCGGCGCACAACTGGCCCAGGCTGGACTTGCCGCAACCCGCCACGCCCATGACGACGAGGAAGGTGTTTTCGGGCCGGATGTTCATTTGGTAGCGCTATCCCGTTGGGCTAAAAAAATGGGCGGATTCCCTGCACGGCATCCCTGGTGTTTCCGGAAAGTTTCCCGGCAGCATGCAGCGCGATTCAGGGTAAATTCGGGTGGCACAGGGCTTCGGACAGCGCTATCCTAACGCCACACGATCCGCACCAAATACCGGGAAAACCCTTGGAACCGACCGAACGCAAGCGCCGCCACAGCGGGCGCACCACCCTCAGCGACGTGGCGCAGGCCGCCGAAGTCAGCCCCATCACCGCGTCGCGCGCGCTGCGCGGCGAGCGCGGCGTGGCCGCCGATCTGGTGGAGCGCGTCAAACGCGCGGCCGCGCAACTCGGTTACGTGCCCGACCCCGCCGCGCGCGCCCTCGCTTCGCAGCGCAGCACCCAGGTGCCGGTGCTCGTTCCCCTGCTGTCCAACGCCTTGTTTGTGGACGTGCTCGAAGCCGTGCACCGCACCCTGCTGCCGCACGGCTACCAGCCCATGATCGGCGTGACGCACTACGAACCGCAGGAGGAAGAACAACTGCTGCGCAGCTACCTCGCGCACCGCCCGGCCGGTCTGCTGCTCACGGGTTTTGACCGCACCGAAGCCGCGCGCCAGATGATCGCCGCCAGCGGGGTGCCCTGCGTCTATTTGATGGAGCTCACGCAAGCGCCCAACGTCTATTGCGTGGGCTTCTCGCAAACCGATGCGGGCCACGCCATCACCGAACACCTGGTGCAGCGCGGGCGCCAACGCATCGCCTTCGTGGCCGCCCAGCTCGACCCGCGCACCATGCAGCGCGCCGAGGGCTACCGCCGCTGCCTGCGCGAGCACGGCCTGTACGACGCGCGGCTTGAGTTGCTGAGTCCGCAGCCGTCGTCCATGCGGCTGGGTGGTGAACTGCTGGAGGATTTGCTGCGCACCCGCCCCGAGGTGGACGCCGTGTTCTTCTGCAACGACGACCTGGCCCAGGGCGGCCTGCTCACCGCCCTGCGCATGGGTGTGGCCGTGCCGGGCCGCATCGCCGTGGCCGGCTTCAACGACCTCTCGGGCAGCGACCAGATGGTGCCGCCCCTGACCACCGTGCGCACGCCACGCCGCGCGATGGGCGAGGCGAGTGCGCAGATGCTGCTGGGCTTGATGCGCGGGGAGGTGCCCGTGCGCAACTCGGTGGATCTGGGGTTCGAGATGATGGTGCGCGGGAGCAGCTAAGGCCTCACAAGGCCTTGCCGTCGAACTGCTTCACCGGGATCGCGGCGAGGTCGATGTTTTCGATGCAACGCAGATTGACGGCGGCCACGGCGTTGCCCTTGGGATCCGTGCCTTCGCCGAAGGCGTGGATGCCGCAAGTGGTGCAGAACCGGTGCTTGATCACGTGCTTGTTGAACAGGTAGGTGCCGGCCGCTGCCTCCGGCGTCTTCAGCCTGAGGCTGGCGCGCGGCACAAACCACAGCAGCGATGCCCTGCGTGAACAGATCGAACAGTTGCACGCCAGGCCGCTGTCGATGGTGCCTTCGACTTCGAATGCGATGTTGCCGCAGTGGCAACTGCCGGTGTAGGTGGTGCTCATGGTGCTCACGCCTCGGTGTTGACGAAGACCCGACTCTAGCCAAACGACGGAAGGCCGGGAGTAACAATAACGTCGCGAACGGGCCATCCGGCTCCATCCGCCCATTTCGCAAACTCTGCCCCACGTCCTAGGGTAAATCCCAGCCCATGAACGCAAGAGAGTACGGAACACACCCATTTCTGTACAAACCGTGCATGCCGCTGTCTCCCAGAATCCGTCCACGGCCTGCAAAAGGCCGTCGCACCCGCATCCCACCAAAACGCAGGAGACAAACCGTGAAATTCCGCCTCGCTTCTGTTCTGGCCGCCGCCCTGCTGGGCGCCGGCTTCGCACACGCCAACACCGAACTCGTCATTGCCACCGTGAACAACGGCCACATGATCGAGATGCAGAAACTCGGCAAGGTCTTCGAGACCGCCAACCCCGACATCAAGCTCAAGTGGGTCACGCTCGAAGAAGGCGTGCTGCGCCAGCGCGTCACCACCGACATTGCCACCAAAGGCGGTCAGTTCGACGTGATGACCATCGGCATGTACGAAGCGCCGATCTGGGGCAAGAAGGGCTGGCTGCAGGAACTGAAGACCGACGGTGCCTACGACGTGGACGATCTGCTGCCGGCCATCCGCAGTGGCCTCACGGTGGACGGCAAACTGTTCGCCGCACCGTTCTACGGCGAAAGCTCGATGCTGATGTACCGCAAGGACCTGGCCGACAAGGCCGGCGTGCAGGTGCCCGAACGCCCGACCTGGGTGCAGATCAAGGACCTCGCGGCCAAGATGCACGACCCCAAGAACGGCGTGTACGGGATCTGCCTGCGCGGCAAGCCGGGATGGGGTGACAACATGGCGTTTCTGACCACGCTGGTCAACACGCACGGCGGCCAATGGTTCGACATGCAGTGGAAGCCGCAGCTGGAGAGCAAGCCCTGGAAGGACGCGATCACCTTCTACGTGGACCTGCTGAAGAACTACGGCCCGCCCGGCTCGTCGGCCAACAGCTTCAACGAGATCCTGGCACTGACCAACTCGGGCAAGTGCGGCATGTGGATCGACGCGACCATCGCCGCTTCGTTCGTGAGCGATCCCAAGCAGTCCAAGGTGGCCGACCAGATGGCGTTTGCGCAAGCCCCCACCGCCGTCACGCCCAAGGGCGCGAACTGGTTGTGGTCGTGGAACCTGGCCATTCCCGCCGGTTCGAAAAAAGTGGACGCGGCACAGAAGTTCATCACCTGGGCGACCAGCAAGGACTATGTGCAGCTGGTGGCCAAGACCAATGGCTGGGCCAACGTGCCCACAGGCACGCGCAAGAGCACCTACGCCTCGCCGGAATTCCAGAAGGCGGCCCGATTCGCCGCCGCCGAGAAGGTGGCGATCGACTCCGCCAACCCGACCGACTCGACCCTGCCCAAGAGCCCGTACGTGGGTGTGCAGTTCGCGGCCATTCCCGAGTTCCAGGCGATCGGCATTGCGGTGGGCCAGCAGATGAGCGCGGCGCTGGCCGGCAAGACCACGGTGGACGCGGCGCTGAAGGCATCGCAAGTGGCGGCCGAGCGCGAGATGAAGAAGGCCGGTTACTACAAGTAAGCGGGGACTTTCACCCCAACCCTCTCCCGCAAGCGGGAGAGGGAGTTTGACCACACAGCCGTTCTTCAGGGTCTCACCATGAACCGCCTGCTCCCCCGCCTGCTGCTCACACCCGCCATCGCCACGCTCTTCCTCTGGATGATCGTGCCGCTGGTGATGACGATCTACTTCAGCCTGATCCGCTACAACCTGATGCAGCCGGATGTGACCGGCTTTGCCGGGCTGGAGAACTTCGAGTACTTCGTCACCGACGCCTCGTTCGGCACGGCGGTGCTCAACACCCTGCTGCTGCTGGGCAGCGTGATCCTGATCACCGTGGGTGTCGGCACGGCCATCGCCTTGCTGATCAACGAACCCTTTGCTGGCCGTGGCCTGGTGCGCGTGCTGCTGATCTCGCCCTTCTTCGTCATGCCCACGGTGAATGCGCTGCTGTGGAAGAACATGATGATGAACCCCATCTACGGCGTGCTGGCGCAGGTGTGGACCTTTTTCGGCGCCACGCCGGTGGACTGGCTCACCGACCACCCGCTGTTCTCCATCATCGTCATGGTCTCGTGGCAGTGGCTGCCTTTTGCCACGCTGATCTTCATGACCTCGCTGCAGAGCATGAACCGCGAGCAGTTGGAGGCCGCGCGCATGGACGGCGCCACTTACCTGCAGCAACTGCGTTACCTCTACATCCCGCACCTGGGCCGCTCGGTGGCCGTGGTGGTGATGATCGAGATGATCTTTCTGCTCAGCGTGTTCGCCGAGATCTACACCACCACCGGCGGTGGCCCGGGCGACGCCAGCACCAACGTCGCGTTCCTGATCTTCAAGCAGGCGCTGCTCAATTTCGATGCCGGCGTGGCCTCGGCCGGTGCGCTGTTCGCGGTGGTGCTGGCCAACATCGCGGCCATCTTCCTGATCCGCATGGTCGGCAAGAACCTCGACAAATAAGGCGCACACCATGGCACGCGAATCCACCTTCACGCCCGCCTACGCGGTGCGCACCGTTGCCGCCTGGGCCGTGGCCCTGCTGCTGTTCTTTCCGCTGGGCTGGCTGCTGCTCACCGCGTTCAAGACCGAGCTGCAGGCCATCGCGATCCCGCCCGAGCTGTTCTTCAAACCCACGCTGGAAAACTTCCACGAGGTGCAGGAACGCAGTGACTACCTGCACTACGCCTGGAACTCGGTGGTCACCAGCGTGGTGTCGACCCTGCTCGGGCTGGCCATTGCCGCGCCGGCGGCCTATGCCATGGCCTTCTTCAAGGGCAAGTACGACAAGGACATCCTCATGTGGATGCTCTCCACCAAGATGATGCCCGCCGTGGGTGCGCTGGTGCCCATCTATGTGCTGGCACAGAAGAGCCAGCTGCTGGACACGCAGCTCGGTCTCATCATCGTGTTCACGCTGTCCAACCTGCCCATCATGGTGTGGATGCTGTATTCGGGCTTCAAGGAAATTCCAAACGAGATCCTGGAAGCCGCGCGCATGGACGGCGCCACGCTCTGGCAGGAAGCCACCAAGGTGCTGCTTCCGCTGTCGCTGGGCACGTTTGCGTCCACCGGTCTGCTGTGCCTGGTGCTGAGCTGGAACGAAGCTTTCTGGAGCCTGAACCTGAGTTCGGCGCAGGCCGGCACGCTGGCCACGCTGATCGCCAGCTACTCCAGCCCCGAAGGCCTGTTCTGGGCCAAGCTCTCCGCCGCTTCGCTCATGGCCATCGCGCCCATCGTGGTGTTCGGCTGGTTCAGCCAGAAACAACTGGTCCAAGGCCTCACCTTCGGCGCCGTCAAGTAAACCTCTTCAGGACACGAACCATGGCTTACCTGGAACTCAAGGGCATCGAAAAATACTTCGGTGAACACCGCGCCATCAAGGGCATCGACCTCAACATCCAGCCCGGTGAATTCATCGTCTTCGTCGGGCCCTCGGGCTGCGGCAAATCCACCCTGCTGCGGCTCATCGCCGGGCTGGAACACATCGACGGCGGCACGCTGCGCCTGGAAGGCCGCGACATCACGCACCAGCCGTCAAGCAAGCGCGACCTGGCCATGGTGTTCCAGAGCTATGCGCTCTACCCGCACATGAGCGTGTTCGAAAACATGAGCTTCGCGCTCAAGCTGGCCAAGGTCGATCCCAAGTTGATCGAAGACAAGGTGCAGCGCGCGGCCGACATCCTCAACCTCACGCCCTACCTGCAGCGCACGCCCAAGGAACTCTCGGGCGGGCAGCGCCAGCGCGTGGCCATCGGTCGCGCCATCGTGCGTGCGCCCAAGGTGTTCCTGTTCGACGAGCCGCTGTCCAACCTGGACGCCGCGCTGCGCGGCCAGACGCGGGTGGAGATTGCCAAACTGCACCGCGACCTGGGCGCCACCACCATCTACGTGACGCACGACCAGGTGGAGGCCATGACGCTGGCCGACCGCGTGGTGGTGCTGCGCGACGGCTTGATCGAACAGGTGGGCACGCCGCTGGAGCTCTACGACCACCCGGCCAACCAGTTCGTGGCGCAGTTCATCGGCACGCCGCAAATGAACGTGTCGCCGCTGCAGCAGATGCCCACACTGATCCAGCAGCAAGCGCCCGCGGGCGCGGTGGGTGGCTCCATCGGCGTGCGTCCGGAGAACGTGGTGGTGCACCCGGCCGGCCAGGGCGCCATCCAGGGCCAGGTGGACCTGATCGAAGCGCTCGGTGCCGAAACGCTCATCTACCTGAGAACCGCCGAAGGCGCACCGCTGGTGGCGCGCCAGAGCGAGCGCACCAGGCTCGCAGCGGGCGACGCCGTCACGCTGGACATCGCCACCGACCATGCGCACTGGTTCGACAACGCCGGCCGCGTGGTGGGCCGCACCGCCGCTCAAGCCACGACATGAGTCCTGCACATCCTTTGAATGGCCAGGTGGCCGCCGTCACGGGCGCCGCCTCGGGCATCGGTTTCGCCAGCGCCCAGGCCCTGCTGGCGGCGGGCGCTCGGGTCGTGCTGATCGACCGTGACGCGCAAGCCCTGGCCAAGGCCTGCGAAACCCTGGGCAGCAACGCCCTGCCGCTGGTGCTGGACCTGCTCGACCCCGCGCAATGTGCGTCCATGCCCGAGCGCATCCTCGCCCTGGCCGGCCGGCTCGACGTCTTTCACGCCAACGCCGGGCTCTACGTGGGCGGCGACCTGATCGATGCCAACGACGATGCCATCGACCGCATGCTCAACCTGAACATCAACGTGGTCATGAAGAACGTGCGGGGTGTGCTGCCCCACATGATCGCGCGCGGCAGCGGCGACATCATCGTCACCAGCTCGCTCGCGGCGCACTTCCCCACGCCGTGGGAGCCGGTCTACGCCTCGTCCAAGTGGGCGGTGAACTGCTTTGTGCAGACCGTGCGCCGCCAGGTGTTCAAACACGGCATCCGCGTGGGCGCCATCTCGCCCGGGCCGGTGATCACCTCGCTGCTGGCCGACTGGCCCGCGGAAAAGCTGGCAGAAGCCAGGGCCAGCGGCAGCCTGATCGAAGCCTCGGAAGTGGCCGATGTCGTGCTGTTCATGCTCACCCGCCCGCGCGGCATGACGATCCGCGACGTGGTGATGATGCCCACGAACTTCGACCTCTGACCCGCCTTCACACGCCCGCCCTCCCACCCCCGCGTCTCTCTTCTCACCATGAACACAATCCTGCACCTGGGCCTGGGCTCGTTCCACCGCGCGCACCAGGCCGTCTATGTTCACCAGTTGCACCAGCTCGGTGACACCCGCTGGACCATCGCCGGCGGCAACCTGCGCCCCGACATGCTGGACACCATCGCCGCGCTGCAGGCCCAAGGCGGCGCCTACACGCTGGAGACCGTCACGCCGCAGGGCGTGCGCAGCTACACGCGCATCACGTCCATCGAGCGCGTGCTGTCGTACCAGGACGATCTCGCCCCGCTGGTGGCCGTGGCCGCCGATCCGGCCACGCGCATCATCTCCTTCACCGTCACCGAAGCCGGCTACCACCTCGACGCAGAGCACCGCCTGGACTGGGCCAGCTTCCCCGAGCTGCGCGCAGATCTCGCGGCAGTGAAAGCCGGCCAGGCCGGTCACACCCTTTACGGTGGCCTGGTCACCCTGCTGCGCGCGCGCATGCAGGCGCAGGCCGGCCCGGTGACGCTGATGAACTGCGACAACCTGCGCCACAACGGCGAGCGTTCGCGCGGCGGCCTGCTGCAGTTCATCGACGCGCTGGGCGATGCAGTCCTCAAGGCCTGGGTGCTGGCCAACACCAGCAGCCCCAACGCCATGGTGGACCGCATCACGCCCCGCCCCACCCCCGATGTGGTCGAACGCGTCAAGGCCGCCACCGGCCAACACGACCCCGCCGCCCTCATGGGCGAGAGCTTCATCCAGTGGGTGATCGAAGACCAATTCATCGCTGGGCGCCCCGAATGGGAACGGGTGGGTGTGGAGATGGTGGCCTCGGTGGACGCGCATGAAGAAGCCAAGATCCGTCTGCTCAACGCCACCCACTCCTGCATTGCCTGGGCCGGCACGCTGATCGGCTGCCACTACATCCACGAAGGCACGCACAATGCCGTGATACGCCGCTTCGCCTACGACTACGTGACCAACGACGTGATCCCCGTGCTGGACACCCCCGAACATCCCTGCCCCCTCAACCTGCCCGACTACCGCGATGTGGTGCTCGACCGCTTCAGCAATCCCGCCATCGCCGACACCAATCAGCGTGTCGCGATGGACGGCTTCAGCAAGATCCCGGGCTTCATCGCGCCCACCATCCGCGAGCGGCTGGCACGCGGTGAAACCATCGACAGTGTGGCCATGCTGCCCGCTCTGTTCCTGGCGTATCTGCAGCGCTGGCACACCGGCCAGATTCCCTACACCTACCAGGACCAGGCGATGAATCCCGAAGCCGCCCACGCGATGTGTGACGCAGCCGACCCGGTGACAGCGTTTTGCGCCGACACGACGCTGTGGGGCGAACTGGCCGGCGATGCTCGGCTGGTGAACGCTGTGCGCAGCGCACGCGAACGGGTGAGCCGCTTCGTCACGGCCCACACCGGCGTGAGCGCCACATCCACCTGACCCGGACACCGGTGCCCGAGAGCCCCATGACCGTTCGCAGCCGCACCGCCCCGCGCCAGATCAAGCCCGAGCTGGAACACGAGCTGGCCCGTTCGCCCAACCTGGGCTACGAGTCGTCGACCGACGTGGGCTTCGTGCGTTGCCTGTCACACGGTTTCCCCACTCCCCTGGCCCGCTGGCACTACCACGACGAGTACGAACTGCACCTGATCACCTGCACCAGCGGCAAGCTGTTCGTGGGCGACTGGATCGGCCCATTCCAGGCTGGCCAGCTCGTGCTCACCGGCCCACGCCTGCCGCACAACTGGGTCAGCATGGACATGCCCGAAGGCGGCGTGGCCCTGCGCGATCTGGTGATCCAGTTCTCGCACGAGCCGCTGGTGCGCGCGAGCGACACCATCCCCGAGCTGGCCGAGGTGCTGCCGCTGCTGGAACGCGCCAAACACGGCATCGAGTTTTTCGGCATGTCCGAATCCGCCGAAGCCCACTGGCACAAGGTCAAGAACACGCGGGGCCTCAAACGCTTCACCGCCTTCTGCGATTTCCTGAGCGATCTCGCCGCCTGCACCGACTACCGCCTGCTCTCCAGCGTGCAACTGCAGAGCACCGACGACGACGCCTCGCTCGACCAGATCGATGCCGTGGTCAGCCGCATCACCGACCACATGGCAGACGAACACTCTGCCGCCGCGCTTGCCGCCGAACTCGGCATGAGCGAGAGCAAGTTCAGCCGCTTCTTCCGCAAGGCCACCGGCAACACCTTCACCGACTTCGTCAACCGCGTGCGCATCAGCCGCGCCTGCCAATTGCTGATGGACACCGACCAGCAGATCACCCACATCTGCTATGAGGTGGGCTTCAACAACGTGGCCAACTTCAACCGCCGCTTTCTTGAAATCAAGGGCATGACCCCGTCTGAATTCCGCCGCCAGTCGCTCACCCGCTTCCGTGGCGCGGCCTGATTCATGTTCCTCGGTCTCGACCTCGGCACGTCCGAACTCAAAGCCCTGCTGCTGTCCGACACCCACGAGGTCGTGGGCACCGCGCGTTCACCGCTGACCGTGCAGCGCCCGCAGCCGCTGTGGGCCGAACAGGCCCCCGCCGATTGGTGGGGCGCACTCGAAAACGTGATGGCGCAGTTGCAGCAGGCCCACCCGACAGCGCTCGCTCGCCTGCAAGGCGTGGGTCTCTCGGGTCAGATGCACGGCGCCGTGCTGCTCGGCGACCACGACACCGTGCTGCGCCCGGCCATCCTGTGGAACGACGGCCGCAGCGGCGCGCAGTGCATACAGCTCACCGAAGCCGTGCCGGATCTGGCCGGCATCACCGGCAACCTCGCCATGCCCGGCTTCACCGCGCCCAAGCTGCTGTGGGTGCGCGAGCATGAGCCCGCCTTGTTTGCGCGTGTGCGCCGCGTGCTGCTGCCCAAGGACTGGCTGCGCCTGCAACTCACCGGCGAGGCGGTGAGCGAGATGTCGGACGCCGCCGGCACGCTGTGGCTCGATTGCGCGCGGCGCGACTGGTCAGACACCTTGCTCGAAGCCTGCGGCCTCACGCGCGGCCACATGCCGCGGCTGGTGGAAGGCAGCGAAATCTCGGCTTTCCTCACCCCCGAACTCTGCGCGCGCTGGGGCCTGCCCGCGCGCGTGCCGGTGGCCGGTGGCGCTGGCGACAACGCGGCCAGCGCCGTGGGCATGGGCCTGGTGCGACCAGGCGAAGGCTTCGTCTCGCTGGGCACCTCGGGCGTGGTCTTCGTCAGCGGCGAGCGCTTCCAGCCCAACCCGCAGCGCGCGCTGCACGCCTTCTGCCACGCCCTGCCCGGGCGCTGGCATCAGATGTCGGTGATGCTGAGCGCGGCCAGCGCGGTGAGCTGGGCCACCAGAACGTTGGCTTTCGAGAACGAAGCCGCGCTCCTCAAGGCAGCCGCGCGCCTCACGCCGGCCGAGCGCGCCACGGCCCCGCTGTTCCTGCCCTACCTGAGCGGCGAACGCACGCCGCACAACCAGCCGCTGGCCAGCGCGGTCTGGTTCGGCATGACGACCGCACACGGGCGCGAGGCGCTGGCCTACGCGGTGGCCGAGGGCGTGGGCTTCGGCCTGCGCGACGGCCTGCAGACCCTGAGCGCCACCGAGCGACCGCTGCAGGCGCTCTCGCTGGTGGGCGGCGGCGCGCGCGACGCGTGGTGGGCCCAGTTGTTGGCCGACACGCTGGGCCTCACGCTGCGCGTACACACCGGGGGCGAGACGGGTGCGGCGCTCGGTGCGGCGCGTCTGGCCTGGTTGGCTTGTGGTGCGGCGACCGATGCCGTCTGTACCACGCCACCGGTCACACGCCGTTTCGAACCCGATGCCACCGCGCACGCCGCGCTGTCGGCCCGGCACCGGCGCTTCCGGGCGATGTATGCCGCGCTGCTGCCGCAGTTTCTTGCCGCGCGCTGACACGGGCCATCAACCTCAGGCGCGCGGCAAACGTGCTGCGTACTCGGCTTCCAGCCGCGTGTGCAGTTGCCAGTACCGCGGCGCCTCGTGCCCCTCAAGCTGCGCGACCAGCAGGGCGAGGTGCGCGTGCCAGCCCGCCGACACGCTGAGCACGTCGTCGCGACCCGGCAAACGCTGGTGGATGATCACGAGTCGCACGCCACCCGCGGCTTCAGACAATTCGTACCGGACCTCGCCCTGCCCGCCCCAGGTGTGGGCCAGCAGATGCGGCGGCTCGCACACCGTGACCCGACCCCGCAGCTCGGCGTGGTCGGCCATGTCCGCGTACTTCGCGGGTGCGGGGTCGTCGGCATGGGTCAGCTCGCTGTGGCGGAACGCCAGCTCCACCCGGCCCCCCACGCGCAACTCCATCGTGCCGCCCGCAAACCACAGGGCGCGCTTGTCTTCCTCGGTGATCCAGGCCCACACCCGATCGATGGATCCGGGCAGCAGGCGCTCGATGCGCACGGTGTCGGGTGCGGTCAGCACGCCGTAGTCTTCATTCATGGCTTTCTCCTTGGGCTGTGGCTGGGTCTGGACGGTTTTCGGGCCTTGTCCTCGGCCTTGAGCAAGGCTTCCAACGCGTCAACGCGCTGCTGCCAGAACTGCTCGTAGTGGCGCATCCACTCCAGCCCCGCGTGCATCGGTGCCGCGTTCAACTGGCACAGGTGCGTGCGGCCGGTGATGCTGCGCTGAACCAGCCCCGCGCGCTCGAGCACCTGGATGTGCTTGGAAGCGGCGGCCAGCGACATGTCGAACGGCGCCGCGAGCTCGCCCACAGGCAGCGGTTGCGAAGACAGGGTGTGCAGCATCGCGCGCCGGGTCGGATCGGCCAGGGCGTGGAACACGGCGTCGAGCTGGGTGGGTTGATATTCAATCATGTGGTTGAATATATCGACGGTGCATCGAACTGTCAACCGTCCGGTTGTATTTCGATGAGACCCGGGCTTTAAGCTCGGGGAAATCCAACCCACCCAGGAGACTCCATGCCCGCCTACATCTACGGCAACGTCGAAATCACCGACCCTGCCCTTTACGAGGAATACCGCCGCGACGTGCCCGCGCTGATCGCCGCACACGGCGGACGCTACCTGGTGCGCGGTGGCGCGGTCAGCGTGCTCGAAGGCAGCGGCGTTCCGCACCGTCAGGTGATCCTGGAGTTCCCCGACATGGCGCACCTGCAGGCCTTCTACACCTCGCCCGACTACCAGCGCCTGATCAAGATCCGCCAGAGCGCGTCCACCGGCACGCTGTTCGCGATCGAAGGCTATTGAGACGGCTGCTGAGCCGTTCCCATCACGCTGTACCAGTCCACCTTGCGCGTGACCACCATGATGGCCGCGAGCACGCCGAAGAGCAGCAGCGCACCCATCATCAAGGCGTTGTCTTCCGACACCAGAATGCCGTAGAGCACCCCGTACAGCGCCACCAGCATGGCGCTCATGCCCAGCGCGGGCCGCCAGCCACCCAGCACATGACGCAGGTAGTGCGTCAAGAGGCCAATGCAGGCGGCGCTCGCCAGCCCATACGCCCAGGCGAAATCCAGGTGCTCCGAGAGCGAGAGCAGCAACAGGAAAAACAGCACCAGCGCCGCGCCGATCATGAGGTACTGCATGGGGTGGATGCGCCAGCGCTTGACCATCTCCAGAACGAAGAACGCGGCGAACGTGAGCACGATGAACATCAGCGCGTATTTGGTGGCGCGCTCGGTCAGGCGGTACACGTCCACCGGGTTGTCCAGCGACACCGAGAAGCTGTCGGGAGTGGAGCGCAGCTCGCCCTGCTGCACGAACTGCTGCTGCGCCTGGGTCGACAGCGAAGGCACGCTCCAGGTGGCGTCAAACCCCTGCTCGCTCACGCTGCGCGTGCGCGGCAAAAAATCACCACCGAAGTTGGGATGTGGCCAGCTCGATGTCAGGCTCACGCTGTTCTCGTCGGCCAACGGCACCCAGCCGATGCGGCCGGTGCCGGCCAGCTCCACGTTGAGGGTGATGTCGAACGCGGCGCCGGGCTTGAGCAGAGCCACATCCACCGAAGCGGCCAGGGGCAGCGGCAGTTTCTGCGCCGCGGGTGATGGCGCCATGGTCACGGCCTGGCCCGCCACCGTGAGTCGGGGTGCGCTGAGCAGGCCGCGCAGATCGCTCACGCCCAGGATCAAGCGTGGCTGCCCTAGGGTGATCTGGCCGTTCTTCTCCAACGGCTCCACACCGCTCCACACGAAGCGGCCGGTGCTCTGGTGTGTGCTGGTGTAGACCGTGACGGGGAAGATGCCGCGCCAGCGGGTTTGTGTCTCCAGCTGGCTGCGCGTGTCCAGGCGGGTGGGAAACCGCAAGGCCACGTGGGCCTGCGTGATCCGCTCCTCGCGCGTATCGCCACGCCCGCCCTCCACCGGCACGGTGCGCGTGAAGGTTTCGGTGTACGGCACGTAGAGCACCGGACCGGTGACGATCTGGGCACCCGCGTGGGCGCGCGCCACCTCTGTGGCGGCCTCTGCGCGGTAGGCACTGCGCTCCTGGATCGTGTCGAACACCATCAGCAACGGTATCGACAGCAGCAGCATCAGGGAGAAGATGACGAGCAACTTGCTCAGCAAGGGGTATTTGTTCAAGGCGGGCTCCGTGGTGGGGACCGCGCCAGTCTCTCAAGCGGGTGTGCAGCGGCTGTGCAGTGCGGCGGCGATTTGTGCAGTGAATGTGAAACGGCTCAGAGCGGCAGGCGCAAGCTCGCCAGGCATCCGGGGGGGTCGCTCACGTTGCCGACCTGGATGTCTCCGTGGTGCAGGTCGCTCACTTCCTTCACCAGACACAGGCCCAGGCCCGAGCTCTTCTCTTGCGCCTCGCCGCGGGGCAGCGAGTAGAAGCGCTCGAAGATGTGCGCCTGCGCATAGTCGGGCACGCCCGGACCCTGGTCGCGCACCGACCACACGAGTGCACCACCGTCGTTGGTCAGCCGCAGCCACAGCTCGCCCTGCTCCGGCGAGAAGTCGATCGCGTTGTCCAGCAGGTTCTGCAGCGCCTGGGCGAGCAGGAACGGATCGCCGCGCACCACGTGGCCCTCACCCAGCTCGTCGCGCACACGCAATCCCTTCAGGCGCAGGCGGGGCTCGACGCGCTGCAGCAGCTCGCGCGTGAGTGCGCTCAGGTCCACACGCTCAAGCTTGCTCAGTGAGCGCATCTGCTCCACATCGGCCAGGCGCAGCAGCTTGTCGATCAGCTGGCGCAGGCGCTCGGTCTGGCGCTGGATGTTGCCGGCGAAGCGCTGGCGGTCCGGCCCGGGCAGGTCTTCCTCCAGCAGTTCGGCCGCGCCCCGGATCGCGGCCAGCGGGCTCTTGAGTTCGTGCGTGAGCGTGTGCACGTAGTTCTCGACATAGGCCTTGTCTTCGAGCTTCACGCGCATGCGCTCCACGGCCTGCGCCAGATCGTTGAACTCGGTGTTGCCGCTCAGGCGCCCGAAGCGCGGCAGCGCCACCCGCTCGCCGCTGGCCACCGCGTTGGCATAGCCCCGCAGGCGCGAGAGTGAACTCGCCATCCACCAGCTGAGCAGAACACCCATCAACAGCGACAGCCCCAGCAGCGCCCAGGACCAGCGCAGGATGCGCTGCTGGCTGCGTTCGATGTAGGGCTCCAGGCTGCGGTTGGGCCGGGAGACGGTGAGCGCGCCGATGATGCGATCACCATCGCGGATGGGTGCGGCCACGTGCATCACCGTGCTGCTCGGATCGTTCGGATCGGCCAGACTGGAGCGCGCGCCGTACTCGCCGCGCAGCGTTCGAAGCACGTCGTTCCAGCGCGAGAAATCCTGCCCCACAGCCTCTTGCCGCGTGTCGAAGCGCACGATGCCTTGCGCGTCGGTGATGGTGATGCGGTAGTCGACGCTGTTCTTCTGAAAGCCCCAGATGCTGGCGCCGGGCTGCGCGCCCGGATAAGCGTTCAGCGCCTGCGCGAAGCCGCCGGTGGCGATGGTGCCGGCCTTCATGTCGGCGGCGGCCAGCCGGGCAAACCCATGCGCTGCGTCGATCAGGCTGTCTTCCATGGCCAGGCGCGTGCCGGGCTTGACCTCCTGCAGGAACACGTTGAGCACCACCACCAGGGCCACGCCCAGAATGAGAAAAAAACCGAGCAGCAAACGCAGACCGATGCGCATGGTTCAGTCCGGCAGACGGATCGAATAGCCCATGTTGCGGTGGGTCTGGATCAGCTCGATCGTCACGCCGCGCGCGCGCAGCTTGGCGCGCAGCAGCTTCACGTGTGCGTCCACCGTGCGGTCCGACGTGTCCAGCGCTCCGCCCCAGACCAGGTCCATCAGCTCGACGCGCGAGAAGATGCGCTCGGGCCGCCGCAACAGTGTGGCAAGCAGCTGGAATTCGTAGCGCGTGAGCGCGAGCAGCTCGCCGCCGCAACTGATGCGCTGCGTGGCCTCGTCGAGCTGAAGCATCGGGCCCTGCGCGACGTGCGTGGGCGAAACCGCAGCGCTGCGCCGCAGGATCGCACGCACCCGCGCGCACACCTCACGCGGCGAAAAAGGCTTGACCACGTAGTCGTCCGCGCCCAGCTCCAGACCCAGCACGCGGTCGATCTCTTCATGGCGCGCGGTGAGGAACACGATGGGCATCTCGCTGGTCTTGCGAATGGCGCGGCACACATCGAAGCCGTTGCCGTCGGGCACACCCACGTCGAGAATGGCGAGGTCCGGTGCGTGCGAGCGAAATGCTTCGAGCGCCTGAGCAGCCAGGCGCACATGCTGCACCTCGAAGCCCTCGCTCTGCAACGCATAGAGCAAGGTGTCCGCGATGGCTTGTTCGTCTTCCAGCAACAGGATGCGCTTGCGCATGGGCGGTTTCGCAGGGTGGGCCAGGGGCGGTCGGCCATCTTACCTGCGGGTTCAGACACAGCTGGTTACCACCCTCACGCACAGCCTGCACATGCACCGCACACCGATCCGGGACAATCTCACCCCATGCTCAAGCTTTTCCTTCGCCGCTCCGCGCTGACCCTGGCCTTGGTGCCCGTCGCCTTCATGGCCCCTGCGCTGCAGGCCTCGACCTTCGATCTGCCGCCGCTGGACAGCATCGTCAAGTACCAGCCCAAGCTGCCCTTGCAGGTGTTCACAGCCGATGGCGTGGAGATCGCGCAGTTCGGCACCGAGCGGCGCGAATACCTGCCGCTGTCACGCACCCCGAAGCTGCTGCAGGACGCCGTGCTGTCGGTGGAAGACGCGCGCTTTCGGGAACACAACGGTGTGGACCCCCGGGGCATGGCGCGCGCGCTGGTGGCAGCCGTGACCGGCGGACGCAAGCAGGGGGCGTCGACCATCACGCAGCAGCTGGTGCGCACCATGCTGCTCACGCGCGAGTTCTCCGCCGAGCGCAAGGCCAAGGAAATCTGGCTGGCGCTCAAACTGGAAGACGAACTCTCCAAGGACCGCATCCTGGAGATCTACCTCAACGAGATTTTCCTGGGCCAACGCGCCTACGGCTTTGCGGCCGCATCGCAGATCTATTTCGGCAAGCCACTGGACAAACTCTCGCTGGCCGAGACGGCCATGCTCGCCGGCCTGCCGCAGAACCCCTACTACGCGAACCCGGTGGCCAACTTCGAACGCGCAACACAGCGCCAGCGGGTGGTGCTGGAGCGCATGCGCGCCACCGACACGATCACCGACGCGCAACTGACCACCGCGCGTGCAGAGAAACTCCAGATCCGCACGCCTGGTTTGCGCAGCGTGCACGCGGCCCACGTGGCCGAAATGGCGCGCCGCGCGGTGGTGGAGCGCTTCGGCACCGAGGCGTATTCGAACGGTTTGCGCGTCACCACCTCCTTGCGCGCAGCCGACCAGCGCGCGGCCCACGCGGCGGTGCAGCGCGGGGTGCTGGCCTTCGACCGACGCGGCGCCTGGCGCGGGCCGGAAGACCTCGAATCGCTCCCGTCCGGCACGAGCTCTGAAGTCGAACGCGCCGCCGCCGAAGCCCTGAAGGACCACCGCGACGACGAGACCCTGCGCGTGGGCATCGTGCTGGCGGCCAGCCCCACGGCCCTGCAGGTGCAACTGGCCAGCGGTGAGCGCATCACCCTGCAAGGCGAAGGCCTGAGATGGGCGCAAAAGGGACTGGACCCGAAGGCCAAGGCACCGCTGAAGATCGTGCGCGGCGCCATCGTGCGGGTGGTCAGCGCGGGCAAGGTCAAAGGCAAGGCAGCGTGGGCCATCTCCCAATGGCCCGAGGCCGAAGCCGCAATGGTGGCCATGGACAGCCAGACGGGCCGCGTGCGCGCGTTGGTGGGCGGGTTTGACTTCACCCGGCAACCGTTCAACCACGTCACCCAGGGCTGGCGCCAGCCCGGCTCAGCGCTCAAGCCGCTGCTGTACTCGGCCGCGCTCGAAGCGCGCGTGATGCCGGGCACGCTGGTGGACGACCTGCCATTCACGGCCTCCAACGGCTGGCACCCCACCAACAGCAACGGGCAGTACGCCGGTCCGATCACGCTGCGGCAGGCACTGGCCCAATCCAGCAACATCGCCAGCGTGCGCGTGCTGCAGCACACCGGCACGCAGACCGCACGTGACTGGACCGCCCGCTTCGGTTTGGACCCCGCGCGCCAGCCCAACGACCTCACGCTCGCCCTGGGCACGGGCAGTGTCACGCCGCTGCAGATGGCGCAGGCCTATGCCACGGTGGCCAATGGCGGCTGGAAGGTGGCGCCGGTGGTGGTGGAGAAGATCACCGATGCCCAAGGCAAGGTGCTGTTTGAGGCGCCGCCGCCCGAGCCGCTGACCGAAGCCAACCGCGCGATTCCCGCGCGCAACGCGTTCGTGATGTCCAGCCTTCTCAACGAAGTGACGCGCACAGGCACGGCCGCGCGTGCACAGGCCACGCTCAAGCGACCCGATGTGTACGGCAAGACCGGCACCACCAACGACGCGGTCGACGCCTGGTTCGCCGGCTACCAGCCCAGCCTGGCCACCGCCGTGTGGGTGGGCTACGACAAGCCACGCAGCCTGGGCGGCGGTGAGTCTGGCGGGCGCATCGCGCTGCCGATCTGGATCGACTACATGAGCGCAGCGCTCAAGGGCACGCCGGTGGCACAGCCGCCCGCCGTGCCCGACGGCTTGGTGCGCGTGGCGGACGACTGGATGTACGCCGAGTGGCAAGGCAGCGGCTCGGTGGCGCAGATCTCGGACGTGGGCGGCGTGCAGTACACGCAGACGCCAGGGGCGGCCATTGGTGAAGCCCTCAGCAGCTTCGGCGCGTGGTTGAGAGGCGAACGGTAGTCCTGACGAAGACTGCTCCGCAGACGCAAAAAGGCCGGCTCTTCAAGCCGGCCTTTTTTTGTCAGCGAAGAGGCCTGATCAGCCCGCGCAGATGCGCGCTTTGGCTTCCGCGTATTCCCGCTTGAAGCGCGCCACCAGGTCGGCCGCGGGCACCACCTCGCGGATGGCGCCAATGCCCTGCCCGCAGCCCCAGATGTCTTTCCAGGCTTTGGCGGCGTTGGCGCCCTCACCCGTGGCGAAGTTCATCTTGCTCGGATCGCTTTGCGGCAGGTTGTCCGGGTCCATGCCGGCTTTCTGGATGCTGCCCTTGAGGTAGTTGCCGTGGATGCCGGTGTAGAAATTGCTGTAGACGATGTCGTCCGAGTTCGACTGGGTGATCATCTCCTTGTAGCCGTCCACCGCACGAGCTTCCTCGGTGGCGATGAAGGCCGAGCCGATGTAGGCAAAGTCGGCGCCCATGGCCTGTGCGGCCAGGACAGCACCGCCCGAGGCGATGGCGCCCGACAGCGCGATCGGGCCACCAAACCACTCACGGATTTCCTGCACCATGGCAAACGGGCTCTTCACGCTGGCGTGGCCACCGGCACCGGCCGCCACGGGAATCAGGCCATCGGCACCCTTCTCGATCGCCTTGTGCGCGAACACGTTGTTGATCACGTCGTGCAGCACCACGCCGCCCCAGCTGTGCACGCCCTGGTTCACGTCCTCGCGCGCGCCCAGGCTGGTGATGATGATCGGCACCTTGTACTTGGCGCACAACTGCATGTCGTGCTCCAGCCGGTCGTTGCTCTTGTGCACGATCTGGTTGATGGCGAACGGCGCGGCCTTGTTGTCTGGGTTGGCTGCATCGTGCGCGGCCAGGGCCTCGGTGATCTCGGCCAGCCACTCGTCCAGCTGCGCGGCCGGGCGCGCGTTGAGCGCGGGCATCGCGCCCACCACGCCGGCCTTGCACTGGGCAATGACGAGCTTGGGGTTGCTGATGATGAACAGCGGCGAGCCGATCACCGGGAACTTGATGTTCTTGAGAACCGGGGGCAGGCTGCGGGCGGGTGCGGTCATGAAGTCTCCGTCGGATGTGTTGTGGGTCAGAACGATTCGATGGCCAGTGCGGTCACGGCCTCGGCGCCTTCAACGATGGCATCACGCGTGCCCGGCGCGCGGCTGAGGATGTGGTCGGCGTAAAAGCGTGCGGTGGTGATCTTGGCCTGCATGAAGGCCGTGTCCTGTCCCTTGGCGGACAGATCCTCGGCCACCATCAGTGAGCGCGCGAGTTGCCAGCCCGCCATGAGGTTGCCCGCGAGCATCAGGTAAGGCACGCTGCCGGCAAACGCCGCGTTGGGATTGCTGCGCGTGTTGGCGGCAATGAACTCGACCACGTCCACAAACGATTCGCGCGCGGCCTTCAGGCGCTTGTGCATGGCCTTGGCGTTGGCACTCTCGCGCTTCGCGAGTTCCACTTCAGTCTTCTCGATCTGCGCAGCAATCGCCTTGGCACCGGTGCCGCCGTCGCGTGCGGTCTTGCGGCCCACAAGGTCGTTGGCCTGGATGGCCGTGGTGCCTTCGTAGATGGTGAGGATCTTGGCGTCGCGGTAGTACTGCGCCGCGCCGGTTTCTTCAATGAAGCCCATGCCACCGTGCACCTGCACGCCCAGGCTGGTGACTTCCAGGCTCATCTCGGTGCTGTAGCCCTTGACCAAGGGCACCAGGAATTCGTAGAAGGCGGCGTTCTGCTTGCGCGTGTCGGCATCGGGGTGGTGGTGCGCGGCGTCGTACGCGGCTGCGGCCACAGCAGCCATGGCGCGGCAGCCTTCGGTGAACGCGCGCATGGTCATGAGCATGCGCTTCACATCGGGGTGGTGAATGATGGGCGCGGCCGCCGACAGTGTGCCGTCCACCGGGCGGCTCTGCACGCGGTCTTTCGCGTAGCCCACGGCCTTCTGGTAGGCGCGCTCGGCGATCGCGATGCCCTGCACGCCCACGGCATAACGCGCGGCGTTCATCATGATGAACATGTACTCCAGGCCGCGGTTCTCCTGGCCCACGATGTAGCCCGCGGCGCCGCCATGGTCGCCGTACTGCAGAACGGCGGTCGGACTGGCCTTGATGCCCATCTTGTGCTCGATGCTCACGCAGTGCACGTCGTTTCGCGCACCCAGCGAGCCGTCCTTGTTCACCATGAACTTGGGCACCACGAACAGGCTGATGCCCTTCACGCCTTCGGGCGCGCCGGTCACGCGCGCGAGCACGAGGTGCACGATGTTCTCCGCCATGTCGTGCTCACCGTAGGTGATGAAGATCTTGGTGCCGAACACCTTGTAGCTGCCATCGGGCTGCGGTTCGGCGCGGCTGCGCACGGCCGCCAGGTCAGATCCGGCCTGCGGCTCGGTGAGGTTCATGGTGCCGGTCCACTGGCCACTCACCAGCTTCTCCAGGTAGATGGCCTTGAGCTCGTCGCTGCCCGCGGTGATCAGCGCCTCGATGGCGCCATCGGTCAGCAGCGGGCACAGCGCGAAGCTCATGTTGGCGCTGTTGAGAATTTCACCGCAGGCCGCACCGATGGTCTTGGGTAGACCTTGGCCGCCAAAGTCCACCGGGTGCTGCAGACCTTGCCAGCCGCCTTCGGCGTACTGCTTGAAGGCGTCCTTGAAGCCGGGCGTGGTGGTGACGACGCCGTCCTTGAACGACGACGGGTTCTTGTCGCCTTCAAAGTTCAGCGGTGCGATCACACCTTCGTTGAGCTTGGCGCACTCCTCGAGCACGGCTTGCGCGGTCTCGAGGCCGGCGTCTTCGAAACCCGGCATCTGTGCGACCTGGTCGATGCGCGCCAGGTGCTCGATGTCGAACAGCATGTCTTTGAGGGGGGCGGTGTAACTCATGGTCTTGTCTCCAAGGAATTCAGGGATGCAGATACGACAAGGGCATCGCGAACGATGCCCTTGTGTTGTTCAGAGGGCTCAGAGCGCCTTGATGAGCTCAGGCACAGCCTCGAAGAGATCGGCCTCCAGGCCATAGTCGGCCACCGAGAAAATCGGGGCCTCGGGGTCCTTGTTGATCGCCACGATCACCTTGCTGTCCTTCATGCCGGCC
>JAZKHJ010000023.1:0-42711 GCA_040385485.1 Pseudomonadota bacterium | reverse complement strand
ATATAGCTCAGTTGGTTAGAGCGCAGCATTCATAATGCTGATGTCGGTGGTTCAAGTCCACCTATCACCACCAACAATTCAAGAAGCGGGCTCTGGCAACAGGGCCCGCTTTTTTCATTCCTATTTTTTCTGAAGCGTGAGCCCGTGCCCACCAGAGACACCAAGGGTCCGGCTACGCCGGCCCAAGGTGTCGCCCCCTTGAGGGGGTGGCGACGAAGGCGACGCGGGGGAGTACTCCGAACATGGCCATCAAGTCCACCATCTTCAAGGCGAACCTGCAGATCGCCGACATCGATCACAGCTACTACGCCGACCACGCGCTCACCCTGGCCCGCCACCCGAGCGAGACCGACGAACGCATGATGGTGCGCCTGGTGGCCCTGGCCATCCACGCCCACGAGCTGCAGGACACCTGCCGCGGCGACGGCACACTGGCATTCGGCACTGGCCTGTCCGACCCGGACGACCCGGACGTCTCGCTGACCGACTTCACTGGGCGCAAACGCCTGTGGATCGAGGTCGGCCAGCCCGAGGACAAGCCCCTGGCCAAGGCCTGCAGCAAGGCCGACGCGGTGGTGCTCTACGCCTTCGGCAGCGCCGCAGATGTGTGGTGGCGCGGCATCGCGACCAAGCTCACGCGGCTGGAGCGGCTGCAGGTCTGGCGCCTGCCCACCGAGGTGGCGCCCGCCCTGGCCCAGATGGCCGAGCGCAGCATGCAACTGCAGGCCACCTTGCAAGAGGGTGTGCTCACGCTTTCCAGCGAACGCGGCAGCGTGGCGATCGAGCCCATTCGCTGGAAGTGAATCAGGCCGCACCGCGCAGCCAGAGCCCGCGGTGGTGGCCATCGTGCGCCAGCCCGGCCGATTCGTCCTGCTCCTGCGGGGCGGCAATGTCTTCGGCCGCACAGGCCCGGGTGAGCGCCGGGTTGTCGCCGAGCCGCAGGTCGTTGCGAAACCAGTAGAGGGTGCGGGAGCCAGGTGTGAGGGAACAGAGGTCAGTTGTCACTGCGCCGATGCTCGACCCAGATGAGCTCCTGCGTGTTCACGCCCAGTTTCGCGGCTTGGGCAACCAGCTTGTCGCTCACGCCCGGGGACAGTTGTTTGTCGCGCGCCAGTATCCACAGGTATCCGGTGTCGGGGCCAATCACCATGGCCCATCGGTAGTCCGGGTCGAGCGCGATCACGTGGTAGCCGCCATAGAACGGTCCGAAGAACGACACCTTGAGCGAAGCGGTGTTGCTGTCGCCGAGAAACAGCGCACGGCCGACCGCCTCTTTCCACTCGCCTTTGTCGGGTTTGAAGCCGCGGTTGATCACGGCCACGCTGCCATCGGCCTCCAGCCGGTAGGTTGCGTTCACGTCGGTCAGGCCGCGCTCGAAGCTGTGGTCGAGCCGGGCAATCTCGAACCACCGGCCCGCATAGCGTTTGACGTCAAACGGGCTCACTACCGTAACGCCCTCGGGCGGTGCGGTGCAGGCCTGAAGCAGGGGAAGAACAGCGAGGCACACCAGCAACGCGGCGCGTGACCACCAGCGTTGCATGACGAGTGAAGACACAGAGGACATGGAGGGCTTTCCGGATCTCGTGGACAGATTTCATTGTGCGCCGTACATTGAACTGGCAGTGTCTGCAGGGCCTTGCACTTGCACCACGCCGACCGAAAGACACATGTCGATGTTCAAGCAGCTACCCGGTTTCGTGCGCACGCCCGCCGGGCTGGAGCGCGTGATCCTGCGACGCCTCCCCAAAGCCTTTTTTCTGAGCGCCGCGTTGCCGACGCTGGTGGCCTTGGCGGCCCGCTGGTTCCCCTGGAGCGGCTCCGATGCCTGGGTCGCCTCGCGCATCCAGATGGTGGACTTCCTGGCCTTCGGGGTGCTGCTGCTGCTCTGGACCCTGCTGCTCACCGTGGCCATCGGCGCCTTCATCGTCATGGTGATGAAGGGCCCGGCCTACGTCGCGGACGCGTATCCACTGGTGGAGTCGGACCGGCCGCTGGACGGTCCGCGCCGCCCTTGACGGCTGTGCCGCCGCAGGCGCGTGAGACAATCATGGCCTCCCTGCCATGGGCCTTGTGAAGAGGTCGATGGACCTCCCCACAGCCTCTGGACACACACCATGAACCGCTGCTCACCCGTCTTCTGCGCCAGCACCTTGGCTGCGCTCCTGATCGCACTGCCCCTGTCGGCCCAGGCCCAGTCGGGCACGCGCGACTTCCCGGCCAAAGCCCTGCGTGGCACGCTGGTGGTGGTGCAACCGCCCAACGTCACGATGGACGACCGCCAGACCCGGCTGTCGCCGGGCGCGCGCATTTACAACACCAACAACTCGCTGGTGATGTCGTCTTCGCTGCTGAACAAGGAAGTGGTGGTGAACTACACCATGGACCTGCGTGACCAGATCCAGAACGTGTGGATCCTCACCGAGGCCGAGGCCAAGGAAAAGCGCGCCGGCTTCGGCGTGCAACGCAACTTCGTGTTCGAGTCGCTGCAGCCCAAGCCGGCCGCCGCCTCCAACTGACGCACCGCCGCCGCGAGCCCGTGCGGCCGGCGGTGGTCACCCGATTCCCTCCCCCCATTTGCGCCCAGCGCGGGCACCGGCATTGTTGGCGCCGGTGCCACAGGAGCTTTCCATGAGCAAAAAAGTTTTCATCAAAACCTTCGGTTGCCAGATGAACGAGTACGACTCGGACAAGATGGCCGACGTGATGCACGCGGCGCAGGGCTACGAGCCCACGCTGGACGTGGAGGAAGCCGACCTGATCCTGTTCAACACCTGTTCGGTGCGCGAAAAGGCGCAGGAGAAGGTGTTCAGCGACCTGGGGCGCGTGAAGCACCTCAAGGACAAGGGCGTGCTGATCGGGGTGGGCGGCTGCGTGGCGAGCCAGGAAGGCGCCGAGATCATCAAGCGTGCACCCTACGTGGACGTGGTGTTCGGCCCGCAGACGCTGCACCGCCTGCCCGAGCTGCTGAACCAGCGCGCTCGCCTGGCGGTGCCGCAGGTGGACATCAGCTTTCCCGAAATCGAGAAGTTCGACCACCTACCGCCGGCCAAGGTCGACGGTGGCTCGGCCTATGTTTCCATCATGGAAGGCTGCTCCAAGTACTGCAGCTACTGCGTGGTGCCGTACACGCGTGGCGAAGAGGTGAGTCGTCCGTTCGACGACGTGCTGGTGGAGGTGGCGGGCCTGGCCGACCAGGGTGTGAAAGAGGTGACCTTGCTGGGCCAGAACGTGAACGCCTACCGGGGCGCGATGGGCGACACCGGCGACATCGCCGACTTCGCGCTGCTGCTCGAATATGTGGCCGAGATCCCGGGCATCGAACGCCTGCGCTTTACCACCAGCCACCCCAACGAGTTCACGCCGCGCCTGATCGAGGCCTACGGAAAGATCCCCCAGTTGGTGAACCACCTGCATCTGCCGGTGCAGCACGGCAGTGACCGCATCCTCATGGCCATGAAGCGCGGCTACACCGCCATGGAATTCAAGAGCACGGTGCGCAAGCTGCGCGCGATCCGCCCCGAGCTGGTGATGAGCAGCGACTTCATCGTCGGCTTTCCAGGCGAGACCGACGATGACTTCGACAAGATGATGAAGCTCATCACCGACGTGGGCTTCGACACCAGCTTCAGCTTCATCTTCAGCCCGCGCCCGGGCACCCCCGCGGCCAATCTGGCGGACGACACGCCCTACGCCGTGAAGCTCAAGCGCCTGCAGCATCTGCAGGCCACGATCGAGGAGAATGTGCGCCGCATCAGCGCCAGCCGTGAAGGCACGGTGCAGCGCATCCTGGTCGAAGGTGCTTCGCGCCGCTCCAGCACCGACGTGCCCGAGCTCATGGGTCGCACCGAGTGCAACCGCATCGTGAACTTCCCCGGCGGCCCGCTGGCCGATCGCCTGGTGGGTCAGATGATCGACGTGCGCATCACCGAGGCACGGCCACATTCGCTGAGAGCCGAAGTACAACCCACCCCTGCCGCGCTGCGCGCGCCCCCCTCAAGGGGGCAACCCAGCGGCCCGGCGGAGCCGGTTCCGCGGTATTACTGGACTGAGCAGCCCTTGTGAAATCGCTGCGCTTTTCGTTCCCGCAATTGCTGCTGGTCGCGTTCCTGCTGATCGGCGTGCTGCTGGGCGCGGCCGCCCTGCGCGCGCTGTTCTCGCTGGAGGCCTTGATGGCGCAGAGCCGCGAGAGTGCCGCCCAGGCCATTGCGCTGTCCACTGCGGCCCAGTCCTTGTCCGAACGCAGCCTGACCATGGAGCGCGCCGCGCGCCAGTCGCTGGTGCTGCGCGACAACCAGCTGCGCCAGCGTTTCACAGAAGCCGCCGGCAATGCGCGTGACATCCTCAAGCGCCTGGAAGACAACGAACTGCCGCCCGAGTTCTCCACCAACTGGCTGGAGCAACTCACCGTCGTCACCGGACTGCTTGATGGTCCACCGGAGACCGCGCTGGACCGGGAACGCGAAGTTGCACGGGCCTTCCGGGAAATCGACGGGCACAGCGCTTCCATCGCGCAGAAGGTGCAGTCCATCATCGGCACGCGCAACGAGACGCTGCAGGCACGCTTCGAGACCAGCCGCCAGGAACTCACCCAGCAGGTGCTGGGCTCCATCGCCGTGGCCGCCGTGATGGCGCTGGGCTTCGGCTTGTGGCTGGCCCGCCCGTTCAAACGAATCGAGAGGGCTATTCAGGGTCTGGGCGAAAACAGGCTCGACGTGCCGATCGACATTGCCGGACCGTCCGACGTGCGCCGCGTGAGCCAGCAACTGGACTGGCTGCGCCTGCGCCTGACCGAGCTCGATGCAGACAAGGCGCGCTTCCTGCGTCACATTTCGCACGAACTCAAGACACCGCTGGCCTCGCTGCACGAAGGTGTGGCGGTGCTGGGCGACGGCGTGGCCGGCGCGCTCAATCCCAACCAGGCCGAGGTGGTCAACATCCTGCAGCACAACACCCTGATGCTGCAGCACCAGATCGAAGCGCTGCTGCGCTTCAATGCGGCGGCGTTCGAGGCGCGACAGCTCAAGCGCGAGCAAACCGATCTGATGGTATTGCTGGAAGACCAGATCGATGCCCAGCGGCTGCACTGGAAGGCACTGGGCCTCACCGTGCGCGCCGAGGGCGTGCCGGTGTTTCTGCCGGTCGACCGCGAGAAGATCGCCTCGGCCGTGGGCAACCTGCTGTCCAATGCCATCCGCTTCTCGCCCCACGGCGGCGTGATCCGCCTCGTGCTGCTGGACCTGCCCGGACGCGCCAGCCTGGACATCATCGACCAAGGCCCCGGCGTGGCCGAGGCCGACCGCGACCGCATCTTCGAGCCCTTCTACCGGGGCGAACGCCAGCCTCAGGGCGCCGTGCGCGGCACCGGCATCGGTTTGTCCATCGTGCACGAGTACATTGTTGCCCACGGTGGTCGCATCAACCTGCTGCCCCAGCGCCAAGGCGCCCATTTCCGTATCGAACTTCCCCATGCGAATTAGTTTTTCCGCCGTTTCAATGGCGTTCCTCGTCAGCGCTTGCGGCACCACGCCACCACCGCCGGCCCAGGCGTCCGTGACCACCCTGATCACCGCGCCAGTGTCAGCATCCGCGTCCGCGCCCCAGATTCTGGTGGTCACACCGGTGCAGGCGCCTTCAGTCACGTCGCCCGAGGCCTTGAACACCCAGGCACCGCCCTTGCCCGATGTGGTCACGGCCCTGCTCACCTACTCGGAGCGCCTGCGCCAGCTCAATACCAACGACCTCGCCGCCGAAATCGCGGTGCAGGGCGATCCGGGCAATGCGCCACTGCGGCAAATGCAACTGGCCCTCGCCCTGATGCACATGCCCCAGGCGGCGGACACGGCGCGTGCACTGGGCCTGGTGCAACGGGTGGTGGGCAGCGCGGCGCCCGAGGCCACACCGCTCAAGCCACTGGCGCGTTTGCTGGCCCACCAGTTGACGGAGCAACGCCGGCTGGAAGACAGCCTGGAACGACAGGGGCAGCAACTGCGTGAAAACCAGCGCCGCATCGACCAGCTCAACGAGCGCCTGGAAGCCATGCGCGCGATCGAACGCAGCCTGACCACCCGCCCGCCTGCACCCGCTCGCCCCCCCGCTGCGCCATGACGTCCAACTCGCCACGCGCGCGCCTGCTGGTCGTCGACGACGACGCCGACATGCTGCGCCTGCTGGCGATGCGGCTGGGTTCGGCGGGCTACCACGTCACCTCGGTCGGCTCGGCCGAAGCGGCGCTCAGCCAACTCGACATCGAGCGACCGCAACTCGTGCTCTCCGACGTGCGCCTGCCAGGGAAAGACGGACTGGCGCTGTTTGATGAAATCCGCAAGCGCCATCCCTCGCTGCCGGTCATCCTGCTGACCGCGCACGGCACCATTCCCGATGCGGTCGAAGCCACGGCCCGCGGCGTGTACACCTACCTCACCAAGCCCTACGACGCGAAGGAACTGCTGGAGAAGATCGCCCAGGCCCTGGCGCTCGGCGCGCCGGCCAGCGACAACACTCGGGTGGACGAGGCCTGGCGCAGCGAGGTCGTGAGCCGCTCCAACCGCATGGCCGACCTGCTGGCCGAAGCGCGCATGGTGGCCCAGAGCGACGCCAGCGTGCTGCTGCGCGGCGACTCCGGCACCGGCAAGGAAATGCTGGCGCGCGCCATCCACAAGGCCAGTGCACGCGCCACCAAGCCATTCATCGCGGTCAACTGCGGCGCCATCCCCGAGGCCCTGCTCGAATCCGAACTCTTCGGCCACATGAAGGGCGCCTTCACCGACGCCGTGGCCAATCACAAGGGGCTGTTTCAGGCGGCCGACGGCGGCACGCTGCTGCTTGACGAGATCGGCGACATGCCGCCGGCCCTGCAGGTCAAGCTGCTGCGTGTGCTGCAGGAGCGTGCGGTGCGTCCGCTGGGTTCGAGCCAGTCGCTGCCGGTGGACGTGCGCATCATCTCGGCCACCCACCGCGACCTGGAAGAGGCGATGGCCACGGCCCAGTTCCGCGAAGACTTGTACTACCGGCTCAACGTGGTCACGCTCACGCTGCCCACGCTGGCGGAGCGGCGCGAAGACATTCCGCTGCTGGCCAACCATTTCCTGGCCAAGCTGGCCGCCAAGTACGGCAAGCGCAGCTCGGGGTTTGCCCCCGAGGCGCTCAAGGCCCTCACCATGTCCGCCTGGCCGGGCAACGTGCGCCAGCTCTACAACGTGGTTGAACAGGTCTGCGCGCTGTCCACCACACCGCTGGTGTCGCTGGCACTGGTGCAGCGCGCGTTGCGCACGCCCTCGGTGGAGGTGCTGAGCTTTGCCGACGCCAAGCAGCGTTTCGAGCGCGAGTACCTGGTGGGTCTGCTCAAGTTGACCGACGGCAACGTGGCCGACGCGGCCCGACTCGCGCAGCGCAACCGCACCGAGTTCTACCGGTTGCTGCAAAAGCACGCCCTGACGCCGGGCCTCTTCAAAAGCGACGCCACCGCGGGGTCGTCAGGCGTTCCTGGAGACCCTGTCGCCGATGAGTGACAACCTCCATCCCTTGTTCTCAAAGGCTTTTTTGAAAAGCACCTCCCGTGTTGTCGCTGTTTGACGACAAAAACGCGGGTCTGAGACGCCCTTGGGACCACTTGGTGACCTGAAAAAAGAGCCGGCGTCTTCAAGTGTTTGATTTGGCTGGGTTTTTCCAACCTGGCACAGGGTTTGCCCTTATCGGGGTATGCCCCACCCGATTCGTCTTGCCCAAGCCCTCCAGCGCACCCGCGCCACGGTGGTGCTGGGCGCCCTGATGGCCCTGCTGTGCGGGGCGTCAGCCCATGCCCAGCGCTTCGACTGGGACAGCCTGACCCAACTGGCCAAAACGCGCGCCGCCGAGCCGGTGCGCGCAAACAGCGACAAGCTGCCCGCCGATCTGGCCAGCATCACCTACGACCAGCTGCGCGACATCCGCTTCAAGCCCGCCCAGTCCCTCTGGCGCGCAGAGGCCCTGCCTTTCGAGGCTCAGTTCTTTCACCTCGGCCTGTACCAGACCGAGCCGGTGCGCATCCACGAAATCAAGCCCGACGGCTCGGTGCGCCACCTGCCTTACCGCGGTGCCGACTTCGACTACGGCAAGAACACCTTTGACCCCGCACCCTGGGGTGATCTGGGCCACGCGGGCTTTCGCCTGCACTACCCGCTCAATGGCCAGGCCTACAAGGACGAACTGGTGGTGTTTCAGGGCGCCAGCTACTTCCGCGCACTCGGCAACGGCCAGCAGTACGGTCTCTCGGCGCGCGGCCTGGCCATCGACACCGCGGGCGGCTCCGGCGAGGAGTTCCCCCGCTTCTCCGAGTTCTGGCTGCAGCGCCCGGCGGCCGGCGCGACCGAGGTCACCGTGTTGGCCCTGCTCGAATCGAAGCGAGCCACGGGTGCCTACCGCTTCGTGATCCGCCCCGGCCAGCAAACCACCACCACGGTCAACGCCCGCGTTTTCCTGCGCCCCGGCGCCGGCCCGGTGAACACACTGGGCATCGCGCCGCTGACGAGCATGTTCCTCTCGGGCGAGAACCAGCCTGTGGCTGGTGACTTCCGCCCCGAGGTGCACGACTCCGACGGTTTGATGATGGTCACCGGCGAAGGCGAATGGCTGTGGCGCCCTCTGCAGCGGCCGAAGGCCGTCACCGTGAGCTCGTTCACCATGCAGAACCCGCGCGGGTTCGGTCTCATGCAACGCGACCGCAGCTTCGCCAGCTACGAGGACGTGGAAGCGCGCTACGAGCGCCGCCCGAGCGCCTGGATCAAGCCACTGGGCGACTGGGGCCCCGGACGCGTGGAGCTGGTGCAGTTGCCTGCGCCCGACGAGACACACGACAACATCGTGGCGTACTGGGTGCCCGCCGCCCTGCCCGCACCGGGACAGCCGCTGGAAGTGGCTTACGAACTGGCCTGGCAGGGCGAAGCGCAGCAGCGCCCGCCGTCGAGCTGGGTGACCCAGAGCCGCCGAGGCTATGGCTACACCAAGCTGAGTGCCGAAGAACAGGGCCGCCAGCCGCAGTACCTCATCGATTTCAGCGGCCCCGCGCTGGACGCGCTGCCGGCCGATGCCACGGTCAAAGCCGTGGTCAGCGCCAACACCAACGGCCGCGTGCTCCAGACCCTGGCCTACCCCAACCCCGCCACGCGCTCCTGGCGCGTGACCGTGCGCGTCGAGCGCATCGATGCGACGCAGCCCGTGGAGCTGCGCGCATACCTCCAACACAACAACGACACCGTGAGTGAAACATGGACACATCTGCTGTTACCCGAATGAACACTTCCACGAAACCCACCCAGACCCACCGCAGCGTGCTGCGTGAAGAGCGCCACCCCAACGCGGTGACCGCACCACCGCTCAACCGCGGCTCCATGGTGCCGCGCCCCTGGCGCGGTTTCTGGAACAGCATCGGCACCGCGCTGCTGAGCACGGCCAGCCGTGTCCTGCCACCGTACTCGTCGTCGGCACAGGTCCACGCCAGGCCCGCGCCCGAGGCCTGGGAAACGGCGGCCAACCGCCGCCGCATGGTTTTCGTGTTGCTCACCGTGCTGAGCACGGCGTTTGCCACCAGCCTGTTTGCCAATGCCCAGCCCGAACACGACAACGTGTGGCTGCAGGTCGGCCAGCTGGCCCTCTTCGGTCTGCTCTCGGCCTGGGTCGTCACCGGTTTTGTCACCGCACTGATGGGTTTCTGGGTCTCGCTGCGCGGTGACGCACACACCCTCTCGGCCGAGGCGGTGCGCAATGATCCGATGAACCCGGACGCGCGCACGGCGATCATCATGCCGATCTGCAACGAAGACGTGGCCACCGTGTTCGCCGGCCTGCGCGCCACCTGCGAGTCGCTCGCCGCCACCGGCCACGCGCGCCAGTTCGACGTGTTCGTGCTCTCCGACAGCTACGACCCGGCGATCGCCGCGGCCGAAAAATCCGCCTGGGAAGACCTGCGCGCCGCGCTGGCCGCCCAGCCGGACCTGCCGCAGATCGAGGTCTACTACCGCCTGCGCACGCGCCGCACCCACCGCAAGGCCGGCAACGTCGCCGACTTCTGCCGCCGCTGGGGCAACGACTACCGCTACATGGTCGTGCTCGACGCCGACAGCGTCATGAGCGGCAGCTGCATCGTCTCCATGGTCAAGCTCATGGAAGCCCACCCCAAGGCCGGCATCGTGCAGACCGCCACACAGGCCATCGGCCACGCCACGCTGCATGCGCGCGCGCAGCAGTTCGGCTCGCGCGTCACCGGTCGCCTGTTCACGCTGGGCATGCAGTTCTGGCAGCTTGGCGAGTCCCACTACTGGGGCCACAACGCGATCATCCGCGTCGAACCCTTCATGAAGCATTGCGCGCTGGCCCCGATCAAGGGCACGGGCGGGATGTCCGGCGGCATCATGTCGCACGACTTTGTCGAAGCCGCGCTGATGCGCCGCGCCGGCTACCAGGTGTGGCTCGTCTCCGACCTCACCGGCAGCTACGAACAGCAGCCGCCTGACTTGCTGAGCGAGCTGCAGCGCGACCGCCGCTGGTGCCAGGGCAACCTGCAGAACTCGCGCCTGATGGCCGAACCCGGCATCCACCGCGTGCACCGCACCATGTTTGCCATCGGTGCGATGTCCTACCTGTCGGCCCCGCTGTGGCTGGCCTTCCTGACCATCGGCACCGCCCTGTGGGCCGCCGACTCCAGCGCCATCCCCAGCTGGCACGCCGTGCCCGAAGAGTTGCGCGCCCTGTGGATGTGGACGCTGACCATGCTGTTCATGCCGCGCGTGCTCGGCTTGCTGGCCGTGTTCATGAAGGGTGAGCAGAAATCGTTCGGCGGCACGGCCGGCCTGCTGGGCAGCTCGGTGGTGGAAACCGTCATGGCCCTGCTGCAGGCACCCATCCGCATGCTGGCGCACTCGCTGTTCGTGCTGGTGGCCATCACCGGCCTGAAGCTGGAGTGGAAGTCGCCCCCGCGGGAAGCCAACGGCGTGACCTGGCGCGATGCCCTGGCGCGACTGGCGCCCATGTCGGCGGTGATCGGCCTGCTGGGCCTGGGTGCTGCCGCGATCAACGCCAACGCGCTGATCTGGCTCGCACCGGTCGCCCTGCCGCTGCTGCTGTCCGTGCCCATGACCGTGGTCACCAGTCACGTGGACCTCGGTGCATGGATGCGTTCGCGCGGCGTGCTGCTGATCCCCGAAGAATCGTGGTCACCCGCTGTGCTGCGCCGGGCGTGGCGCCACGCCAGTCGCTTCACGCTGGCGCAGGCTATCTGAGGATTGCTCCCAACGCTCTCTGCCAACGCGCCGCCTCAGCGGCGCGTTGTCGTTTCAGGACTCGATGCGCCGCGCGCGCATGGCCTGCCACCAGCCCCCGAACTGGTTCACGACCAGCCCCATCAGCACCAGCCCCGTGCCCAACCACTGTTGGAGCAACGGCAGTTCGTCGAAGAACATCCACGCCGACCACAACCCCACCACCGGCACCAGCAGCGAGAACGGCGTGACGCGCCCGGCCGGGTGGCGCTTGAGCAGGCGGGTCCACAGGCTGTAGGCCAGCAGCGTGGCGAACCAGGCCAGGAACAGCACCGACAACACAGCCTGCCAGCCGATGCCGCTGAGTTGGCGGGCAACGGTCTGCGGCCCGTCCATCCAGAGCGCGAGTGCCAAAAACGGCACGATCGGGAACACGCTGCTCCAGACAATGAAGGGCAATGGGTCGTAGTCGGAGACGCGGTTGGCCAGGCGCACGACGATGTTGGACACCGCCCACATGAACCCCGCGCCCAAGGTGAGCACGAAGCCGGCAAGCGTCATCTGACGCGGACCCTCCCCGTGCGCGGTGGCAATGAGCACCAGCCCGCCCAGCGCCACCAGCAGACCCAGCCCTTGAGAAAAGCGCGCGCGCTCACCCAGCACGGGCACGGCCAGCAGCAGTGTGAAGAAGGCCTGCGTCTGCATGACCACCGAGGCCATGCCGACCGTCATGCCCATCTGCAAACCCAGGAACAGAAAACCGAACTGCCCCAGGCCCTGCGCCAGGCCGTAAGCCACCACGTAGCGCCAAGGCAGGTTCGGAAACTTCACGAACAGCAGGAAGGGCACGGCGGCGGCGGCAAAACGCAGCGCGCCCAGCAGCATGGGGCCGATGCCCTGCAGCCCGACCTTCATCACCACGAAGTTCAGGCCCCAGATCACCACGACCGCGAGCGCGCGCAGCAGGTCGCCGCGCGAGAGGGGCAAGGCGTTCACGTGGGCACCTTCACCGGCCGGCCCTGCGCGGCGCGCGCGGCGACAAAAGCCTCGAAGGCCTCGGCGCTGGTCTTGCCCGGCGTGTAGCCGAAGCGCTCTTTCAGCGCGGTGTTGAGCAGCACCGGCCGGTAGCGCAGGAAGTCGAGCTGCTCCGGCCCGTAGCGGCTGATGCCCAGCGCCGAGCCCACGCGCAGCGCGGTGCGCAACAGCCCGGCGGGCAACACGCGCGGCTTCTTGTTCAGGCGCTGCGCGATCTCGAACAGCGTGAGCGCGCCGTCACCCGCGAGGTTGTAGCAACCAGGCAGGCCCCGGCCGCTGATCGCGTGCAGGATGGCGCCGGTCACGTCCTCGTCCCAGACGAAGACGAAGGGGCTGTCGCTGCCCTGGATGGCGAGGATGCGCGGCTTCTCGAACAGCGCGGTGATCTGGTTGTCCACCCGCTCACCCAGGATGGTGCCGATGCGCAGCACGGTCTGGCGAAGCTCGGGGTGGGCCGCGCGCGTTTTGGCCAGCATCTCCTCGACCAGGCGCTTGTGGTGCGCGTAGGCAAACACCTCGTTGCCGCGCAGCGGGTGGTCTTCGGTCAACCAGGCTGGGTTGTCGGCGTGGTAGCCGTAGGCCGCGCCGCTGCTGGAAACCACCAGGTGGTCCACCCGGTGCGCGAGGCAGGCGCGAATGACGTTGCGCGTGCCGCCCACGTCCACCGAATGTTCGAACGCGCGGTTCGAGCCCTTGCCCGGTGTGACGATGGAGGCCAGGTGCACCACGGTGTCGATGCCGTGCAGGGCCACGGTGTCGGCCAGCGCGGCGGAGCGCACGTCCTGCTGCACGTAGACCACACGCGGCAGGCGGCGCTCGGGCGGCACCTCGCGCACGTCGACCGCCACCACGTGGTGAATGTAGGTATCGCGCGCCAGCGCTTGCACCAACCCGCGCCCGAGGAAGCCATCGGCGCCCGTGACCAGCACGCGCCGGGCGGCCGGCGCTTTTTCCGTCACTGCGCTCATGAACGCTCTGCGGCAGGCGCCACCGGCACGCCGCCCTGCAAGGGCCGTTTCGACCACCAGCCCGCCAGGATCAGGCCGGCGATGATGTCCCAGAAGCCCCAGACGCCGGCGACCACGGCCATGCCACCCAGGCCACCGAAGAAGCTGAAGATGATGACCAGGCCCAGGCCGGCGTTGCGGATGCCGACCTCGATGGAGAGGGCACGGCGGTCGTAGTCGGACAGGCCGGCGGCGCGCGCGATCGCGTAACCGGTGCCGAAGGCCAGCGCGTCGTGGATCACCACCGCCAGCAGCACCAGGCCCACGTAGTCGAGGAAGTAGCGCCAGTTGCCGGCGATCGCGCCGACGATGAAGGCGATGAGCGCCACGAAGCTCAGAATGCGCACCGGCTTCTTGAAGCGCGTGGTCCAGTTCGGAAAGCGGTGTGCACACCCGATGCCCAGCACGAAGGGCACGCCGATGATGAGCAAGATGTGGCCGAACATCTCCAGCGGGTCCAGCGCGATGGTCTTGAGCAACGGCGCGGCGGTCGGGTGGATGCCGCCCCAGAAGGCGAAGTTCAGCGGCATGGCGACGATGGCGATGGCGTTTGACACCGCCGTCATTGACACGCTGAGCGCCACGTTGCCATTGGCGCGGTGGGTGAGGATGTTGCTCACGTTGCCGGGCGGGCAGCAGGCCACCAGGATCATGCCCAGCGCGATGCTCGGGCCGGGTTGCAGCAGCAGCGTGAGCACGAAGGTGATGGCCGGCAGCGCGATGAACTGCGCGACGATGCCCACCGTGAAGGCCAGCGGCATGCGCGCCACGCGGCGGAAGTCCTCGATGCGCGTGTCCAGCGCGATGCCGAACATCAGGAAGGCGAGCACGCCGTTGAGCACGGCCAGCGAGGCGGGGTTGAAGTTGAGGCGGATCTCGTCCACGGGCAGCATGTTGGTCTCCTCTTGTTGTTGTGTTGTTGCAGCGTTCAGTCCAACGCGGCGGCGGCCTTGCGCACGGTGTTGCGGTAGACATCCTTGTTCACGTAGTAGGCCATGCGCTCGAGTTGCAGGTATTTGTAGCCACCCGACAGATCCGGCGGTGGCCCGGCCTTGGCGGCCTTGAGCGCGGCAGCACTCGCCTTGCCTTCGTCCAGCCGCTTGAAGTAGCGCGCCACCAGTTCGGCCTGCTCGTAGCGGCCCTGCCAGCCCAGGCCACTGGCCTCGACCATGCCCAGCACGGCCAGGCGGTCGAAGCGCGGCGCAAAGATGTTCAGGTAGAGCTGTGGCGCCATACCCTGCCAGTTCAGCAGCGCGTGGTCGAGGAAGGGGTAGTGCAGCTTGTAGCCGGTGGCTGCGAGCACCAGGTCGTAGTCGCCCTGGCTGCCATCCTTGAAGTGCACCGTGTGGCCGTCCAAGCGCGCGATGTCGGCGCGAACGCCCACATCACCATGACCAATGTGGTACAGGATGAGCGAGTTCACCACCGGGTGCGACTCGTACATCTTGTAGGCCGGCTTCGGGAAGCCGAAGCGCACCGGGTCGCCGGTGAACCACTTCAGGATGGTGCTGTCGATCTTCTGTTTGAGCCAGGGCGGCAGCGTGATCTTGCCGCCGATGGAATCGGCAGGTTTGCCGAACACGTACTTGGGCACGAAGTAATAACCGCGCCGCACCGAGATGTCCACGCTGCGCGCCTGGTGCACCGCATCGACCGCGATGTCGCAACCCGAGTTGCCCGCACCCACGATGAGCACCCGCTTGTACTTGAACAGGTCGGCGCTCTTGTAGGCCGAGGTGTGCAGCAGTTCGCCGGCAAAGCGGCCTTCGAAGGTCGGCATGTTGGGCTCGGCCAAGGTGCCATTGGCCACCACCACCCCTTTGTAGTTGGCTGTGGTCTGCTGGCCGTTCGCGTCTTCGGTGGTCACGCGCCAGAGCGTGTCTGGCGTCTCGCTCACCGGTTCGGCCTTCAACACGCGCGTGCCGAAGCGGTAGTGCTCGCGCAATTTGAAGTGGTCGGCGAAGGCGCTGAAGTAATCGAGCAGTTCGCGGTGGCTCGGGTAGTCGGCCACGCTGTCGCGCATCGGGAATTCGCTGAACTCCGTCATGCGCTTGCTGGAGATCAAGTGTGCCGAGGCGTACACGGTGGAGCGCGGGTTGTGGATGTTCCACAGGCCGCCGACGTCGGTGTGGGCCTCGAAGCCCTGGAAGGCAATGCC
Organism: Pseudomonadota bacterium; assembly: GCA_040385485.1. Taxonomy (GTDB): domain Bacteria; phylum Pseudomonadota; class Gammaproteobacteria; order Burkholderiales; family Burkholderiaceae_C; genus Hydrogenophaga. The sequence continues at coordinate 27,280 of JAZKHJ010000023.1, read as the reverse complement.
GTGTTTCTGCAGGCAGCGTGCGCCGGCCAGGCCCGAGGGGCCGGCGCCGATGAGGGCGATCTGTTGTTCGGTCGGTGTCGTCATTTTTTTAGGCCGGGGATGTCGGTTGCGCCGGGTTCGCCGGCACGGGGTTTGCGCGGTTGGCTGAGCAGGATGCGGTCGTGCAGCCGAGCAGGCAGCAGGCCCAGCAGGCGCGAGAGCCAGCCGATGTGCCGCGGCAGCACGATGTGTTCGGTGCCGGCGGCCACGCCCGCGAGCAGGCGGCGCGCGGCCTCGTCGGGCTCGAGCAGGCCGGGCATGGCGAAACGGTTGCCGGCGGTAAGCGCGGTGCGCAGGTAGCCGGGGCTGATGGTGTGCACGGACAGCGCCGTGGGGCGCAGTTCGGCGCGCAGGCTCTGCAGGTAGGCGATCAGGCCGGCCTTGCTCGCGCAGTACGCGCCGTTGCCCGGCATGCCGCGCCAGCCTGCCAGGCTGGCCACGCCCACCAGCGCGCCGCGCCGGCCACTGGCGCGCATCGGCGCCAGAAAAGGCTGGAAGGTGGTGGCGGCGCCGAGCAGGTTGATCTCCAGCATGCGGCGCATCACGGCGAGGTCGCTCGCCTGCGCGGTGTCGAAGCCGCCGGCCACGCCCGCATTGGCGATCACAAGGTCGGGTGCGCCGAAGCGGCCCATCCAATCGAAGGCCATGGCCTGCATCGCGGTGGCGTCCGACACGTCGGGTTGGTAGACCGCACAGCGGTCTGGCGCCAGCGCCGCCAGCGCATCGAGCGCGGGCCGCTGCAGCCCGACCAAGGCCACGCGCGCACCACCGACGATGAGCTCGCGCGCCAGCGCCTGACCCAGGCCGCCGCAGGCGCCCGTGACCACCGCGTTGTGAAAACTCGAACGTGCCAAACCCACCATCTCCTCAAACTGGTCTTGTGCCGGCAATGTAGGTGGCACTAGAATAAATCTCGAAATATTTAGCTGAATCGTCTCATTTTTCGAGATATGAACACAGACACCGAGAGCAGCCCCGGCCTGCGGCTCCTGGAGTTGCTGGACATTCTGGCGCGCCAGGACACGCCGCAGGCGCTGCCCGATGTGGTGGCGCTGACCGGCTGGCCCAAGCCCACCGCGCACCGGATGTTGACGCAGCTGGAGGCCGGTGGCTGGCTGGTGCGCGAGCCCGACGGCCGCCACTTCGTGCTGGCGCCGCGCCTGCTGCGCCTGTCGGAAGCAGCGCTCAGCAGCAGCACCTTGCAGGGGGTGCGCCACGCGGTGCTGCGCCAGCTGGTCAACGAGGTCGGCGAGAGCTGCAACCTCACCGCGATGTCGGGCGCAGACGTGGTCTACCTGGACCGCGTGGAGTCGGCGTTTCCGCTGCGGCTGGAATTGCGCCCGGGCACGCGCGTGCCGGTGCACTGCTCGGCCAGCGGCAAGCTGTTCCTGGCCTGGATGGGCACACGCCAGCGGCACACGCTGCTGGAAGGCCTGCCGCTCACGCGCTACACCGCCAACACCCTGACCCAACGCGAAGCACTGGAAGCCGAACTGGAGACGATCCGCCGCGACGGCCATGCGGTGGACGCCGAGGAGTTCGTCGAAGGCCTGGTGTGCGTGGCTGTGCCGGTGTTCGCCGCCGGCCAGCGCACGGTGCGCTGCGCCCTCGCGCTGCAGGCGCCGGCCGCGCGCATGACGCTGGCGCAGGCCCGGCTACAGCTGCCGCGCCTGCAGGCAGCGACACAGGCGCTCGCCCGCACGCTGGGCTGAGCCGCCGCACCTGTTCAGTACAGCGTGTCGCGCTGGCGCGCGGGCAATGCGCGGTCGTAGGCCACACCATCGATGGCGTTGTGCGTCAGCGCGGCGAGCATGTCACCCGCGCTGGGCACCTGCGCGGGTTCGTGCGTTTCCCACAGGCTCGCGCGATTCATGGCGCGGGCGCACTGGAAGAACACCGTCTCCACGGTGATCACCAGCACGCACCGGGGCGGCTTGCCGTCCATGGCCAGGCGCTGCAGCAAGTCGGGCGCCACCGATATGCGCGCGCGGCCGTTCACGCGAACCGTCTCGCCCACGCCGGGCACGAAAAACAGCAGGGCCACGCGCGGGTCGGCCAGGATGTTCTTCAGGCTGTCGATGCGGTTGTTGCCGGCGCGCTCGGGCAGCAGCAGGGTGTGTTCGTCCTGCACCGTCACCAGGCCGGGCGGGTCACCGCGCGGCGAGGCGTCCAGCCCATCGGGCCTGACGGTGGCGAGCACCGCGAAAGGCGAGGCTTCGATCCAGCGCTGGTAGACCGGATGCAGGCGCGAGACTTCCTTGCGCACCGAAGCGTCGCCCACCGCGCCGAACAGCGACCGCAGCGATGCGAGGTCGTCGATGGTGTGGGGGTCGGTGGGCGCTGTCATGGGTGTCAGCCCATGCCGGGCAGCTTGGGCATGCCCTTCATTCCACCCATGCGCTTCATCATCTTCATCATGCCGCCGCCCTTCATCTTCTTCATCATGTCCTGCATCTGCTCGAACTCCTTGAGCAGGCGGTTGACTTCCTGCACCTGCACGCCGGCGCCGGCGGCGATGCGGCGCTTGCGCGTGGCCTTGATGATCTCGGGCTTGCGGCGCTCCTTGAGCGTCATGCTGCAGATGATGCCTTCCTTGCGCTGGATGTCCTTCTCGGCGCGGCCCAGGTCAACCTGACCGGCCTTGGCGGCCATCGCGCTGGGCAGCTTGTCCATCAGGCTGGACAGGCCACCCATCTGTTTCATCTGCCGGATCTGGTCCAGAAAATCGTTGAGGTCGAAGCCCTCGCCACTCTTGACCTTGGCCGCGAGCTTCTGCGCTGCCGCCATGTCGACCCCGGCCGTGACCTGCTCGACCAATGCCAGGATGTCGCCCATGCCCAGGATGCGTCCGGCGTGGCGCTCGGCGTCGAACACCTCCAGGCCGTCGATCTTTTCCGACACGCCGGCGAACTTGATCGGCGCGCCCGTGATGGCACGCACCGAGAGCGCCGCACCGCCGCGCGAGTCGCCGTCAAGCTTGGTCAGGATGATGCCGGTCAGCGGCAGCGCGTCCTTGAAGGCCTTGGCGGTGTTGATCGCGTCCTGGCCCTGCATCGCGTCGACCACGAACAGCGTTTCCACCGGCTTGAGCACGGCGTGCAGTTCCTGGATCTCGCGCATCAGCGCTTCGTCGATCGCCAGGCGGCCTGCGGTGTCCACCAGCAGCACGTCGAAGTAGTGCTTGCGCGCGTAGTCGATGGCGGCGCGCGCGATGTCCACCGGTTTCTGGTCGGGCGTGCTGGGAAACCACTCGGCGCCGGCCTGCGCGGTCACGGTCTTGAGTTGCTCGATGGCCGCGGGGCGGTAGACGTCGCCCGACACCGTGAGGACCTTCTTCTTGCGCTTCTCGATCAGGTGTTTGGCCAGCTTGGCGGTGGTCGTGGTCTTGCCCGCGCCCTGCAAACCGGCCATGAGGATGACGGCAGGCGGTTGCGCCGCGAGGTTGATGTCGGCCACGCCGTCGCCCATGGTGAGCGCCAGCTCGCGGTTGACGATGGCCACCAGCGCCTGCCCGGGCGTGAGCGAACCCACCACCTCCTGACCCAGCGCCTTCTCTTTCACCCGGGCAATGAAGTCGCGCACCACCGGCAGGGCCACGTCGGCCTCGAGCAAAGCCATGCGCACCTCACGCAGCATGTCGGTGACGTTGGTCTCGGTGATGCGGGCCTGGCCGCGCATTTCCTTGACGATGCGTGAGAGTCGGTCGGAAAGGGCTGATGCCATGCTGCGCTCGGGTGGAAGGAGAAGAACCCGCCGGCCGCGGGGACCGCGCCGGCTGGGATGGGTGTCGGGCCATTGGCCGGGAGACCGGCGGCTGGCAACGGTCAAGGCCGTTAAACTCCGCCAATGATTTTAGCCGCGCCCACCCCCCGCCCGCTGCGCGCGCGCCATCCCACATGAACCTGCTGCCATCGCTCGCGACCAGCCTGCCTGCGGTGGTGCTCTCAGGCCTGGCGGCACTGGCCTATGCCGTCGTGGCCTGGGTCCATCCCCGCGCGTCGGCGATGCAGAGTCGCGCGCTGCTCACCGTGGCCTGGCTGCTGCACCTGGGCGTGCTGGTGCTCGGCCTGTTCGAGCACCCCGCGCGTTTCGGCTTCGCGCCCTCGTTGTCCGTCACCGCCTGGCTGGTGCTCACCGTCTACATGATCGAAAGCCGCCTGTACCCACAACTGCGCGAGCGCTGGACCCTCGCCATTCTGGGCACGGCGGTGGTGCTGCTGGCCATGGCGTTTCCCGGCACACCCTACCCCGCATTGCGCTCGAACTGGATGCCCCTGCACTGGGCACTGGGCATCGCGTCGTACGGACTCATCGCGGTGGCGGTGGTCCACGCCTGGCTGATGCAGCGCGCCGAGAAGGCCATGCGACTGGGCACCTCTGCAGAAACCGCCATGCCGCTGCTCACGCTGGAACGCCTGACCTTCCGCTTCCTGTCTGCGGGGTTCGTGCTGCTCACGGCCACGCTGCTGGCGGGCTGGTATTTCTCCGAGCTGCTCAAACACCGCTGGGTGTGGGACCACAAGTCGGTCTTTTCGATGTTGTCCTGGATCACCATGGCCGTGCTGCTCTGGGGGCGCTGGCGCCTGGGATGGCGCGGCCGCTTTGCTGCCCGCATGCTCTACCTGGGCGCGGGGTTGCTGCTGCTGGGTTATGCCGGCTCTCGATTCGTGCTCGAAGTCCTGCTGCAGCGCAACTGAACCATTGCCCACATGAAATACCTGCTCGTCCTGGCCGTGGTGATGGTCGCCTTCTATGTGTGGCGCAACAACCGCATCACCGACCGCTCTGACGCCTCGCGCCCGCCACCTGCGCCTGCAGGCGCGTCGCGCCTGCCGGTCGTGATGGTTGCCTGCAAGCAATGCGGCACCCACCTGCCCCAGGGCGACACGGTGCAAGGGGCACTGGGTCCCTATTGCAGCGCCGAACACCGCCGGTTGAAGGAAGGCACGTCGACATGATCACGCTGTTCCTGACATCGGCCGACGCGCCCCATCAACGGAACTGAGATGGCCAGAGAAGACAGCTCACAGTTCGCACCCTCGTGGTTCGTTGCTTTCGAGACCGGCAACAACCAGGGGCGTGAACAGCGCCTGCGCGCGTTCGTTCGCCTGTGGGTGGCCTTCATGCGGGCGCGCGTGTTCATCGCGCTCGTTCTGCTGGCGCTGCAGATCTTCATGGTGGTCACCGGCACGGGTGGCCCCGACTGGCTGTTGCTGCTGGCAGCCGTGCACCTCACCGCCACCCTGGTGGTGCTGTACGCCTGGCGGCCGGTGGAGCAAGGCACGCCGATCCAGCTTCAGTGGGTGCTGACCATCGGCGTCGATGTTGTGGTGTTCGCGCTGCTGCAGTTCTTCCAGACTGGCTCGATCAACTACACACCGCTGTTTGCCCTGCCCGTGCTGCTGGCCTCCATCCTCGGCCCACTGCTGCTGGCCATGGCCACGGCCGCGACGGTAACGCTCTACCTGCTGACCGAAGCCATCCTGAGCGCGCCGCTGTTCAGCGACATGGCCACGGCGCGTTTGTTGCAAGCCGGCCTGGCCAGCACCGGTTTCTTTCTGGTGGCGGTGCTGGCCAACCAGTTGGCCATCCGCCTGGCGCGCGAAGAAGCGCTGGCCTCCAGCAGCCAGGCTGCTGCTCGCACCCAGGCGCAGGTGAACGAACTGGTGATCGAGAGTCTCAGCGTGGGTGTGCTGGTGGTCGATCCGCACGGCGTGGTGCGCAACGCCAACCCCGCCGCGCAGATCATGCTGATGGGCGAGGCCTATCCCCAGGCCGCCAAGCTGCTGCTCTCGGCGCGGCCCAGCTGGAGCCACCTGTCCGACCTGGTGGGCGAGACTTTCGTGTTGGGGCAGGCGCTGGAGACCGAGACCACCATCGACAACGAGGACCGGCCCAGCCAACGTTTGCACGCCCGCACGCGGCTCACCTCGCGTGGTGGACGCAGCACCGGCCTGTGCGTGTTGTTCCTGGAGGACCTGCGCGAGGTGGAAGCCCGCGTGCGGACCGAGAAGCTCGCGTCCATGGGCCGCATGTCGGCTGCGGTGGCACACGAAATCCGCAATCCGCTCTCCGCCATCACCCAGGCCAATGCACTGCTGGATGAAGAGGTGAAAGACGCCTCGCAAAAGCGGCTGATCCACATGATCGAGCAGAACGCCCAGCGGCTCTCGCGCATCGTGGACGACATCCTCAATGTGGCCCGGGCACAGCCCGTGCGCGGCGACGGCTCCACACCCAGCATGGCGTTGGACCCGCTGGTGCGCCAGATCACGATGGACTGGCTGCGCCAGAACCCGGCCAAGGGTGTGCTCGGTGTGCACCTGCATGCGCCCCAGGCGCATGTGGAGTTCGATCCCGAACATTTGCGGCGCGTGTTGGTCAACCTGCTGGACAACGCACTGCGCCATGCATCGGGCAAGCCCTCGTCCATCCGCGTCGTCACCCAGCCCAATGGCAGCGAGCACAGCCGTCTCTCGATCTGGAGCGACGGCCAGCCGCTGGAAGCCAGCGTGATGCGCCACCTGTTCGAGCCCTTCTTCTCATCCGAGAGCCGCTCCAGCGGCCTGGGCCTGTACATCTGCCGCGAGCTCTGCGAGCGCTACGGCGCCCAGATTGCTTACCAGCGCGTGCGGCTGGACCAGCTGGAGGGCAACGAGTTCTTCGTGTCGATGCCCAACGGCCATGCCGGCCAGCAACCGGCGCAACAAAACCTGGCCTACCCCGGTGGCGAATCGCGGCCCTTCAGCACACGCTTCAGCCCGACCCTGGGCGATCCCCCACTGGCCCCGAGCTGAGCTTCAGCACGCACACCCATGGCCACCAACACCAACGCTCCGTCCATCTCGGCCTCCGTGCTCGTGGTCGACGACGAGCCCGATCTGCGCACGCTGTACGAGCTCACCCTGCTGCGCGAAGGCCATGCGGTGGTGGCTGCGGCCGACCTCGCCCAGGCGCGAGAGTGGCTGGCCCAGCAACGCTTTGACGTGCTGATCTCCGACATGCGGCTGCCCGATGGCCTGGGATTGGAATTGCTGCGCGAGCTCACCGAGGCCCAACGCACCGAGAAGTGCATCGTCATCACTGCCTTTGGCTCGGCCGACAACGCTGTGGAGTCGCTCAAGGCGGGCGCATTCGACTACCTCACCAAACCGGTCGACCTCAAGCAGCTGCGCAACGCGGTAACGCAAGCAGTGCAGAGCCAGCGCCATCCGCTCATGGGCAACCAGACGCGCACGGTCGGTGCGGGCGCGGGTGCCGAGCCCATGCGCAGCGCTCCCCCACCGCCCTCGGGCCTGAAGTCGCTCGCGCGCATCGTCGGCCGTGCGGCCAGCATCGTGCAGATCAAGGGCCGCATCGAGAAGGTGGCCACCAGCATGGCGCCGGTTCTGATCCTCGGCGAGTCGGGCACCGGCAAAGAGCTGGTGGCGCGCGCCGTGCACGACTGCAGCCACCGCAGCGCCGGCCCCTTCGTGGCGGTGAACTGCGGCGCCATTCCCGAGAACCTCATCGAGGCCGAATTTTTCGGCGCGCGCAAGGGCGCCTACACCGGCGCCACACACGACCGCGAAGGTTACTTCCAGGCGGCCAAGGGCGGCACTCTTTTTCTCGACGAAATCGGCGACCTCCCGCTGGCCATGCAGGCCAAGCTGCTGCGCGTGATCCAGGAGCGGCGCGTGCGCGCACTCGGTGGCGTGCAGGAGGAAGCTGTGGACGTGCGCCTGGTCAGCGCCACGCACCGGGATCTCACCGCCCTGGTGCAGGCCGGGCAGTTCCGCCAGGATCTGTTTTACCGGCTCAACGTGATCGAACTGCGCACACCCTCGCTGCGCGAGCGGCGCGACGACCTGCCCGAGCTGGCCCGCGCGCTGCTGCAACGCATCTGCAACGAGTCGGGCCACCCCGCACCCGAACTTTCGATCCAGGCACTCGACTGGTTGAAGGCGCGCGAACTGCCCGGCAACGTGCGCGAACTGGAGAACCTGCTGCAGCGCGCCCTGGCCTTGAGCAGCGGCAGCCAGCTGGAGCCGGAGGATTTTGGTGACACCGATGATTCCGACGAGATCCCCACTCAGCCTGACCAGTTGCCCGATTCGGTGCTCGCCGCGTCAGCGGCGGCGACTGTGCCCGAAGACATCCCGGCCGATCTGCAGTCCTACCTCGACGAGCAAGAGAAACAGGTGCTGCTCAAGGCCCTGCGCGAATCCGACTTCAACCGCACCGCGGCCGCGGCCCGGCTGGGCCTGAACCTGCGGCAGATGCGCTACCGCATCCAGCGCCTGGGCATCGCCATGCCGTCCAACGACGACGATGCAGTTTGAATTGAACACCCCCGCGGCACTGCGTGCCACCCCCTCAAGGGGGCAACACCTGCGGCCCGGCAAAGCCGGTTCCGCGGTGTTTCCTGGTGGGCGTTGTTTCGTTCGTTGTGATTCGCCCAAACGCGAGTCGGGTTTCTGACGTGAGAGATTCGTCCTGGCGTGGCGGCTGGCTGGCGGCGGCGCGCCAATGCCCATCCCCCAACCATGGCCCCAGGCCCCCCGGTGCGCTGATCGACCTGATCGTGCTGCACTCCATCAGCCTGCCCCCCGGGGTGTATGGCGGCCCCGAGGTGGAGCAACTCTTCACCAACGCACTCGACTGGGATGCCCATCCCTACTTCGGACAGATCCGGGACATGGAGGTCTCGGCGCATTTCTTCATCCGCCGCGACGGTGAACTGGTGCAGTTCGTCGACGTCGATGCGCGCGCCTGGCATGCGGGTGCATCAAGCTGGCGGGGCCGCGAGAACTGCAACGACGACTCGATCGGCATCGAGTTGGAGGGACTGGAGGGTGAGCCGTTCGAAGCTGCGCAATACGCCACCCTCAGCCAGTTGTGCCACAGCCTGAAAGAGCGCTACCCCGTCACGCACATTGCGGGACACGAACACATTGCACCCGGCCGCAAACAGGACCCGGGCGCCGGATTTGACTGGGCGCGTCTGCAACGCGACCTGGCTTGGTCAAGTGCGTATTTTCCCGATACGGTTCCCGGCGCGAATCCACCCATCGCCTGAAACACAACGTCGAGCGCGCTCCACGATCACGCAGCCTCACGCCTTTCGCGGCACACCGGGGCAAATCGCGCTGCAACGCCCGCCGTTGCTGCCCCCAAACGGCAGCGCCCAGATTATTCGGGCACTCCGGGCCGCCTTGTCGCGGTGCGCCTGTTGGGTGCCATCGTGCTCACGTCAAAACAGCCCGAACCTCACTCCAATTGCCGAGGTGGTTTTTTCTCCAAACACTACCTGTAGTGCCTTGAAGAGCACCCACACACCAGATATAGTGTGTGTTCCGCGTTTCCAGATTCGACAAGCTCCACGTTGCTCCGGCCTGTTTTCACTCCGCTGAGAACCTTCGCACTGCCCTGAACAACGCCGCGAGCCCGAACTGAAACCGAACGTCCTGCTCCCCGACCCCATGCCCTGCGAGCAGGCCAGTCACAACAAATGAAAGAGGAACCATGCTGACCGCTTCCCCCAACACATCCGCTCCGACCACTTCCCAGAAGCAGCCCATCGGTTCATCCACGTCTGCTCCAACGGCCGCGAGCAGCTCGGTGTTTGCCCAGTACCAGATCATCCGCCGCAACGGCGCGGTGGTCTCGTTCGAGCCCAGCAAGATCGCCGTGGCCATGATGAAGGCCTTCCTGGCCGTGCACGGCACCCAGGGCGCAGCTTCGGCCAGCGTGCGCGAGACGGTCGATGAACTCACCGGCGCGGTGGTCAAGGCGCTGATGCGTTCGCGTCCCGGTGGCGGCACCTTCCACATCGAAGACGTGCAGGACCAGGTCGAGCTCGGCCTGATGCGCAGCAGCCACCACGAAGTCGCCCGCGCTTATGTGCTCTACCGTGAACGCCGCACCCAAGAGCGCGCCCACCAGGCCGAAGTTGCCAAGCCGGTGGAAGCCACGCTGCACGTGATCGACGGCGGCCAACGCGTGCCGCTCGACCTGCAGCGCCTGCAGGCCCTGATCGCCGACGCCTGCAGTGGTCTGGGCAAGGACATCCACGCCGACCCGATCGTGGCCGAGACCAAACGCAACCTGTACGACGGCGTGCCGATCGAAGAGGTCTACAAGGCCTCCATCCTGGCCGCGCGCACGCTGATCGAAAAAGACCCCGACTACACCTACGCCACCGCACGCCTGCTGCTGCACACCATCGTCAAGGAAGTCATGGGCGAAGAAGTGCCCTCCACCGAGATGGGCGCGCGCTACGCCGACTACTTCCCGCAATTCATCAAGAAGGGCGTGGACAACGACCTGCTCGACGAACGCCTGCTGCAGTTCGACCTGGCCCGCCTGGGCGCCGCGCTCAAGCCCGAGCGCGACCTGCAGTTCGACTACCTCGGCCTGCAGACCCTGTATGACCGCTACTTCCTGCACGTGCGCAAGACCCGCATCGAGCTGCCCCAGTCGTTCTTCATGCGCGTGGCCATGGGCCTGTCGCTCAACGAGATCGACCGCGAAGCGCGCGCCATCGAGTTCTACGAAGTGCTCTCCTCGTTCGACTTCATGTCGTCCACCCCCACGCTGTTCAACAGCGGCACCCTGCGCTCGCAGCTCTCCAGCTGCTACTTGACCACCGTGCCCGACGACCTCGACGGCATCTACGAGTCGATCAAGGAAAACGCGCTGCTCTCCAAGTTCGCCGGCGGCCTGGGCAACGACTGGACCCGTGTGCGCGCCCTGGGCTCGCACATCAAGGGCACCAACGGCGAGTCACAAGGTGTTGTGCCTTTCCTCAAGGTGGTGAACGACACCGCGGTGGCGGTCAACCAGGGCGGCAAGCGCAAAGGCGCGGTCTGCACCTACTTGGAAACCTGGCACCTGGACATCGAAGAATTCCTGGAGCTGCGCAAGAACACCGGCGATGACCGCCGCCGCACCCACGACATGAACACGGCGAACTGGATTCCCGACCTGTTCATGAAGCGCGTGATGGAAAAAGGCGAGTGGAGCCTGTTCTCGCCCAACAGCGTGCCCGACCTGCACGACCTGTTCGGCGCCGACTTCGAGAAAGCCTACGTGGCCTACGAAGAGAAGGCCGCGCGCGGCGAGATCAAGCCCTACCGCAAGGTGCCTGCCAGCGACATGTGGCGCAAGATGCTCTCGATGCTGTTCGAGACCGGCCACCCCTGGATCACGTTCAAGGACGCCTGCAACGTTCGCAGCCCGCAGCAGCACGCCGGCGTGGTGCACAGCTCCAACCTCTGCACCGAAATCACGCTCAACACCAGCGACACCGAAACCGCCGTGTGCAACCTGGGCTCGATCAACCTGCTGCAACACTTGAAAGATGGTCAGATGGACCACGACAAGCTGCAGAAGACGATCAAGACCGCGATGCGCATGCTCGACAACGTGATCGACATCAACTACTACGCCGTCAAGAAGGCGCGCGACTCCAACATGCGCCACCGCCCGGTGGGTCTGGGCGTGATGGGCTTCCAGGACGCGCTGTACGAACTGCGCATCCCCTACGCATCCAACGAAGCGGTGGAATTTGCCGACCGCTCGATGGAAGCCGTCTGCTACTACGCCTACTGGGCCTCCACCGAACTCGCTCGCGAGCGCGGCCGCTACGCCAGCTACAAGGGCTCGCTGTGGGACAAGGGCGTCCTGCCACTCGACACGCTCGATCTGTTGTCGCGCGAACGCGGTGGGTATGTGGACGTGGACCGCTCGGTCAGTCTCGACTGGGACGCGCTGCGCCAGAAGATCGCCACCGACGGCATGCGCAACTCCAACTGCGTGGCCATCGCACCGACCGCGACCATCTCCAACATCATCGGTGTGGATGCCTCCATCGAGCCCTGCTTCGGCAACCTCTCGGTGAAGTCCAACCTCTCGGGTGAATTCACCGTCATCAACGGCTACCTGGTGAAAGACCTGAAGCGGCTGGGCCTGTGGGACGACGTGATGGTCATGGACCTCAAACACTTCGACGGTTCGCTGCGCCCGATCGACCGCGTGCCGCAAGAAGTGAAGGCACTCTACGCCACCGCGTTTGAAGTCGAACCGCTGTGGCTGGTGGAAGCCGCTGCGCGTCGCCAGAAGTGGATCGACCAGGCACAAAGCCTGAACATCTACATGGCCGGCGCATCGGGCAAGAAGCTCGACGACACCTACAAGCTCGCCTGGCTGCGCGGTCTCAAGACCACTTACTACCTGCGCACCACGTCAGCCACGCAAGCCGAAAAATCCACCGGCCGCACGGGACAACTCAACGCCGTGTCGCTCGACGCAACAACCGCCGGCATGGCCGCCACCACCGCTGCCAATGCAGCCGCGGCATCGACCGCAGCCTTGTCCGAAGCACCCGCCACCGACATCAAGTTCTGCGCGATCGACGACCCCGGTTGCGAAGCGTGTCAGTAAATCAGCGAGCTCTTGTGTGATGTGTGCTGTGTTCATCGAGCCGCAATCGATGCGACACAGCAACACAAACACAGCGCATCGCGCACGATCACTTTGCAATTCATGCAGACACTTTGATAATCCGAGGAATTGGAAACACCTATGTTGACCTGGGACGATCACACCACGCCCTCCACGAAGCCAGCGAACAACCCCATGCCCTCCGGCATGCAGGGTCTGCAAGCCTCACTGTCGAGTGAGCGCACCGCCTCCTCTGCAGTCGCATCCTCCGCCCCTTCTTTCGTCTCGAACGCCGCGCCAGCGAAGGCACCTGTTGCAGCCGCAGGTCGTCGCGTCAACGCTGCCGACAAACGCATCATCAACGGCCAGACCGACGTCAACCAACTGGTGCCGTTCAAGTACAAGTGGGCCTGGGAAAAATACCTCGCCACCTGCGCCAACCACTGGATGCCGCAGGAAGTGAACATGAGCCGCGACATCGCGCTCTGGAAAGATCCCAACGGCCTGACCGAAGACGAACGCCGCATCGTCAAGCGCAACCTCGGCTTCTTCGTCACCGCCGATTCGCTCGCCGCCAACAACATCGTGCTGGGCACCTACCGCCACATCACCGCGCCCGAGTGCCGCCAGTTCCTGCTGCGCCAGGCCTTTGAAGAAGCGATCCACACGCACGCCTACCAGTACATCGTGGAGTCGCTCGGCCTGGACGAGTCCGAGATCTTCAACGCCTACAACGAAGTCCAGTCGATCCGCGACAAGGACGAGTTCCTGATCCCCTTCATCGAAGCGATCATGGACCCGAACTTTCACACCGGGACCCCCGAGACCGACCAGCGTCTGCTGAAGAGCCTGATCGTTTTCGCGTGCCTGATGGAAGGCCTGTTCTTCTACGTCGGCTTCACGCAGATCCTGGCGCTGGGTCGCCAGAACAAGATGACCGGTGCCGCCGAGCAGTACCAGTACATCCTGCGCGACGAGTCCATGCACTGCAACTTCGGCATCGATCTGATCAACGCGATCAAGATGGAGAACCCGATGCTGTGGACGCCTGAGTTCAAGGAAGAGATCAAGCAGCTGTTCCTCAAAGCCGTCGAGCTCGAGTACCGCTACGCCGAAGACACCATGCCGCGCGGCGTGCTCGGCATGAACGCCTCCATGTTCAAAGGCTACCTGCGTTACATCGCCAACCGGCGCGCCACCCAGATCGGCCTTGAGCCCATGTTTCCGAACGAAGAGAACCCGTTCCCCTGGATGAGCGAGATGATCGACCTCAAGAAGGAACGCAATTTCTTCGAGACCCGCGTGATCGAATACCAGACGGGCGGCGCCCTGTCCTGGGACTGATGCCACCGTCGGGGCCGCACTGCCTATTTGGATCTACCCTCACATGCGTTTCAACATTTCAGAACCTTGCCACCGGCACCTTGGTGCCGTGGGCAGGGCTCTGTCACAGGATTCAACACCTTGGGGCCAGCCGTGGATGCATCCACACGGCTCCAGCGCGTTGAATCACTTCACCGGCACAGTGACCGGATGAAGTGCTCTTTGCAACTTGATCAAGGAGAAAACAATGGCAACTGCGAAAAAAGCCCCGGCTAAAAAAGCTGCGGTAAAAAAGGCCGCCCCGGCCAAGAAAGTCGCTGCGAAGAAGGCAGCTCCTGCGAAGAAGGCCGCCCCGGCCAAGAAGGTTGTCGCGAAGAAAGCTGCACCGGCCAAAAAGCCAGCAGCGAAGAAAGCGGCTCCTGCGAAGAAGGCTGCACCGGCGAAAAAAGCCGCTGCGAAGAAAGCTGCACCGGCCAAGAAGCCGGCAGCCAAAAAGCCAGCAGTGAAGAAGGCTGCACCGGCGAAGAAAGCCGCTGCGAAGAAGCCTGCTGCGAAGAAAGCGGCTCCTGCGAAGAAAGCTGCACCGGCGAAGAAAGCCGCTGCGAAGAAGCCTGCTGCTAAAAAAGCAGCGCCTGCAAAGAAGGCAGCTCCGGCCAAGAAGGCCGCCGTCGCGAAGGCAGCCCCAGCAAAAAAAGCTGAGCCGGCCAAGAAGCCGGCGGCCCCTGCTGCTCCTGCGGCTCAAACGAAGCTCAATCCGCAGGCTGCCTGGCCGTTCCCCACGTCCAGCAAGCCCTGAAGTCGTCCTTGAGATGACTTGCAGCCCGGCGCGAAAGCGCCGGGCTTTTTCATGCCTGTTTCAGAGGGAGGGGGCCGTGTAGTTCTGACCACCGCGAGTCGAGATCTTGGCCGCACCCATGCGGTTGCCCAGGTCAGCGCAACGCGCCAGCGACCAGCCTTGTTCCAGCCCGTGCAACAGGGCCGCGCGAAACGCGTCGCCGCAGCCAGTGGGATCGACCACTTCTGTCGCCTTCACGCCGGGCACCACGGTCTTCTGACCGCCTTCCCACACTTCACAACCATGCTCTGCCAGCGTGACGATGAGTCCGCGCACGCGGGCCGCGATGTCTTCGAACGAGAGGCCAGTGCGGTCGGACAGCATCTTGCCTTCGTAGTCGTTCACGGTGATCCAGGTGGCCAGCTCGATGAACTGCTTGAGCTCCTCGCCGTTGAACATCGGCAATCCCTGGCCGGGATCAAACACGAAGGGCACGCCCGCTTCATGCAACTGTTTCGCGTGGGTCAGCATCGCGTCCCGGCCATCGGGCGAGATGATGGCCACGGTGAGGTCCTTGCGCGCCGGCACCGGGTTGTCGTGGGCCATCGACATGGCGCCCGGGTGGAACGCCGTGATCTGGTTGTTGTCGCGGTCCGTCATGATCATGGCCTGCGCGGTGTAGCTCTCGGCCGCACTGTTCACATGCGCGGTGTCCACGCCCAGCGCCTGCAGACGCTCCAGGTATTCCTGGCCATCGTTGCCCAGCGTGGCCAATGGCACGGCGTGGGCTCCCAATTGCTTCAGGCCGTAGGCGATGTTGCCAGCGCAACCACCGTACTCACGACGCAGCGCCGGAACCAGAAACGACACGTTGAGGATGTGCAACTGGCTGGGCAGGATCTGCTCGGCGAAGCGACCCTCGAACGTCATGATGGTGTCGAAAGCAAGTGATCCGCAAACAAGAATGGGCATGGTGAAGTCGATCAGGAAGGTTGGATAGGGTCAGGGATAAAAAACCAGGGCGCGGTAGCCGGCCATGGGCGTGGCTTCGCCCACCGAGAGTGAGAGGCGGAAACTCACGTTCAGCGAGCTTTGCGCAGGAATCACGGTGGGCGCGTCGGGCCACTCTTCGGGCAGGAACACGCGGCGCGAGATGACCGCATCGCGTGTGTCGGTCAGGCTCAATTCGAGTGCGGGCAGGGCCAGCGCCATGTTGGCGGTGTTCTTGAGCACGAGGTCGAACGAATGGAAGTTGCCCAGGCGGCGCACCAGGGCAGAACTGTCGATCACGATGGCATCGATGTTGCGCACCGGTCCCACGGCGCACCCGATCGGCGCGCAGACCTGTTGCAACAGCGGCAACAGATCGGGCCGCCATGCGGCGATCCGATCGCGCTCGTGCAATGCCCACTGGACCACCAGCAATGCAGCCAGAAGCAAGGCCAGGAAAGACAGGCCGACACGCACGCCGCGCGATTGCCAGAAGGCACGCTGCTGCGCTTGACGCACAAATCCGGGAACCGCCTCGGGATCCACGCTGTCAACCACTTCGCTGTCAGGACTCTCCGCGGGCGTGGCAACAGGCTTGGCGCTGGCAGTCGAAGCTGTTGCCAGGGCGGCGGCAGCCTCTGCATCCGCAGCCGCCTTGGCGGCCGCGAACCGTTGGAGTTCGGTGCTGAAATCGGCGTCGGCGGACAAGTTTGCGGGCGGATCATCCGGCAGTGGTGCCGGCGGCCTGGTGATGAGTTCATCCTCTTGGGGATCGCTGGCAGAGGTGAGCTCGGCCTGCGGCGCCTGGGGCTCTGGCGGTGACCCCGCTGATGCTGGTGCTGGTGCTGGTGCTGGTGCACCCGGCACCCAAGGCTCCAGGTAGAGCGTGGCGTCGAACACATCGGCGCAATGGCCACAACGCACCCAGCCTTCGGAGATCTTCAGCTGATCGGCAACGATCCTGAAGGTCGTTCCGCAAGCCGGGCAACGGGTGGTGAAACTCATGCGCCGATTATCGCGGGCGCTGCACGGTCGCTCAGGCCTTGACCGCGGTCATGAGGATCCAGCCATCCTCTTCGTCGCTGACCTGCAACGCCACCCACGGCCCATAGGCTTCAATCAACTCTTCGGCCTGTCGCGCGAGGATGCCCGCGAGCACCAGGCGTCCGCCCGAGCGCACATGCGAGCACAACAGCGGGGCGAGGACCTTGAGCGGTGTGGCCAGGATGTTGGCCAGCACAAGATCGTGCTCACCCCGCGCGATGTCAGGCAGGCCCTCATGCAGCATGACGTGGTTGGCCGAGGCGTTGAGCCGGGTCGACTCCACCGCGGCCGGATCGATGTCCACCGCAACGATCTCACGCGCGCCGAACTTCGCGGCACCGATGGCGAGGATGCCGGAACCGCAGCCGTAGTCGAGCACACGCTCACCCACCGGCGGGTGCTGAGCCGTCCAGCGCAGACACATGCGGGTGGTGGGGTGTGTACCCGTGCCAAATGCCAAGCCCGGGTCGAGCCGGATGAGCTGCACCGCGGCGGCGGGTGGTTCGTGCCAGCTCGGCACGATCCAGAAGGTGGGTGTGATCTCCACCGGCGCAAACTGCGCCTGCGTGAGGCGCACCCAGTCCTGTTCAGGCACGGCCTGCACGCCCAGCACCGCGCAACCTTCAAAAAAATCCTGCGGCTTGAGCAGCTCGGCTGCCTCGCGCGCAGCGGTGTCTGCGGCAAACAGCGCCACCACACGGGAGCGCTGCCAGCCTTCCTTGGGTGGCGGCATGCCGGGTTCGCCAAACAGCGCCTGTTCGGCGTCCGTCATGGCGTCGGCGTCTTCCACCGACGTGCTCAAGGCGTCCAGCGCATCCAGCGCCTCGCTCACGGCCTCGACCGAGGCTTCGGGCACCATGAGCACCAGCTCAAAAAGAGACCCAGCCAATGGCTGGGTCTGGGAAGCACGATCAGCGTTCACGTTGGGAGAGCCACTCTTCAAGGTAGTGGATGTTGGTGCCGCCAGCGACAAAACTGGCGTCCACCATCAGCTCGCGGTGCAGCGGGATGTTGGTCTTGATGCCTTCGATCACCGTCTCTGCCAATGCCGTGCGCATGCGGGCCAGCGCCTGTTCGCGTGTGTCACCGTGCACGATGATCTTGCCGATCATGGAGTCGTAGTTCGGCGGCACGAAGTAGTTGGTGTAAGCGTGGGAGTCCACGCGCACACCGGGGCCGCCGGGCGCGTGCCAGGTCGTGATGCGACCGGGCGAGGGTGTGAACTTGTAGGCGTCTTCGGCGTTGATGCGGCATTCGATGGCGTGGCCGCGCAGCTGGACCTGGCGCTGCGTGAACGGCAGCTTTTCACCGGCGGCCACCGCAATCTGCGTGCGCACGATGTCCACACCCGAGATCCATTCGGTCACCGGGTGCTCCACCTGCACGCGGGTGTTCATCTCGATGAAATAGAACTCGCCGTTCTCGAACAGGAATTCGAAGGTGCCGGCGCCGCGATAGCCGATCTTCTTGCAGGCCGCCGCGCATCGCTCGCCGATCTTTTCGATCAGGCGGCGCGCGATGCCGGGCGCTGGCGCCTCTTCGATCACCTTCTGGTGGCGACGCTGCATCGAGCAATCGCGCTCGCCGAGATACACCGCATTGCGGTGCGTGTCGGCCAGGATCTGTATCTCGATGTGGCGCGGGTTCTGGAGAAACTTCTCCATGTAGACCTCGGGGTTGCCGAATGCGGCACCGGCTTCGGCCTTGGTGGTCTGCACCGCGTGCAGCAGCGCTGCTTCTGTGTGCACCACGCGCATGCCGCGCCCACCGCCACCACCGGCGGCCTTGATGATCACCGGGTAACCCACGGCCTTGGCCGTGCGCTTGATGATCACCGGGTCGTCGGGCAATGCGCCCTCAGACCCCGGCACGCACGGCACGCCGGCGCGGATCATGGCCTGCTTGGCCGAGACCTTGTCGCCCATGAGGCGGATGGAATCGGGCGACGGTCCGATGAAGGTGAAGCCGCTTTTTTCCACGCGCTCGGCAAAGTCGGCGTTCTCCGACAGGAAGCCGTAGCCGGGATGGATGGCTTCGGCGTCGGTCACCTCGGCGGCCGAAATGATCGCCGGCATGTTGAGGTAGCTGTGGGTGCTTGAAGCCGGGCCAATACAGACGGCTTCGTCGGCCAGGCGCACATACTTGGCGTCGCGGTCGGCCTCGGAATACACCATCACCGCCTTGATGCCCATTTCGCGGCAGGCGCGCTGCACGCGCAGTGCGATTTCCCCGCGGTTGGCGATCAGGATTTTCTTGAACATGGGCTCGGAGCCTTTTTTATTCGATCACGTACAAAGGCTGGCCGTATTCCACAGCCTGGCCGTTGTCCACCAGGATCTTGGTCACGGTGCCGGACTTGTCGGCTTCGATTTCATTGAGGATCTTCATGGCCTCGACGATGCAGATCGTCTCGCCTTCCTTGATCGTGTCGCCAATCTCGACGAAGGGCTTGGCGCCTGGGCTGGAGGCACGGTAGAAGGTGCCAACCATGGGCGACTTCACCGTGTGACCCACTGGCTCGGCGGGTACTGCAGCCGCTGGTGCCACCTCGACGGCCGGCACCACCGAGGGCGCGACGGGCGCGGGCGCCATGCTGTAGGTGACGGGTGCCGCAGCGGACACCGGCGCGCTCTTGACGATGCGCACCTTGCCCTCGGCTTCGGTGATCTCCAGTTCCGACACGTTTGATTCGGACACCAGATCGATCAGCGTCTTCAATTTTCTTAAATCCATGATTTCTCCAACGAAAAGCGGCTAATTTGTTCTAAATGCGACCAAGTTCAGACTTGTCGGATCGCCCCGATCAGGCGGGGTGCCGCAGTGTACACGAAGGGGAAGCGTGCCCGATCCAGCCGGGCCCGCAGGGTTCAGAGCGTACCGTCGGCCCGATGCAAGGTATTTTTTGACGACAAAGCTGGAATTTAGCCCTTTATCCCGGGGACTCCCAAGCACTGGACAAGCGGTCGATTCCTGTACCGCCGTGTCAGACCAGTTGCGCCCATTGGGTCAGTTCGGCCTCGGACACCTTGCCGATCTTGCGATGCAGGACAGTGCCTTCGGCGCCGAAAACGACCGTGTACGGCAAGCTGCCGCTCGGGTTGCCCAGGCTGCGGCTGAGCTCGGTCCCGGCGAAGCCCGCCATGCCCACGGGGAAGTTCAGCGGCAGCTTCTGCATGAAACTGCGCACCGCGTTGGCCTGGTCCACTGCCAGTCCGAGCACCTGCCAACCTTGGGCCGCGTGGGTCTTGTTGAAGACGTTGAGCAAGGGCAACTCTTCCACACACGGTGGACACCAGGTGGCCCAGAAATTCACCAGCAAGGGCCGCCCTCGCATGGCAGCCAGATTCACCGCCTCGCCGTTCGGGCCCTCGAAGCTGCCGGCCCAGAACGCAGCCTCGGCCTCGCTCATCACGGGTTGTGGTGCGATCCGGCGCCAGGACATCCAGCCCCCCGCGCCGGCAGCGGCCACGGCGGCCCCGGTCATCAACACCGTTCTTCGTTGCAGTTTCATGGGGCGGGTTCGTCCAGTCCGGGGATTTCGGGTGCATCGGCCATGCGCAGCCGCAACGCCGACGCGTCTCCTCGCGGCTTGCGGCCTTGGGCATCGGGCTTGAGGGCCCCACGCAGATCGTCGTGCTCGTGCACCATCAAATGAATGAGCACCCACTGGCCCAGCGCGTCGCAGCGGGTGCGCAAGGTGAGCGCCTCCACCGGTTCGCCGCGCCAGCCGTTCACTGTGCCGGGGTGGTACTCCACCCGGTGATCGAGCAAGGCCCATTCAGGCGCCTTGGGGTCGTCGCAAAAGAGCTGCATATAGAGATCGCTGTGGCGCGTGGCGGTTCCGTGCCAGACCGACCCGCCCAAGTGTGGGCGAAAGGCCTTCAGGCGCTCCATCCACAGCAAGGCAAGTTCGCGCAAGGCCAGCAGTTCACCCGGCTGGGTGTCGGCACAAAAGATGTCGATGTGCTCACGCACCGCCGCTTCCAGCGCCGCGTTGTCGGGCAGGGCCGTGCGCGCCGGCAAGCCGAGCTGCTTGACGGCCTGGCGTTTGGCTGCCGCGTACTCCAGCCCGTCCTCGGCCACCAGGCGGGCGGCCACCGCCGCGATTTCAAAGGTGATGTCGTCCCGGCTCGCTTCCATGCCGGGGATTGTGCCCGCGCAGGGGTTTGGGTGCGGCGGCGTGCGGCCATACCCGCAAGGCCGGGGTGGGCCGCCACCTAGAATCGCCGGATGCACATACACATTCTGGGCATTTGCGGCACCTTCATGGGTGGCCTGGCCGCTCTGGCCCGCGAAGCCGGTCACCGCGTCACGGGCTGCGACGCCGGCGTCTACCCCCCCATGAGCGACCAGCTGCGCGCGCTGGGCATTGATCTGATCGAGGGTTTCGGCGCCGACCAGCTCGCGCTCAAACCCGACGTGTTCGTGGTGGGCAACGTGGTCAGCCGCGCCCGCAAACCCGACGGCACGCCGAAGTTTCCACTGATGGAAGCCATCATGGACAGCGGCGCGGCTTACACCAGTGGCCCGCAGTGGCTGGCCGAATACGTGCTTCAGGGCCGGCACGTGCTGGCCGTGGCCGGAACCCACGGCAAGACCACCACCACCGCCATGCTGACGTGGATTCTGGAAGCCAATGGGCTGCAGCCGGGTTTTCTGGTCGGTGGTGTCCCCATGAACTTTGGCCTGTCGGCACGCATGGGAACCGGGAAGACGTTCATCATTGAAGCGGATGAGTACGACACGGCCTTTTTCGACAAGCGCAGCAAATTCGTTCACTACCGCCCGCGCACGGCGATCCTGAACAACCTCGAGTTCGATCACGCCGACATTTTTGACGACCTCGCCGCCATCGAGCGCCAGTTCCACCACCTCATCCGCACCGTGCCCCCATCGGGACGCGTGGTGTCCAACGGTCTGGAGGAAAGCCTGGACCGTGTGCTGCACCAAGGCCTGTGGAGCGAGCTGCGCACCTTCGGCGCGGCGGTGAGCGACTTCACGGCCGAGGGCGAGCCCCACGCCTTCGACGTGCTCAACCAGGGCAAGCCAGCGGGCCGCGTGGAGTGGTCACTCAGCGGCGTGCACAACCAGCTCAATGCGCTCGCGGCCATTGCGGCGGCTGAGCATGTGGGCGTGGCCCCGGCCGACGCGGCGCGGGCGCTGGCCTCGTTCGAGAACGTGCGCCGTCGCATGGAGGTGCGCGGCACGGTGGCACGCGCAGGTGGTGCGATCACCGTCTACGACGACTTCGCCCACCACCCCACCGCCATCCGCACCACGCTCGACGGCCTGCAACGCCGCCTCGGCAGCCCTCGCGGGCGCATCCTCGCGGTGTTCGAGCCGCGCAGCAACACCATGAAGCTGGGCACGATGAAGTCGCAGCTGCCATGGAGCCTGGAAGCGGCCGATCTCGCGTTCTGCCACTCGGGTGGGCTGGACTGGGACGCCAGTGAGGCCCTGGCGCCCATGGGCGCACGCGCCCAGATCGGCAAAACGATCGACGAGCTGGTGGCTCAGGTGGTGTCGGCCGCCCGGCCCGGGGACCACATCGTCTGCATGAGCAACGGCGGGTTTGGCGGCGTGCACGAACGCCTGCTCAAGGCGCTGACCAACTGAAGAAGCCCCCACCGGCCAGCGCTTCCGCGGAACTGGCTTTGGCAGACCGCAGGATGCGCCCCCTTGAGGGGTGACGCCGAAGGCGGCGCGGGGGTGCTCCCCTGCTAATAGCTCAACGCCTGGGCAGGGACATCCACCGACACCACGGGTTTTGCCAGCGCGGCGCTGGTCGCCCGTGCAAACGCCATGGCCCAGACGCGGTGCGCCTCGTCGCGAAAGCGCTCCTCGCCCACGGCTTGCGCCACCCCCAGGATCTTGTCGGCCGTGAGCACCTTGCCGGTGGGACGGATCGGCTCGCAGCCGAGGAACGTGAACTGCTCGTCCAGCCACGCGCGGGCCAGGTCGTGCGGCATCGGCTGCACCTCTTCCAGATCGAAGTGGTAAACGGCCGAGCGGCCCCAGCTCACGGTGACTTGGCTTCGCATGGTGAATCTCCTGGTGGGCTTCCATTGTGGCCCTCGCTCGCGGGGAGACACCCCGTGAAAGCCCGCAGGCCGTTTCAGGCCTTCGCCTTGCGCGCGGACTGAACCGCGCC
The DNA here is from genome assembly GCA_040385485.1 of Pseudomonadota bacterium. Taxonomy (GTDB): domain Bacteria; phylum Pseudomonadota; class Gammaproteobacteria; order Burkholderiales; family Burkholderiaceae_C; genus Hydrogenophaga. The sequence continues at coordinate 4,535 of JAZKHJ010000023.1, read as the reverse complement.
GGACAACACCTCGAGCGCCTGCAGCGAATCGCTCCAGCCCAGGCAGGCGTCGGTGATGCTCTGTCCGTACTTGAGCGCGCCCACCTCGTCCTTGCCCGGGGTGAATTTTTGTGCGCCGGCTTCGATGTGGCTCTCGATCATCACGCCGAACACGCTGCGCGAGCCGCTGGCGATCTGGCTGGCGATATCGCGCGCCACGTCGAGCTGCTTCTCGTGCTGCTTGCTGCTGTTGGCATGGCTGCAATCCACCATCAGGCGCGGCGCCAGCTTGGCCGCTTCGAGCTCCTTCACCGACGCGGCAACGCTGGCGGCGTCGTAATTGGGTGTCTTGCCGCCGCGCAGGATCACGTGGCAATCCTTGTTGCCGTTGGTCTGCACGATCGCGACCTGGCCGTTCTTGTGCACCGACAGGAAGTGGTGGCCACGCGAGGCGGCTTGAATCGCATCGGTCGCAATCTTGATGTTGCCGTCGGTGCCGTTCTTGAAGCCGATCGGGGCTGAGAGGCCCGAGGCCAGCTCGCGGTGCACCTGGCTCTCGGTGGTGCGCGCGCCGATGGCGCCCCAGGCGATCAGGTCGCCGATGTATTGCGGCGAGATCACGTCAAGGAACTCGCTGCCGGCGGGCAGGCCCAGGCGGTTGATCTCGATCAGCAACTGGCGCGCGATGCGCAGGCCCTCGTCGATGCGGAAGCTCTCGTCCAGGTAGGGGTCGTTGATCAGCCCTTTCCAGCCCACCGTGGTGCGCGGCTTCTCGAAGTACACGCGCATCACGATTTCCAGCGTGTCGGCGTATTTCTCACGCAGCGGCTGCAGGCGGCGCGCGTAGTCCACCGCAGCGGCCGGGTCGTGGATGGAACACGGGCCGATGATCACCAGCAGGCGGTCGTCCTTGCCATGCAGGATGTTGTGGATGCGCTTGCGCGTCTGGCTGATCAGCGTTTCCACCGGCGTTCCGCCGATGGGGAAGAAGCGGATCAGGTGTTCGGGAGGGGGCAACACGGTGATGTCCTTGATGCGTTCGTCGTCGGTCTGGCTGGTCTTGTCGATCGAACGGGTGTGCCAGGCATCGCTGCTGGTTGGGGCATGTTTGGCGGTCATCACGGGCTCCTGGACTGGTGTTGCGGTTAAGGAAACAGGGTCGAAAAAAAACCGCCGGGCTGAGGGCTCCGGCGGTTTGATCGAGATTCGGTGATGCGCTTACAGCCTCGCCTCTCGTCCGCCGGGGACTGAGAACCAAAAGTAAAAGGCAAAGAAGTTGCGCGCTTTCATGGGATGGCAATGTAGCACAGGCCTGCTGTTTCCTGCCTTACGGCCGGAACACCATCGCGTCCAGCCCCAGCGCACGGATGCGCGCCGCTGCCTCATCGGCCAGGGCGCGGCTGGCGAACGGCCCGACCCGCACGCGCGTGCGCTGCCCACTGGAAGAATCGACCACCTGGATGTAGGCCGGCAAGCCGGCATCGATGAGGCGGGTGTGCACGCGGTCGGCGTTGTTGGCGTCGGCGAACAGCCCGGCGTTGATGGCAAAGCCCTCCAGCGGAGCGGCTCGGGGTGGTTGCGCAGCGAGGGTGGGCGCAGGCGCCACCGTGGGAGCGGGCTCCACCGCCGAAGGTTCGGTTGGCTGCACAGGTAGGGGGGCGGCAACAGGCTCCGTGGGTGGTTGTGAAGGTACCGGCGGAGGCTCTGCAGGCGTCACCACCGGCATGGCTACCATCGGCACCACCTGCTGATCGGCCACCCATCTGGAAAGACCCCAGTACATGACGATGGTTGCAACCGCGAGCAGCCCATTGATGAACACGAGACCCAGCAAGCGACGGCGGGTGCTGGCCCGCAGCGCCAAGGCTGCACACGCCTCGCGCACGGTCTTGGCCTCGCGCACTGCGCGGGTCATGCGGCGGCGTGCGTCGGCATGCAGCCAGGCGTTGCCGTACAGCCCCGGGATCACGCAGCTCAGCACAAGGATCGTGCTCAGAAAGCCCCACTCGGCGGGAGACGGCATGGCCAGCGACTCGCGTCCGAGGCCCAGCACCAGCAGGGCCAGACCTTCGACCGCCGTCACATACACCAGGGCTACACCCCAGAGCTGTCGAAACACCAGCCAGTTCAGTGTCAGCAGCGCTGCAGCCCAGTTCCAGCCGGGACTGGAGCGGCCCGCCTCGTCGAAGCGGACGAACACCGGCAAGTAGCGACCGACGTTCACCGCGCCGAGAGCGGCCCGGTAAAGCGCGGTGGTGGCGCTCTCCGGGGCCATCACAGCGGGTTGCGAGGGGTCGTGCATGGCGCGATTCTGGCACGCGGCATGCGGGTTGATGCCAGCACCGCGCGGGCCGGGTTCTGCCCACAATGCGCGCATGCAGACCACCCCATGCCCCCCATGAGCCCGAGCCAGATCATCGTGCTGGCCACGCCGGTGTTCTTCGCGCTGATCGCGGTCGAATACGCCATCGGCCTGAAGCGCAAACGCAACACCTACCGGCTCGACGACGCCATCAGCAGCATCGGCCTGGGCATGCTCAGCCAGATCAGCGCGGTGTTCACGCGGCTGCTGCGCGTGGGCATCTACACCGCCGCCTATTCGACCGTGGCGATCTGGCCCGACCACCCGTTCTGGACCAGCTGGGCCGGCTGGCTGACCGCGCTGGTGTTCTACGACTTCTGCTACTACTGGCTGCACCGCGCCGGGCACGAGAGCGCCATCTTCTGGGCCGCGCACGTGGTGCACCACCAGAGCCAGGACTACAACCTCTCCACCGCGCTACGCCAGACCAGTTCGGGCGCGCTGCTGGGCTGGGTGTTCTACCTGCCGATGGCGGTGGCCGGCGTGCCGCCGCTGGTGTTCGGCGTGGTCGCGCTGATCGACCTGCTCTACCAGTTCTGGGTGCACACCGAGCAGGTCGGCAAGCTCGGCTGGTTCGACCGCTGGTTCTGCAGTCCGTCCAACCACCGCGTGCACCACGCGGTGAACGACCGCTACCTCGACCGCAACTATGGCGGCATCCTGATCGTGTGGGACCGTCTCTTCGGCAGCTTCAAGGAAGAGGACGAGAAGTGCGTCTACGGCACGCGCAAGCCACTGCAGAGCTGGGACCCGCTGTGGGCCAACGGCGAGGTCTACTGGGGCCTGCTCAAGGACTCGTGGCACGCGCGCAGCTGGGCCGACAAGCTTCGTGTGTGGGTCAAGCCACCGGGCTGGCGGCCCGCCGACGTGGCTGCGCGCTTTCCGTCGCCGGCTTTCGACACCGCGCAGGTGCAGCGCTACGCGCCGCCCATGGGCCGCGGCGTGCAGTGGTTCGCGGGCCTGCAGTTTCTTGCCCTGCTCGCCGGCGTGGCCGGCTTCCTGTGGTTCGCCGATGCCTGGCCGCTCGCGCGCAGCGCGGTGGTATTCGCGGTGCTGTTGGTCGTGCTGTGGGCCATCAGCGCGGTGATGCAGGGCCGCATCGGCATGGGCGAGGCGCTGCTGATCGAATGCGCGGCGCTGTCCATGGCCACGGCAGCGCTGGGCGCGGTGGAACTGCACCGCGTGTTCAAGCCGTTGACCATGCTGGTCGCGATGGCTGTGGTGTTCGCCCATGCGCAGCGCGCCGACGGCGTGCGGCGCGCCGATGGGTTGCTGCTCGGAGCGCTCGCACTGTCGCTCGCCGGTGACGCGTTCCTGATGTTTCCGGGCTACTTCATCCCCGGCCTCGTGTCCTTCCTGCTGGCGCATCTGGCCTACATCGCGCTGTTCCGGCAGGACGCGCCCTGGTTTCCGAGCCGGCGCGCGCTGCTCGCCACGCTGGGCATCGGCGTGGCCATGTACGCCTTCCTCTGGCAAGGCGGCCTGCCTGTGGCATTGCGCGCACCGGTGGCGGCGTACGTGCTGGTGATCGCGCTCATGGCCGCGCAGGCCATCGGACGCGCCACCGCGCAGCGCGACCGCGCGGCGTTCGCCGTGGCGCTGGGCGCCGCCTTCTTCATGCTCAGCGACTCGCTGCTGGCGACCAACCGGTTCGTGTCGCCGCTGCCGATGTCACAGGTCTGGGTGCTGAGCAGCTACTACGCGGCGCAGGTGCTGATCGTGGGGGGCATGCTGCGCGGGCGCACCATGTCATCAGACCACGAGGCCCAAGCGCCTTCGGTCGCGGCGCTCGTTACTCGCTGAACAGCGCGCCGTCAGGAGTGGGCGGCGCCACCCCCAGGTGCCGGTACGCCGCCAGCGTGGCGATGCGCCCGCGCGGTGTGCGCTGCAGGAAGCCCTGCTGGATCAGGTAGGGCTCGATCACGTCTTCGATGGTGTCGCGCTCCTCGCCGATGCTGGCCGCGATGTTGTCCAGACCCACCGGGCCGCCGTCGAAGCGGTGGATCACGGCCTCCAACAACTTGCGGTCCATCAGATCGAAGCCCTGCGGGTCCACGTCGAGCATGGCGAGTGCACGGTTGGCAATGTCCTGGGTGATGGTGCCGCTGCCCTTCACGTCGGCGAAGTCGCGCACGCGGCGCAGCAGGCGGTTGGCGATGCGCGGCGTGCCGCGCGAGCGGCGCGCGATCTCGAA
>JAZKHJ010000022.1:0-2300 GCA_040385485.1 Pseudomonadota bacterium | reverse complement strand
ACTACCACTTCTACGACACCATCAAGGGCTCCGACTGGCTGGGCGACCAGGACGCGATCGAGTTCATGTGCCGCGAAGCCCCCAAGGTCGTGTACGAGCTTGAGCACATGGGCATGCCGTTCGACCGCAACCCCGACGGCACGATCTACCAGCGCCCGTTCGGCGGCCACACGGCCAACTACGGCGAAAAACCCGTGCAGCGCGCCTGCGCAGCGGCCGACCGCACAGGCCACGCCATGCTGCACACGCTCTACCAGCAGAACGTGCAAGCCCGCACCACCTTCTTCGTCGAATGGATGGCACTGGACCTGATCCGCGACGCCAGCGGCGACGTGCTCGGCGTGACCGCGCTGGAAATGGAAACCGGCGAGACCTACGTCCTGGAAGCCAAGACCACTTTGTTGGCCACTGGTGGCGCAGGCCGCATCTTTGCGGCGTCCACCAACGCCTTCATCAACACCGGTGATGGCCTGGGCATGGCGGCACGCGCCGGCATCCCGCTCGAAGACATGGAGTTCTGGCAGTTCCACCCCACTGGCGTGGCCGGTGCCGGTGTGCTGCTGACCGAGGGTTGCCGTGGCGAAGGCGCCATCCTGCTCAACAGCGAAGGCGAGCGCTTCATGGAGCGCTACGCGCCCACCTTGAAAGACCTGGCACCGCGCGACTTCGTTTCGCGCTGCATGGACCAGGAGATCAAGGAAGGTCGTGGTTGCGGTCCGAACAAGGACTACGTGCTCCTGAAACTCGACCACCTCGGCGCGGAAACCATCCACAAGCGCCTGCCCTCGGTCTACGAGATCGGCGTGAACTTCGCCAACGTGGACATCACGCGCGAGCCCATCCCTGTGGTGCCTACCATCCACTACCAGATGGGTGGCATCCCGACCAACATCAATGGCCAGGTCGTCACCCCCGACGGTCAGGGCAACCAGGCCGTGGTCAACGGCCTGTATGCCGTGGGCGAATGCTCATGCGTGAGCGTGCACGGCGCAAACCGCCTGGGCACCAACTCGCTGCTGGATCTGCTGGTGTTCGGCCGCGCCGCCGGCAACCACATCGTGCAGTTCAACGACAAGAACAAGATCCACAAGCCGCTGCCGGCCGATGCCGCCGACAAAACGCTGGCACGCCTGGCCCGGCTGGACAACACCACCGGCGGCGAGTACGCGCAAGACGTGGCCAACGACCTGCGTGCCGCCATGCAGCAGCACGCCGGCGTGTTCCGCACCCAGGCCAGCATGGACGAAGGCGTGTCCAAGATCAACGCCATGCGCGCGCGGGTCAACAACATTGCGCTCAAGGACAAGTCCAAGGTCTTCAACACCGCCCGAATCGAAGCGTTGGAAGTGGAAAACCTGATCGAATGTGCCCAGGCCACCATGACCTCGGCCGCCGCCCGCCACGAATGCCGTGGCGCGCACACGGTCAACGACTACGAACGCCCCGCCGATGACGCGCAGTTCCCGCTCGGCCGCAACGACGCCGAGTGGATGAAGCACACGCTCTGGCACAGCGCCGACAACAGCCTGACTTACAAGGCTGTCAACCTCAAGCCCCTCACCGTGGAATCGGTTCCGCCCAAAGTGCGCACCTTCTGAAGCCTCTTCATTCCGAACCCACGACGCACGGAGAAAAAAACACCATGGCCAAACGCACATTCAAGATCTACCGCTACGACCCCGAAAAGGACGCCAAGCCCTACATGCAGACCATCGAGGTGGAACTCGACGGCCACGAGCGCATGCTGCTCGACGCGCTGGGCAAGCTCAAGGCAGTCGATCCTTCCATCTCGTTCCGCCGCTCGTGCCGCGAAGGCGTGTGTGGCTCGGACGCGATGAACATCAACGGCAAGAACGGACTGGCCTGCCTGACCAACATGAACACGCTGCCCGGCGTGATCACGCTCAAGCCGCTGCCCGGCCTGCCCGTGGTGCGCGACCTGATCGTGGACATGACGCTGTTCTTCAAGCAGTACAACAGCATCAAGCCCTACCTGATCAACGACACCGTGCCGCCCGAAAAGGAGCGCCTGCAGAGCCCCGAAGAGCGCGACGAGCTCAACGGCCTGTACGAGTGCATCCTGTGCGCGAGTTGCTCCACAAGCTGCCCCAGCTTCTGGTGGAACCCCGACAAGTTCGTCGGTCCCGCCGGTCTGCTGCAAGCCTATCGCTTCATCGCCGACAGCCGCGACCAGGGCACGGCCGAGCGCCTGGACAACCTCGAAGACCCCTACCGCCTGTTCCGCTGCCACACCATCATGAACTGCGTGGACGTCTGCCCCAAGGGCCTGAACCCCACGA
>JAZKHJ010000021.1:0-17967 GCA_040385485.1 Pseudomonadota bacterium | reverse complement strand
CAGTTAGGGCTGCTTGGTTCCCCACCTGACCCGGTTGGCCGCTTCACCATGCGGGAAGGCCCGTCGAGGGTGATTGTAGGCGATGCGCTGTGGTGGCGCAGGGCTTTGGCCCATAACCCGCCGCTTAGAATCGACCGCATGTCCTATGTCGTTCTGGCCCGCAAATACCGCCCGCGCAATTTCACCGAAATGGTAGGCCAGGGCCATGTGGTTCAGGCGCTCTCCAACGCGCTGACCACCCAGCGGCTGCACCACGCCTACCTGTTCACCGGCACGCGCGGCGTGGGCAAGACCACGGTCTCGCGCATCCTCGCCAAGTCGCTCAACTGCCTGGGCACCGACGGGCAGGGCGGCATCACCGCCGAACCCTGTGGCGTGTGCCAGGCCTGCACCGACATCGACAGCGGCCGTTTCGTCGACTACACCGAACTCGATGCCGCTTCCAACCGCGGCGTGGACGAGGTGCAGGCCTTGCTCGAGCAGGCGGTCTACAAGCCGGTGCAGGGCCGCTTCAAGGTCTTCATGATCGACGAGGTTCACATGTTGACCAACACGGCGTTCAACGCCATGTTGAAGACGCTGGAAGAACCGCCCGAGTACCTCAAGTTCGTGCTGGCCACGACCGACCCGCAGAAGGTACCCGTCACCGTGCTCTCGCGCTGTCTGCAGTTCAACCTGCGGCCCATGGCGCCAGAGACGGTGCAGGAGCACCTGATACAGGTGCTGCAGGCAGAGCAAGTGCCCGCCGAAACGCAGGCCCTGCGCCTCATCTCGCGCGCGGCGCGCGGCTCCATGCGCGACGCGCTCTCGCTCACCGACCAGGCGATTGCCTTCGGCGGGGGCCAGTTGCAGGAGGCCACGGTGCGCCAGATGTTGGGCGCGGTGGACCGGTCCTATGTGCTGCGCCTGATCGACGCGCTGGCGCGGGCCGACGGCGCCACGGTGGTGGACACCATCGACGCCTTGCGCCTCAACGGGCTGAATGCCGCCACCACGCTGGAAGACATGACCGGCGTGCTGCAGCGCATGGCGGTGCTGCAGGCGGTGCCGGGCCGCGCGCCCGCCGATGGCCTGGAAGACCCGGACGACATTGAGATCGAACGTCTGGCCGGCAGCCTGCCCGCTGATGAGACCCAGTTGCTTTACAGCTTGTGCCTGCACGGTCGGGTCGAGCTCGGCCTGGCACCCGACGAATACGCGGGATTGACCATGGTGCTGCTGCGGCTGCTGGCGTTCAAGCCGGCGAGCTCGCCGGTGGTCGCAGCGGAAAAAAAAACTCTGAAACCCGCTGAGGCGGCACCACCACCGGTGGTGGCCGCCGCGCCGGTGAGTGCTTCGGTGGTGCGTGTGGTGCCCGCTGCATCCCCTGTCGTGGTGCCGGTTGCCGCCCCCGTCGCAGCGCCGGTCCCCCAGCCCGTGGGGGTCCAGCCGCCACCGGTTGCTGCACCCGCCAGTCAAGCCGCTGCCTCGCCCGAGATGGACGATGCACCCTGGCCCGAAGACGACGGCCCTCCGTGGGAAGAGAACCCCGAGACCGCGCCCACCCCGAGTCGCACGGTGGCCATTCCCGTGCGCGATGCGGGTGAGCCGGGCCGCGCGGACCAACCTCAAGTCCGCGCGCAAGCAGCACCGTCCGGTCTGGCGCCCATCGCTTCCAGCGAAGAGGGCGATTTCTGGTTCGACGCCATCATGCAACTGGTGCGCAATGAAACGATTTCGGCGCTGGTGCGTGAGTTGGGCCTGCAGTCTCAGCTGCTGGCGCGCGACACCGACCGCTGGGTGCTGCGCGTGGAGCGCGAGTCGCTCAACCAGGGCAACAGCCGTGAACGCCTGGCCACGGCCCTGCAAACCATTGGCCACCAGGTGCGTCTGGTGGTGGAGATCGGCACCGTGATCGACTCACCGGCCAAACGCCTGGCGTTGGAGGCCGAGCGGCTGCAGCGCCAGGCCGAAGCGCAGATCATGGGGGATCCATTCGTGCAGACCATGATGCGCGACTTTGGCGGCAGAATCGTCCCTGGCACGCTCAAGGCCACTCGGGCCTGAGCCTCATTCACTCCTACAAAGAAAGACACAGCATGTTCAACAAAGGACAACTCGCCGGCCTGATGAAGCAGGCCCAGGCCATGCAGGACAACCTGAAAAAGGCACAGGACGAACTGGCCTTCGTCGAAGTCATGGGCGAGTCCGGTGCCGGTCTTGTCAAGGTGGTCATGACCTGCAAGCACGATGTCAAACGCATCACCATCGACCCCAGCCTGCTGACCGACGACAAGGACATGCTTGAAGACCTGGTGGCAGCAGCGTTCAACGCGGCGGTGCGCAAGGCTGAGGAAACCTCGGCCGAGAAGATGGGCAAGATCACCGCCGGCATGCCAGGCCTGCCCGGTGGCATGAAGTTTCCTTTCTGACGCCCGCTGACCGAGTGCATGGCCGAAGCCCATTCCCTTGAACATCTGGTCCAGGCCCTGCGCCGCTTGCCGGGCGTAGGTGTCAAGTCGGCCCAGCGCATGGCGTTTCATTTGCTGCAACACGACCGCGAAGGCGCCTTGCATCTGGCCCGCGCGCTTGAGCACGCCGCCGCTTCCGTGCAGCACTGCGCGCTGTGCCACACCTTCACCGAAGAAGCCATCTGCCACACCTGCCTGGACCCGCGGCGCGACCGCAGCCAGCTGTGTGTGGTGGAGACACCGGCCGACCAGGCTGCCATGGAGCGCACGGGCGCCTACAAGGGCCTGTTCTTCGTGCTGATGGGCAAGCTCAGCCCGCTGGATGGGGTGGGGCCGCACGACATTGGCTTGCAGAAGCTGTTCGACCGCATCGACGCACCGGCCCAGACGCCGACCGGTGTGTCCGAGGTGCGTGAGGTGATCCTGGCGACCAACTTCACCGCCGAGGGCGAAACCACCGCGCACGTGATCGCCCAGGCGCTCAAGGGGCGTGGGGTGCAGGTGACGCGCCTGGCCCGAGGCGTGCCGGTGGGCAGTGAACTGGAATACGTGGACCTGGGCACCATTGCCCACGCGCTGGTGGACCGGCGTTGAGCGCATCGATTCAATTTTCTTGAAAGAACCTCCCATGAAATTGGCGGGATTGACCGTGGCCTATTGGTGCGTGCTCGTGGCGTCGGTATTGCCGATCCTGTGCGCGGGTCTGGCCAAGTGGGGCATGTTGTCCACGCCCAGACGCCAGGGCGGCTTTGACAACCACCACCCACGTCAATGGCTCGCGAAGCAGACCGATTGGCGCGCCCGCGCCAACGCAGCGCAGGCCAACAGCTTTGAAGCACTGCCGTTTTTCATGGGCGCGGTGATCATCGCCCACCAGCTTGGTGCCTCGCAACTCCGGCTGGACGTGCTGGCCTTCCTCTACATCGTGCTGCGCCTGCTCTACATCATGATGTACGTGGCCGACCTGGCCACCGTGCGCAGTTTGGTGTGGGGGCTGGCCTTCCTGGTGAACGTCGCGATCCTGTTCTCCTGAGCACATTGCCGCACTGGTGTCGCGGTTACATCAGCTTGCAAAAAACACCCTGAAAACGCTCGGTACAAACCCGCTCGGGAATGGTCCCGATGCGGACCTGAAGGAGGCGCCCTAATCTCCGTGTATTCATAAAGCAATACAGAGAGGACACGGGGGCATGCTCAAGCGAAGAGATTGGGGTCGTGTGGTGGCTGCGGCAGCATTGGCTGCAGGCGCGCCAGACCTGCGCGCTCAATTGGTCGTGCCGCCCGCCGCACCCTTGCCGCGCAACGCCCCCAAGCTGGTGATCGCGGTGGACAACCGCACCGACTTCTCCTGTCTGCCCCTCACCATTGCCGACCGGTTGGGCTACTTTGCCAGCGAAGGTGTGGACGTGGAGGTGCGGGACTTCGCGGAAGCGTCACAAGCCATGCAGGCCTTGCTCTCGGGCGCGGTCCATGCACTGTCCGCGCCCTACAGCAGCACGATCGCCTGGCAGGTGCGCGGTCAGAGCTTGCAGTCGTTCGTGTTGCAGGGACGCACGCCACAGATCGTGGTGGGCGTGTCGACCAAGACATTCGCACACTACCGGCAATTGTCTGATCTCAGGGGCAAACGGGTGGGGGTGCAGGCCATGGGGTCTTCCGCGCACCGTGTGGCACGTGCAGTGCTCAGCCGCGGCGGCCTGCGCTCTGGTGACGTGCAGTTTGTGGCCATTCCGAATGCCTGGGCCGCGATCTCTGCGTTTCGCAACGGCGCTCTGGATGCCATCAGCTACACCGACCCGACGGTGACGCAACTGGAGCAGGGAGGTGAGTTGAAGGTGGTGGCCGACACACGCAGCGTGCGCGGCAATGCCGATGTGTTCGGCGGGCCGATGCCGTCGGCCTGTCTGTGCGCCACCAGTGCATTTCTCACCCAGTTTCCGCGCGCCAGCCAGTCCATGGCAGACGCGATGGTGCATGCACTCAAATGGCTGCAGACGGCGGGGCCATCCGACATCATCAAGGTGGTGCCGGAGCGCTACTTTCAGGGGGACCGTTCGCTCTACCTGGCGGCATTCAACCGGGCGCGCGAGTCCTGGTCACCCGACGGCCTGATGCCCGACGAGGGGCCGGAGATCGCGGCGCGCCTGGTGGCCCAGTTCGATGAGCCCGGGTCGATGGACCGCTTTGATCTGCCGAGCACGTTCACCAACGTATTCGCCCGCAAGGCCAAGGCCCGCTTCAAGGCCTGAGGCGCACGGGATCAGGGCTTCTTGTCGGTCTTGGCGCTGGAGGCCAGGCGCGTTTTGGCGCTGCTTGATGCCACCGCCTTGGAGGCTTTTTTCTTGGTCGCCACTTTGGCCTTTGCCTTGGTGGGTTCGCTCGCGCTCTTGGCGACCTTGCGGGTACCGCTGCTGGCCGCTGCCTTCTTCGAGGGGGTGCCGCCAGACGCCGCCAGCGAGATCCGCTTGGGCAGCATCAGCTTCACTTGCTGACCGGGCTTGAGGGCAGCATTCACTGCCATGTTGTTCCAGCCGGCCACGCTGACCGCACTCACGCCGTAGCGTTGCGCCAGACGTGCCAGGGTGTCGCCCTTGCGCGCCTTGACCACAGAACGCCGCAACACCACGTCAGGTTGCAGGTTGAGCTGGCCGTTGTCGGCCACGTGCAGGGGCACGTCGTTGTTGCGCTGCCCGGTGCGCGGCACCAGCAGGCTGGAGCCGGCGCGCAGGCTCATGCGCGGCGGGATGTTGTTGATCTCGCGCAGCTCGGATTCGCTCATGCCCACACGCGAGGCTGCCTGCGCCACTGTCATGGTGGTGGGCACGACCCACGCGGTCCAACTGGCCAGCGCGCCATTGTGCGATTGCAGCTTGGTCTGGAAGATCACCGCGTTGTCCCAGGGCAGCAGGATGTTTGGCGTGCCGGCGGCCATCACCACAGGTTGCTTGAGCGATGGGTTGAGCGCGCGAAAGTCCGCCTCGCTCACTTCTGCCAGGCGAGCGATCACGGCCACGTCGATGTCGCGGTCGAGCGTGACGGTGTCGAAGAACGGGTGGTTGCCGATCAGTGGCAGGGTGGCGTTGAATGCCTGCGGCCGGGCCATGATGTTTTTCACAGCCTGCAGCTTGGGTACGTAAGTGCGCGTCTCCAGCGGCATGTTGATGTCCAGGTAGCCGGTGGGCATCCCCAGGCGCTTGTTTTGGGTGATGGCTCGGTTCACGTTCCCCTGGCCCCAGTTGTAGGCCGCCAGCGCGAGGTGCCAGTCACCGAAACGGCCGTGCAGCTGCTGGAGGTAGTCGAGCGCGGCGCGTGTGGAGGCCAGCACGTCGCGTCGGTCGTCGCGAAAGACGTTTTGCTTGAGGTCAAACGACTGGCCGGTGGCCGGCATGAACTGCCACATGCCGGCGGCGCGCGCGCTGGACACCGCCTGAGGGTTGAACGCGCTTTCAATGAAGGGCAACAAGGCCAGCTCCATCGGCATGTTGCGGCGTTCGATCTCTTCGACGATGTGAAACAGGTAGCGGCTGGAACGCTCGGTCATGCGCTGGATATAGTCGGGCCTTGTGGCGTACCAGCGTTCCTGGTCGCGCACCAGGTCGTTGTCCAGATCCGTCATGGCAAAACCGCGGCGGATTCGCTCCCACAGGTCCGCCGGTGCAGCCAGCAGGGTCACGGGGGGCACGCTGGTGCTGGCCACGCCGATGTCGCTCAGAGGGACGTCGCCCGGCAAGCGGTACGAAGGAAGGCGCGGCGTGGTGCTCGCGCGGTTGCTGAACGGGTCGGTGGCCGATGGTGCCGGCGTGCTGTTGCTGCCGTTGTCGACCGTGGCACAGCCTGAGAGAAAGAGACCGGCTGCGAGGGCGGCAGTGCTCCACCAACGGCGGTTGCGAGAGAGGTAAGGCGTGGGGGAAGGCAAGGCGAAAGCGTGCGTCATTTGAAGTTGTTTTTCCAGGTCCGTAGCGTGGCGAAGACCGACACGGCGTCGGCGGTGGTGGCCGGCTCGTGGGCTTGAGCCGATCGCACCACGGCCGCCTCTGCGGTGCGCAGGAACGGGTTGATGCTGTTTTCCACTCCGATGGAGCTGGGCAAGGTGGGAAAGTTCTGGGCGCGTTGTTGCTGGCATTTCGCAACGTAAGCGGCGAGGGCGCCATTGTCGGGCTCGATGGCCTGGGCGAACTTCAGGTTGGACAGCGTGTACTCATGGGTACAGCACACGCGTGTGGCTGCGGGCAGGGCCGCCAGGCGGGTGAGGGAGTCGAGCATCTGCGCTGGCGTGCCTTCAAAAAGACGGCCGCAGCCGCCCGAGAACAGCGTGTCCCCGCAGAAGAGCAGCGGCGTGCCTTCGGCGTCGGCGGCATAGAAGGCAATGTGGCCGGCGGTGTGGCCCGGCACTTCAATCACCTCGAAGCGCAGGCCGAGCACATCCACGTGTTCACCGGCGCTCACGCGCTGCAGGGGCTCGGGCATGGGCTCGAAGGCCGGACCGATCACGTGTGCGCCCGTGGCATCGCGCAGCGCTGCCACGCCACCAGTGTGGTCGGCGTGGTGGTGGGTGACCAGGATGGTGTCGAGTTTCAGGCTGTGTTGCTCCAGCCAGGCCAGCACGCCATGAGACTCGCCGGGATCGACCACCAGCGCGCGCTGACTGTCGTGGAGGATCCAGATGTAGTTGTCGCTGAAGGCCGGCAGGGGGAACAGTTCCATGGGGTCGGGGCGTGCGTCGATGCGGTGAGGACGTGTAGAGTCCGGGGGGGCTTTCGCAGTGGTTTGCAGTGTCGCAGACTTCGGCTGTTTCATCGCCCCTCCCACGCCACCCATGACCGAAAATTTGACAGGGTTGACCGAATGGTTTCAGACCCCGCCTGGCCAGTATTTGCTGGGCTGGGAGCAAACGCAATTCGACCTGGCGGTGGCCGATCTTTTTGGCTACAACGCCATGCAGTTGGGGCTGCCCGAATTGCAGACCTTGAAGTCCAACCGCATGCCGCACCGCTGGCTGGCACTGCCGGAAGAACTCCAATCCCTGGTTGCACAGAATACGCAAGCGAGCGACTCGAACGAGCAGCCCGGGCGCATGCGGGTTGCACTGATCACCGACGCGGCGGCCCTGCCGTTTCCCGCGGCCAGCCTCGATCTTGTCGTGTTGCCGCACACGCTGGAGCTCAGCGCCGATCCTCACCAGGTGTTGCGCGAGGTGGAGCGCGTGCTGGTACCCGAGGGTCGGGTGGTGATCTCCGGCTTCAACCCGGGCAGCCTGTGGGGTTTGCGCCAGGGGCGGGCCCGGTTGAGCGGGCGCGTGGGCGTGCTGGGAACGCCCGATCTCTTCCTGCCGGATGCGGGTGAATTCATCGGGCCCTGGCGCCTGCGGGACTGGCTGCGTCTGCTGAGTTTTGAAGTAGAGTCGGACCGCTTCGGCTGCTACCGCCCAGCGATGAAAACCGACAAATGGTTGCAGCGCACCGCCTGGATGGACCGGGCCGGTGCCCGCTGGTGGCCCATCTTCGGCGCGGTGTATTTCGTGGTGGCGGTCAAGCGCGTGCGCGGCATGCGCCTGCTGGGGCCGGCCTGGAAGCCCCGCCGCGTTGCGACGCCAGCGCCCGTGCCGGTGGCCAACCGGCGCTGAGCCGTCGTGTGCGGCCATCCATTTCCATTTTTTCAGGAGTTTGACGTTTGAACCATGTGGTGATCTACACCGACGGTGCCTGCAAGGGCAACCCGGGGCCTGGCGGCTGGGGCGTGTACTTGCGCTCGGAAGGGTTCGAGAAGGAGTTGTGGGGCGGCGAGCGTGACACCACCAACAACCGCATGGAGCTGACCGCGGTGATCGAGGCGCTGGCCGCGCTCAAGCGACCCTGCCGCGTGTCGCTCTATCTCGACAGCGAATATGTGCGCAAGGGCATCACCGAATGGATCCACGGCTGGAAGCGCAAGGGGTGGATCACCGCAGCCAAGCAGCCGGTGAAAAATGCCGAACTCTGGCAGCGGCTGGACGCCTTGGTGCATGGCGGCATTCACCAGATCGAATGGCACTGGGTGAAAGGCCATGCGGGCGATCCGGGCAATGAGCGAGCAGACGCGCTGGCCAACCGGGGAGTTCCTGGCTCATGAACTTCTCAATGCGTCTTCGGCGTTGGGAACTTCACGCCTGCGCGGCGCTCAGCACTGCTACATTGCAAAGATCGTGAGCATGCCATCGATGCACGGCTGACCTCAGTGCGGTGGCCCGACACATCCCTTTGAAATTCCACTAGAGACACCATGGCCCAGAAGATGATCTATGTGCTGGTGGCGGTTGCGGGCATTGCCGTGGCCTCCGGTGCGGCCTGGTGGCTGCAGAACAAACCCTCCGCAGCGGCGGCTGCCCCGGGAGCGAACGGGACAGCGGCCGCCACACGGGCGAGTGGCGGCGGCGGCACTGGTGCGCCGCCGGGGGTGGAGGTGACCAAAGTCAAGGCCATGCGACTGCAGGACGACGCCCAGGCGGTGGGCACGCTGCGTTCGCGCCAGAGCGTCACGCTCAAGCCCGAGGTCAGTGGCCGGGTTGCCCGCATCGCGTTTGCCGACGGAGCGCATGTGAAGGCGGGTCAGCTGCTGGTGCAGCTGGACGACACCTTGCAGCGCGCCGAGCTGAGTCAGGCGCAAGCCCAGCTGTCGATCGCCCGTGCCAATCTCAAGCGCAACCAGGAACTGGTGGCGGAGAATTTCGTGGCCACCCGCGTGGTTGAAGAAAGCCAGGCCAATCTGCAGGTGGCCGAAGCCCAGGTGGCCCTGGCCACGGCACGCATGCAGCGCATGCGCATCACGGCCCCCTTCAACGGCACCGTGGGCCTGCGCAGCATCAACCTGGGTCAGTACGTGGGCGATGGCGACGACCTGGTGAATCTGGAAGATACCTCGCTGCTGACCGTGGATTTTCGCCTGCCCGAGCGCTACCAGAGCCGCATTGCATCGGGGCAGGGCGTGCAGGTGCAGCTCGATGCCTTGCCGGGCCAGAGTTTCGAGGCCAAGGTGCTGGCCGTCGACCCCCTGCTGGACGCCAATGGGCGTTCGATCTCGGTGCGCGCGGTGATGCCCAGGACACCGGGCGCCGATCTGCGCCCCGGCATGTTTGCGCGCGTGCTGATCGTTTTTTCGGTCAACGACGCCGCGCTGGTTGTGCCTGAAGAGGCCATGGTGCCCCAAGGGGGCAAGCAGTTCGTCTTCCTGCTTGACGAGCAAGGGCAGGGGGACGCCAAGAAGTTGCTGTCGCGCCGGGTCGAGGTTGAACCGGGCGTGCGGCGCGGGTCCGTCGTTCAGATCGTCAACGGTGTGGCTTCAGGCGACACGGTGGTGGTGGCTGGACAGCAGCGCCTGCAGCGTGACGGCACTGCCGTGCGGGTGGTGAACACGGTTTCAACCACCAAAGGCGCCTCGCAGGCGCGCCAGCCCGTCACGCCCTGACGCCGCCGATCCACGGGAATCCCCATGCAACTGCCTGAAATTGCCATCCGGCGCCCGGTGTTCGCGACCGTGCTGTCGTTGCTCATTCTGCTGATCGGCTTCGTGTCGTTCACGGGCCTCACCGTGCGCGAGTATCCGCGCATCGACGAACCCACCGTCACCGTCACGACGCGCTTCGGCGGCGCTTCCAGCGAGGTCATCGAGTCGCAGGTCACCAAGGTGCTGGAGGATTCGCTTGCCGGCATCGAGGGTGTGGACATCATCACCTCCATCAGCCGCCAGGAACAGAGCCAGATCACCGTGCGCTTCAAGCTGGAGCGCGACCCCGACTCCGCCGCTGCCGACGTGCGCGATAAGGTCAGCCGCGTGCGCCAGCGCCTGCCCGATGACGTTGACGAGCCCACCATCGCCAAGGTCGAGGCCGACGCCTCGCCGGTCATCTGGCTGGCGCTCAACTCCGACACCATCACGTCGCTGGAACTCAGCGATCTGGCCAATCGGCTCATCAAACCCCGGCTGCAGACCGCGCCTGGAGCGGCCGATGTGCGTGTCTGGGGTGAGCGGCGCTTTTCCATGCGCATCTGGATCGACCCCGACCGTCTCGCCGCCTACGGCCTGACCGTGCAGGACGTGGAGGACGCGCTGCGCCGCTCCAACCTGGAAGTGCCGGCCGGTCGCATCGAGAGTTCGCTGCGCGAGTTCAACGTGACTGCCGCCACCGACGTGCAGACGCCGGAGCAGTTCCGTGCCATCGGCATCCGCACCGTCAGCGGTCAGACCATTCGCATCGATGATGTGGCGCGCGTGGAGCAGGCACCGCAGGACGAGCGCACCTCGGTTCGCTACAACGGGCGCGACGCCATCTCTCTGGGTGTGATCCGCCAGGCGACGGCCAATCCGTTGGAGCTCTCGGCTGCGGTGCAGGAGATGCTGCCGCGCATCATCGAGGAACTGCCCGAGGGCGTCAGCATCGAGGTGGCCAACGACAACTCGATCTTCATCGACCGCTCGATCAAGGCCGTGTACACCACCATCGCCGAGGCGGCGGTGCTGGTGGCGCTGGTGATCTTCGTCTTCCTGCGCACACTGCGCGCGTCGATCATCCCGTTGATCACCATTCCCGTGAGCTTGATCGGCTCGTTCGCGCTGATGGCGCTGTTCGGCTTCTCCATCAACACCCTCACGCTGCTGGCCCTGGTGCTGGCCATCGGCCTGGTGGTGGACGACGCGATCGTGATGCTGGAGAACATCTACCGACACATCGAAGAGGGCATGAAGCCCTTCGAGGCCGCCATCCAGGGTGCCCGGGAGATCGGCTTCGCCATCGTTGCGATGACACTGACACTGGCGGCGGTGTATGCACCGCTGGCCTTCACACCGGGACGCACCGGGCGTCTGTTTGCCGAATTCGCGCTGGCGCTGGCCGGTGCCGTGGTGGTCTCTGGCTTCGTGGCGCTCACGCTCTCGCCCATGATGTGCTCCAAACTGCTGCGGCATACGGAGAAGCCGGGTCGATTCGATCGGTTCATGGAACGCGTTCTCACGGGTGTGAACACGGCCTACGACCGCGCTCTGGGCCGCTCCTTGAACGTGCGCTGGCTGGTCGTTGCGGTGATGGTGTCCAGCGCCGCTGGCAGCTGGTGGTTGCTGCAGACCACACGCTCGGAGCTCGCACCCATGGAAGACCGTGGCGTCGTGCTGGCCAACATCAACGGACCCGACGGTGCAACGCTGGCCTACACGCGCCGTTACGCCGAGGCGATCGAGAAAATGGCGATGGAGCAGTCAGAGTTCGACCGCATTTTCACCATCGTGGGGAACCCTTCGGTGGCGCAGGCAAGCGTGGTGATGCGCGGCAAGGCCTGGGAGGAGCGCGACCGCACCACGATGGAGATCGCGCGCGCCATGACCCCGGGCATGGCGGCGCTGCCGGGCGTCAGCGCCTTCCCCATCACGCCGCCATCGCTCGGCCAGGGCTTTCGCGAGCGACCGATCAACTTCGTGATCGTCACCAGCGATTCTTATGAAAACCTGTCGGCCAACGTGCGCAAGTTCCAGGACCGGCTGGCGCAGAACCCCGGCTTCGTGCAGGTCGACACCGACCTGCGCCTGAACAAACCCGAGATTCGCATGGACGTGGATCGCGAACGCGCGGCCGACATGGGCGTTGGCGTGGACACCATCGCGCGCACGGTCGAGACCATGTTGGGCGGGCGTGTGGTCACGCGCTACAAGCGCGACGGCGAGCAGTACGACGTGGTGGTGCAGACCGTCTCCGCCAACCGGAGCACACCCGAGGACATCGACCGCCTGTTCGTGCGCGGGCGCGGTGACGCGATGATCCCGCTGGGCTCTCTGGTGACCACCCGCGAGGTGGTGGTGCCACGTGAACTCAACCACTTCGGGCAGCGGCGCAGTGCGTCGATCACGGCCAACATCAGCCCCACCTATTCGCTGGGAGAGGCACTGGCGTTCATGGAGCAGACCGCGTCTGAAATTCTGCCCGCGGGCTATGCCACCGACCTCAACGGTCAGAGCCGCGAGTTCCGAAATTCGTCGGGCTCGCTGGCCATCGTGTTCGTGCTTTCGCTGCTGTTCATCTACCTGGTGCTCGCGGCCCAGTTCGAGAGCTTCGTCGATCCGCTGATCATCCTGCTCAGTGTTCCGCTGTCCATGCTCGGTGCGCTGCTGGCGCTCAAGCTGTCCGGAGGCACGCTCAACGTGTTCAGCCAGATCGGTCTCATCACGCTGGTGGGCCTGATCACCAAACACGGCATCCTGATCGTGGAGTTCGCCAACCAGTTGCGCGAGCAGGGGGTGGACAAGCTGGAGGCGGTGAAACGCTCGGCGGCGCTGCGTTTGCGCCCGATCCTCATGACCACCGGCGCCATGGTGCTGGGCGCCATTCCGCTGGCGCTGGCCAGTGGTGCTGGCGCCGAGAGCCGCCAGCAGATTGGCTGGGTGATCGTGGGCGGCATGAGCGTGGGCACCTTGCTCACCATCTTCGTGGTGCCCACCATGTATTCGCTGTTGTCTCGTGCGAAGTCACACAAACCGAAGCACCCGCTGGCTGGTGAGGACGGTCATGCAGAGGCGGTTCCGGCGAAGTGATTCGCTGGTGCGGGGTTTCGTGCCTGCACCTCGCGGGCTCGAGGACGCGGTGCGCTCTGCTCCGCGGCTGTCCCCCGACCCGGCTGCGCCGGGTCTCCTCCTTGATGCCGCTGCGCAGAACGCACCGCGTCCACGAGCCGAAGTGATGTTGGTTTGCCCACTGACCAAGCGCCATCGTGGTCGCCGATGACCGGACCAGCCGGAAAAAAACTCAGACCACCCCGGAAAACATCATCACGTCAACGCTGTCGCCAACGGATACGTCACCCTGCGAGTGGTGCAGCACGATCAGGCCATTGGCCTCGACCATGGAGCTGAGAACCCCCGAGCCCTGGTTGCCGGTGATGCGAACCGTGAGCGAACCGTCGGCCGCCTTGCTGACGATGCCGCGCTGATATTCGGTGCGCCCAGGCTTCTTGCGCAGCGGCTCCAGAGAGTGCGCCTGCAACAGCACCGGGGCAGTGGCCGCGCCGCCCATGAGCCGCTGCAGGGCAGGGCGCACGAAGGCCAGAAACGTGACCATCACGGCCACTGGATTTCCGGGCAACCCGAACAGCACAGATGATTTGCCAGCCTCCGTGATGCGCCCCACCGCCATCGGGCGCCCCGGTCGCATGGCAATGCGCCAGAAGGCCACGTCGCCCAGCTGTTTCATCATGGCCTTGGTGTGGTCGGCCTCGCCCATGCTCACACCACCGCTGGTGATGATTGCGTCGGCCTGTGTGGCGGCGGTGCGGAAGGCGGCTTCGAGCTGCGCCGGCTCGTCGGGCACCACGCCCATGTCGATCACGTCCACCCCCATGCGCTTGAGCAGTCCGAACACCGTGTAGCGGTTGCTGTCGAACACCGCACCTTCGCGGATCGGTTCACCCAGCGTCAGGATCTCGTCACCGGTGGAGAAATATGCGACCTTGATGCGGCGGAACACCGTCACTGTCGGCAGGCCCAGGCTGGCGATCAGGCCGAGTGCGGCGGGGCCCAGCGTCTGGCCCTTGCGCAACGCCGGCTGACCAGCCATCAGGTCTTCGCCGAGCAGCCGGCGGTTGTCACCCGCCTTCACCACGCCGGGCGGAATCTCGACCACGTCGCCATCGATCTTCACGAACTCCAGCGGCACCACGGTGTCCAGAGCGGCCGGCATGATGGCGCCGGTCATGATCTTCAGGCACTGGTCGGCGCCCAACGCGCCCGCCCAGACCTTGCCGGCGAAGGCAGTACCGGCCGCGCGCAGCTTGAGCGGCTGGCCCGGCTTGAGCAACTGGCTGTCGAAGGCGAAACCGTCCATGGCCGAGTTGTCGTGCGGTGGCACGCTGATGGGCGAGACCACATCAGCGGCCAGCGTGCGGTCCAGCGCCTCGAACACGCCCACCTCTTCGGTCGCGGTCACGGGCTCCACCAGTCGGGCCAGGAAATCGTTGACCCGCTCGGCGCTCAGGGCCTTGGGGTCGTAGCCCTGCAGCTCGGCTGCGATCTGTTCGATCGACTTCATGGGATCAGCTCTTTTCCAGCGCGTGCAGCTCGGCCAGGGTGTTGGTGTTGTGGAAGGCTCGTGGATCGTCACCGGGCAGATTGAACGGCACGATGACGGTCTTGTGCTTCGCCGTCCACTGATCGATCTTTCGACCGCCCGCTTGCGTGAAGACCACCAGGCTCTCCAGCAGTTCAACGCGCATCAGGCAGAACACCGGCTGCGGGCGCAGTTGCCCGTCTTCCTCGGGCGCGGCGGCCATGGCGATCTCGATGCTCTCGTCTTCAAAGGCCTGCGCCAGGCGCCGGGCCAGATCGAAGGGGAACAGGGGCGTGTCGCACGGCACGGTGAGCATGTAGGGTGTTTCGCAGCGCTCCAGGCCGGTCATGAAACCCGCCAGTGGCCCGGCGAAGTCGCTCATGGTGTCGGGCCACACTGGCGCACCAAAGGCTTCGTAGGCAGCCAGGTTGCGGTTGGCGTTGAGCATGAGTTCACCGATCAAGCCGCCTTCCTGCATCTGCAGGCGCAAGACCGTGTGCAGCGCCAGCGGTGTGCCGTTGAAATTCTGCAGGCCCTTGTCGAGCCCACCCATGCGGGAGCCGCGGCCACCGGCCAGGACGAGGGCTGTGATTTCGTGGGTATGGATCATGTTGTCGAAGTGAGAAGGCCGCAGCGCAGGGCCGCCCCAAGCAAGGCCAGCCCCCTTGGGGGGCAGCGACCCGCGCAGCGGTGGAGCGTGGGGGTCATTGTCTAGCCACCGATGTAGCTCATTTCGACGCGGCGGGTGCCAGTTGATGCGTCAGGCGGCAGGCTGGCGCGCAGTTCGGAATAGCGGTCGCTTCGGCCTTGCCAGATGGCCGCAATCGCACCGGCCAGTTGTTCGTCGGAGGCGCCGCCTCGAATGAGCGGTCGCAGGTCGTGTCCTTGACTGGCGAAGAGGCAGAGATAGAGCTGGCCTTCCGTGGACAGTCGGGCGCGGTTGCAGTCGCTGCAGAAAGCCTGGGTCACGCTGCTGATCACGCCGATCTCGCCCGAGCCATCGGCATAGCCCCAGCGCTCGGCGGTTTCGCCCGGTGCGGCGGCGCCCAGCTGCACCAGAGGCAGCTCTTGATGGATGCGCTGCACGACATCGGCGCTGGGCAGTACCTCGTCCATGCGCCAGCCGTTGGTGGCACCCACGTCCATGTACTCGATGAAGCGCAGCACGATGCCGGTGCCTTTGAAGTGGCGCGCCATCGGCAAAATTTCGTGATCGTTGGTGCCGCGCTTGACCACCATGTTGACCTTGATTGGACCCAGACCCGCGGCCTGCGCGGCCTCGATGCCCTCAAGCACGTCGGCCACGGGAAAGTCGACGTCGTTCATGGCGCGAAAGATGGCGTCGTCCAGGCCGTCCAGACTCACGGTCACACGCTGCAGACCCGCGGCCTTGAGCGAAGCGGCTTTGCGTTTGAGCAGCGAGCCGTTGGTGGTCAGCGTGATGTCCAGCGGCTGGCCTTCGGTGGTGCGCAGGGCGGCCAGTTGCTCAATGAGGATTTCCAGGTTCTTGCGCAGCAGCGGCTCCCCACCGGTGAGGCGGATCTTCTGCACGCCGTGCGCCACGAATTGCGTGGCCACGCGGGTGATCTCTTCGAAGGTCAGCAGCGAACTGTGCGGCAGGTAGGCGTAGTCCTTGTCGAAGATTTCCTTGGGCATGCAGTAACTGCAGCGGAAATTGCACCGGTCGGTGACGCTGATGCGCAGGTCGCGCAGCGGGCGGCCCAGGGCATCGCCGAGCAGGCCGGTGGGTGCCACCGGCACGGTGGGGATGCGCGCCACGGTGTTGACGAGGCGCTGATCGATCAGGGGGATGACACGTTCGGACATCCGGTCATTATCGATGACACCCCACGGGGTAGTGCAGGGCAAGCGGACTCAACCCGCCCCGACACGCGTGTACTGGTCGGCGTTGCGCTCCAGCCAGTTGCTTGAGAGATCGCTCGACTGCTGGTTGGGGTGGAAATCAGACCGGAAATAGGCCCGCCAGGGTTTGAAGCTGTTGCTCAGCAAACCCTCGCGCCCGAGCAGGTGCCGGGCTGCGCTGCGCCAGGTGGACCAGCGCCACAGCGTGCCGTCGCGGTGCAGGTTGAGCGCGGTCTGACGCAGGGCATCGGTGAGGAAGAACACCGTGACGCGGCGCATCCATTTCACGCGCCAGGCGTGGCTGCCGCCCAGGGCCTGGTAGAGGTCGAATGCGGTGCTTTTGTGCTCGGACTCCTCGGCGCTGTGCCAGAGCCAGAGGTTCTTCAGTCGTGGTTCGGTGTGGTTGAACACCTCGGCGTGCGAGAGCATCCATTCGGCGAACAGGGCCGTGAAGTGTTCGTTGGCGGCGGTGATGGCCAGGTGGTGGCGCGGATCGGCACCTGCCAGCACTTTCATGCGCTCTTCGATGCGGGGACCCCAGGTGTTCACCAACCCGTGTTGTTCGATCTGCGCATTGAACAGCGCATGGATTCGCCGGTGGGTGGCCTCCTGGCCGACGAAGCCTTGCACTTCCGCTTTCCACGCGGCTTGTTGCTCGGGTGGGAGATCTTTGGCGCCGTTGCGCACCGAATCCAGAAAAAACTGTTCGCCCACGGGGAAGCTCATGGACAGGGCGTTGAACCACGCCGTGAGGAAGGCGTCGTTGGCGCACCAGTGGCGCGCCACGGGTGGTTCCAGATCGATCAGGAGGCGGCGGACGACGAGTTCGGTCATGGTGGGATCGGGTGGGTGTTTTCAAGGTGGTACGCATCGGTACCAAAACGCAATGGTGCGCGTCGAACGCGGGTCTGTCAAGGTCGAGCGCCTAAGATCCATGCTCATGAAGCCGAAGAACACCCCGGGCACCGGGGAATTGCCCAACGAACACCGTGCACGCCTGCTGCAGGCCATGGCCCACGTGGCGGCCGCGCAGGGGTTGGCGGCCACCTCCATTGCCGCGGTGGTGGCCGAGGCCGGGGTTTCCAAACGCACGTTCTACGAGCATTTCACCGACAAGGACGCGTGTTTTCTCGAGCTCTACCGCGCTGCCAGCGCATCGGCCTTGCGCACGTTGCGCGAGTCGGTGCAGCCCGAGCGTCCCTGGCAAGACCAGGTGGAGCACGCACTGGGCGCCTACCTCGCGCACCTGGCAGCCGGGCCGCAGCTCATCCGCATGCTGTTCGTGGAGATCCACCACCTCGGGCAGGCCGGTGCGACCGTGCGCCGCGAGGTGATGCAACACCTGGCGGACTACATGCTGGAGACGATCAACGCGCAGGAACCGGTGCTCACCCCCACCATGGCGATGGCCGCGGTGGGTGGCATCCACGAGCTCGTGTTGCAAGCCATCGAACGCGGCGAGGCGGCGCAACTGGAGCGGCTCACGCCCAGCACCAGTGCCGTGGTGCGCCTGCTCGCGGGTGGCCCGCCTGCGCCCGCCAATCGGCATAGGGGGCCTCCATATTCGGAGGCACCCCTGCCACACCACCCGGCATG